>CAYYVK010000009.1:21893-23152 GCA_964475145.1 uncultured archaeon
TTTCTAAAAACGAAACTTCAGCTTTTGTACACATACCTCCAAAGCTTCTTTGGAGTGAAATTTTTGAGCTTTCCTTTCTTTACCGAAAACTCGTCAAAAGTTTTAACCCTATCCTTCCCTTTTCCATAAATCAACAAAGGAACCTTTCCTGGCATGTGTCTTCTTAGCTCAGTAGAAGTTATGTGGTCGCAAGTTACTACCAGCCTACCCTTAAAATTCTTAAAAGCTTCTAGTCTTTTATCTACAGCCTCTATTCCTTTTACTTTTTCTTCAAACTTTCCATCATGAGCTGCCTCATCTATAGGCCCTTTTACATGCGCGTAAACCAAGTTATACTCAGTCAAAAGCTCTTCTATCTTTTCAAAGATGAAGTCTAGAGTTTTTTCAAAATCAGCCTCAGGCACAGTTACTGCATCAAACCCTGCAAGCATACAAGTAGCTTTTACTGCTCCTTTTTCTGCTAAGACTACTGGCCTAACTTTCCACTTCTTAGCAAACTTTGGCTTTAGCTCAACTATTTTGTTGCCAGGCTGTCTAACTAGCAAGTAGTTTGCTGGTGGTATTCCTTTCTCTATTCTTTCTGCATTTTTCGGATGATATTCTATCAAGCTGTGTACTTGCTCAACAAAATCTTGGACAAGCTTTGCTGATATTAAGGCATCAGAAGCAGTAGCAGAAACTTTTCCTACCTTTTTTCCCTCTGTGTGCGGATCGTTCGAGCTTATTTTATCGCTTAGCTCGTGCTTTAAAACCAACACTGCCCTGTGGCCGTAAGTTCGCATGAAATTATACTCCACACCTATGTCTACATGGCTGTTTATGTATCGTGCAATCTCGTCCAAACCATAAGTATTCCTCCCAGCCCTTCTATCAACAACAGTCAACTGCTTATCAACAGTAGCAAAGTTGCATCTTAAAGCTAGATGACCTTGCTTGTATGGCAAGTCAGCACCTATCGCTTCTAAAGGACCTCTTGCCATGTTAAACTTTTTTGGATCATAGCCGAGCAAAGCTATGTTTAAGGTGTGGCTTCCTAGCACTTCCTTTTTCCACATACTTTTTGGAGCTACCAGCATTTCTCCAGTACACCCTCTAGAAGCGAGCCAGTCTAAGTTTGGTTTTTCTGCAACAGATAGCGGAGTCTTACCGTTTATAGGCAAGTCTGCCATGCCGTCTATAAGAAGGAAAACTGTTTTCATAATACTAATTTGGTCTTAGAAACAATAAAAGATGCTGGCGATATTCTCAGGAACTCTTTT
>CAYYVK010000010.1:0-17183 GCA_964475145.1 uncultured archaeon
AACGCCCTCGGCGGGATTTGAACCCGCGACACCTAGCTTAGGAGGCTAGTGCTCTATCCAATCTGAGCTACGAGGGCAGTACTTCAATTTTAATTATCTGAGTCAATTAATAATTATGCTTTCTCTTAAAGAGTTAAAGAAGATAGCAAAAGCCACAGTAGAAAGCATGCAAATAGGAAGAAAGCCGAACAAGGGGATAGAAAAAGCGAGAAAGAAGTTTGGTCCTGTCGTGGATAAGCTCTTAAAGCTAAATCAGTTTACAGAAAAACAACTAAACGAAAAAGAAAAGAAAATTGTTGAAAAGCTTAAAGATCCTGAGTATGGACCGCTTATAATAGAAAAGAATAAAAAGTATACGGTGAAAAAGGAAATAGGTCAGACTGTTCGGCTTGTCTATTCTTCTGTAGACAAAGAATGCATCAAACTTGCTCGATTGATAAAAGAAGAGTGTTGGAAAAAGGGAGCTCATGTAACAGATTTAATGTACACATCTGAAGAATCCAGAAAGCACTTACAACTGATACCTTTTGATACTGCTGCTGAACTGCCAGAAGTTAGCAAGCTTTTTGCAGGAGCATATGACGTAAGGATCTTCCTTGGTGGTGAGGAGGACATAAACTGGGCTCGTGGGTTAGAAGAGAAAGTTAAGCTAGGTGCACCAGCTTCTCAAAAGATTCACGCGATAATAGACAGAAAAAAGGTTAGATGGTGTTACTTTGGTTGGCCTATAGAAAAGAAGCAGATGTTTGTCGACAAGAATTACTACAGAAAAGTTTTTTATGAGTCAATAAAAATGACATTCTCTCCAGTAGTAAAGAAGATTTGTGATTATTATCGACGTGTACTAGAAAATTCGGACGAAGTAATAATTACTGCTAAAGACGGAACAGACTTAAAATTTAGCATCAAAGGAAGACCTATACTGATAGCAGATGGTATGATAGACAAAAGAGACGTTGAAATGGGTGATGTTGGCTTGAACATACCTGATGGTGAAATCTTTGTTGCGCCTTTAGAAAATTCAGCAGAAGGCTATATAATTTTCGATTTTGTTACTATTCCAGGTTTCGGCAAAGTTACTAACCTTGAAGTTGAATTCTACAAAGGAAAAATAGTTTGGTTTGATTCTCCTCAAAAGAAAATTTTTGAAAAGTTCTTAGATTCTAACGTTGGTGACAAAGATAGAATTGCTGAGTTTGGTATAGGCGCAAATCCTGCAGCTAAGTATGTTGGCGAAACTATAGTTGATGAAAAAATTTTTGGTAGCATTCATATAGCAATAGGTAACAATACCGGAGCATATCATGGGAAGAATAAAGCTAGCTCTCATCTTGATATGATAAAGATTATGAGAGGGAAAGGTGGTAACGTTTTTGTCGATAACAAGCTTATCATGAAAAATGGTTTACCGGTAGGACTTAAAAAGATTAGATGGCATAGAATTAAGTATGGAAATTAAGCCTCCAAACCATTTAGGAGTTATAATTGACGGTAATAGAAGATGGGCTAGAGCCAGAGGCCTAAAACCTTGGGAAGGGCATAGGTACGGAGCTGAAAACGTAGAAAAGTTTTTGAAATGGTGTGCAGAACTAAAAATTCCTCAAGTTTCTATATACACACTTTCTACAGAAAACTTGAACAGACCAAAAAGAGAGCTGAACGAACTCTTTAAACTTTTCAAAAAATTCTTGGTGAAATGGTTGGAAAGTGATGAGCTTGAGAAGTATGAAATAAGAGTAAAGTTTCTTGGTGATTTTAGAAAATTACCTGATGATGTTGTTAGATTGATGAAAAAAATAATGAAAAAGACTTTAAAGTACAATAAGATTGTTCTTAACTTTTTGGTTGCTTATGGTTCTAAGTTTGAGCTTACTCAAGCGTTCAAGAAAGTTGTAGAGAAAATTATAAAATCTGGAAGAATTAGAATAACGCAAAAGGATATAGAAAAGCACCTTTTAGTTCAAACGCCTGTAGACTTAATCATCAGAACTGGTGGAATGAGCAGACTATCTAACTTTCTGCTCTGGCAGTCTGATTATGCAGAGATATACGTCACTAACACTCTATGGCCGGATTTTTCTAAAGCTGAACTAATAAGGGCTATAAGATGGTTTAACAGAATTCAGAGAAATTTTGGGAGATAATTAAGCTTATGAACAAATTAGTTTTATGGAGTTTGATGTATTAGTGGTTGGTGCGTCTGTAGCTGGTTGTAGAACTGCTGAACTAATAGCTTCTAGAGGATACAGAGTTGCTATTGTAGAGGAACACGAAAAGATAGGTTTTCCTTCTAAATGCACAGGATTAGTTAGTTGGAGGCTAAAGGAACTACTACCTGAACTACCAGAAGATATAATAGTAAACGTGGTTGAGAAAGCGAAATTCTTTTCACCCTTTGGTATTAGCTTTGTGTTAAAATCGAAGAAGCCTGTATATGTAATAAACAGAAAAAAATTGGATTGGTATTTGTTTTCTTGCGCGTTAGAAAAAGGCTGTAAGCCGTTCTTGTCAAGAAGATTTATTCAGTTTGAAAAAGAAAAAGGCATAGCAGTCACAACTAGAGGAAATATTAAGACAAAACTTTTGATAGGTGCTGATGGAGCAAACTCTACTGTTGCTAAAGTGACATCAATCAAACAACCGTCTAAAATTTTATTTGGACTTCAATCTACAATAAAAGGAAACTTCGAAGAGGATTGTGTAGAGCTTTGGTTTGGTCAAAAAATTGCCCCAAACTTTTTTGCATGGGTTGTGCCTGAAAGCTATGCTACAGCAAGAGTAGGATTAGCAACGAATAAGAATCCTATGTACTTCTTTAAAAGGTTTTTGAAGAATCGTGTCGGAAAATTTGTAAAGCCGGATACTGCTGGAATGCTCAGGTTCGGCCTTATGAAAGAGACTGTTGGGGAAAGAGTTATGTTAGTTGGTGATGCTGCTTGCCAACTCAAACCCTTCAGCGGCGGTGGTATCATATATGCGTTAATTGCCTCTGAGGTTTGTGCTAAAGCATGCTGGAAAGCTTTAGAGATTGAAAAGTACGACAAAAGTTCGCTCAAAAAAATTTATGAAAATGTTTGGAAGGAAAAGTTGGGCAGAGCTATAAAAACCGGTATGATGTACAGAAAAATTTTGTCTAATCTTCCTGATTGGCAACTAGATCTACTTTTTGCTACCATTAAAACCTTTGGAAGAAAATTCTTGGAAGGTTTTGACATGGACTTTTTATAGCAATCTTCCCAACAGGCTTAAAGTTCTTTCGTTTACTCTTATATGATATCTTTTACAGCCGCCTGCAGTAGTAGTAACATAGAATTCTTCATCACTTAGGCCAGCTGTTTTGACCCAAGCTAGTATCGACCTCATTATCGTTATTTTAGATACTTCATAGTTTGTTCTTTCTTGTATCTTTTCTATCTCAGGTACGTACGTGAAATCTCCCTGCAATTTGTGTTGATTCTCCATTTCTCTAAATAATTCTAAGACAACACGATAATAGGGCTTTTTCTTCTTCCTTATTACTAGATCCTGGTAATTGCTTAATGGTATTGGCAACTCACACACTTCTTGCATAATTGAAAGTTCTTACAAAAAGCTTAAATCTTTTCGTTGATTTAAGGTTAAAAACTCAAACTAAAACTTTAATCTTCTTCTTTCCTATCACAGCCTTTACCAATTCCTTTCCTATCTTAGAATCTTTAGTAATTTTTATCTTCCCTTTTTTCCCTACAGTTGCAGAAAATAGAAACTCTTCCCCTATGTATATACATGCCGTCTTTCCTTTCAGCTTTTCTCCAAGAATAAGCTCTATGCTGTTTCCGCTTTCGTTTATACCAAAGTTAACTTCTTTACCAAAAGTAGGTATCCTCGGTTCAATTTCTATGTGTATTCCCAGAACATTCTCTATTGCTGTTATTCTACTTCCGTTTTTTCCTATGACTTTCGGTATTGCTTCGTTGCTGACACGAACGATTGCTTTGTTATCAGAAACTATTTCAACAGTTGCATAAGGGTCAAACTTCTTAAATTCTTGCAGTATTCTTTCTTTTGCCAAATTTTCTAAAGGTTTTCTTTCTTTTGTTATAGGCACTACTACATTCTCTTCACCAAAAGTGTATATCTCGTACTCTAGCTCACCAGTCTCAAAATTTCTAACCTCTACTACTGGCCTTGTTAAATCAGCTTCTGTCATTCCAGAAGGAATTTTAACAGTCAGAGAAAGTTCTAAAACTTTCTTAACTTCTCCACCTTCTACAAAAATTATTGTATCTATTACATGCGGTATCATTCCTAGTTCAAGCCTACTCATGAACCTTTCAATAGCATCTATAGCATCGCTTGCATGCACAACTCCTACCATTCCTATACCAGCTAAACGCATATCACAAAATATTTCAAAATCTTTCGTTTTTCTTACTTCATCAAAAATGGTATAATCTGGCCTGACTAAGAGCAAAATCTCAGCTGTCTTTTCAAAATCTCCTTCTAGTGGACCATATTGAGTAATTTCAGGACCTACTTGCAAGTCCCTTGGCGATTCAAGGGTTTTAACAACTTTACCACGAGACTGATAAAATTCTGCTAATGACGAAGCTAAAGTTGTTTTTCCGCTTCCTGGAGGCCCCGCAATTATAATTCCTTCAGCCCTTTCCTCCAGCCTTTTTATCAATTTTTCTGATAGCTTATAATCTTCAAGGGTTAGCTTAACAATTGGCCTAACAATAGTTACTTCTAGCCCATCAGAAAAAGGTGGTCTTGTTATTGCTATTCTGTAACTTCCTAGCTGGATTACAGAAGCACCAGACCTTACTATCTCAAAGCTGCCTTCTTCACTTATTCTGGTAGCTTCTGTTATTTCTCTGATTATGTTGTTTAGCTCTTCTTGTGTAAGTGGTTCTTCCCTCAACCTAACAACCTTAAAGTTTCCTGGCTTTCCTCTTTTTGCATAAGGCGGCACACCTTCTTTCAAGTGCAAAGAAAGTGTATCGTTCGTGAAAAAACCTTCAAAAACGAGTCCTTCTGTTTTTATTTCAGGTGGGATATAGCTGACTTTTACACCTTCTGCCTCTGCAACCAGAGCTTGCACATAATCAGCTGTATAAAGCGTTCCATCCTCTTTCTTAGCAACTTCTCTTATCATTGCATCTATCCTTCCTGAATGAGCTAATTTTATGTCTTCTAAAGTAGGTCTTTCTCCAGTAAACCTTATGCTCATTCCTTTCTTCTCGCAAAGCTCACGTATCTTCTTCAATTCTTCTAATCCTATGAAGCCAGGTTCTCTTCCTTTTGATGCCTGGGCTTGAAGCTCGTCTAAAGCAGCTAGTGGTATTATTACCTCTACATCTTTCAGCTCCTCCTTTTCCAGCATCCTCGAAATTCTTCCGTCTATTATGATCGAGGAGTCTAGTACTATCTTCTCCATTCGATTCACCAACTATATATCATACTGGTTGTAACAAAACATATTCTTTTAAAGATAGAAAAATATTTAAAGTGGGTAGCCTTTTCATTTAATCATGATAACTTGTCCAGAGTGTGGAAGTGATAACATAAAAATAGTCCACATGCAAACTGTATGTAGCAAATGCGGTACAGTCATAGACGAAGGAAAGTATTCTGGCAGTAGAATCGTCTAAAGACTGACCCTATGCTTTTTTCTCTAGAGTCACCTCTCACTCAAAAACTTGACAACCTCTTCTCTCTTGACTTCAAACTCTTCCCTTTTTTCCATATCTCTCACTCTCACAACACCTTTTTTCAGCTCAGCCTCACCAAGAATTATCACAAAAGGAATTTTTAAAGCATCTGCATACTCCAACTGTCTTGTAAGCTTTCTTCCTCTCAAGTCAAAATCTGTGCTTATGTTGAAACTCCTTAACTCTTTAACCAGCTTGAGAACTTCGTTTAAAAGAGACTGGCTCGGATATGCGACGAAAGCTTTTACACTACTCTTCCTCTCTTCTACCATCTTCCTGCTTTTCATAACTTCTAAGATCCTTTCGATGCCCAAGGATATGCCTGTAGCCGGTATATCTCGCCCACCCAAAATTCCTATGAGCTTGTCGTACCTTCCTCCACCAGCAATACTTCCTATTCCTTCTTCTACAGAAATTTCAAATATTGGCCCGGTATAATAGTCCAAGCCTCTAGCTAAGCTTAAGTCTACTTTAATTCTTTCTGATACACCCATGGAAGTAAGAAAAGATAGAAGCTCTTCAAGCTCAGATATACCCTCACACTTTCCCAAAACCTTTTTTACTTCCTCTAGGATGGTTGCATCACCTTTAATGTTAATCAACTCAAGCAATTTTCTTATAGAACTTTCAGGAACTTTCAATTTTCTTAACTCATTCTTAACTCCATCTGCACCAATCTTCTCAAGCTTATCTACAGCTCTTAGAACATCTTCTGTCTTTTTATCTATTCCAGCTTGCTTTAGCATAGCTGACAAAATCTTTCTGTTGTTTATTCTGACAAAAAAATCTTTAAAGCCTATTCTTTCGAGAGCAGCAACAGCACAAGCAATTATCTCTGCATCAGCCAGCATGCTTTCTGAGCCTACAATATCTACATCACACTGCAAAAATTCTCTCAACCTTCCTTTTGTTACATCACCATACCTCCAAACCTTTTGAATCTGGTACCTCTTGAAAGGTAGTGGCAAGTCAGGGTTTGAAGCTACTACTCTTGCTAAAGGAACTGTTAAGTCGTATATCAATCCCACCCTGCGTCCAGACTTGTCTTTAAACCTGTAAGTTTCCTCCAGCACTTCTGGTCCTCCTCCCTTTTTAGCTGCTAAAACATCCCAAGATTCTATAGAAGGTGTTTCTAAGGGTTGAAAGCCAAAAGTCTCAAAGACATTTTTCACAGCAGATAAAACTTCTTGCCTTATCCTTGCCTCCTCTGGCAAAAAATCCCTTGTTCCTTTTAAAGGTTGCAACTTCATTTTCCCACTTTTTAATTTTTTGTTTATTAAGCGTATATTAGTTAGGCTAGGAGCGGGATTCGAACCCGCACCTGAAGCTCCACAGGCTTCTATGCTACCGTTACACCATCCTAGCCATGAAGAAGAAGGAACAACTTTTAAACTGTTATCCTCAAGAACGATTTTAACCCTTGAACCTTCCACCAATCTTAATTTAGCCCTTAGGCCAATAGGAATTGTTATTCTTCCTTTTGAGTCTACCTTAGAAACAGCACTAAAAGAATTTAGCTTAAGCTTGGTGAACCAATCCACCCGTGAAGGCGCTCACCCATCTTGCTCACTATAAATAAGTGGTATTGGTACAAGTATAAATACTTTGAAGTGGGATTTGTTGCCCCTTTTATGTCGGACGTACGAGAATTCTGGACCTAAAGGGTGATCTTACTTTCAGTTATTTTACTTCAACAACATCTCCAAGTGTGAGCTCAGGTACCTTTTTACCTTTCACCTTTCTCGTTTCTTCCTTGTACTCTTCAAAGAGCTTTATTCCTAGTTTACTTTCTATCTTCTTTGCTAGTTCAGAATCAGGAATCATTTCCTCTTCTTCTATTCTTCTTATCACCGACTCTTTCTCACCAAGCAATTTAGCAAGCTCTTCTCTTGACAGTCCTTTCTCATTCCTAGCTTCTAATACTCTTTTTCCGTACCTTTCTACAATTTCTTTTTCTTCAAAATCTAGCTTAACCTTTCTCTTCACAGGCTGATAAACTGGCTCAAAAATTCTTTCCCCAAACTTTACACATTCTTCGCAAACTTCTACGATTGCACCCTCTACTCTTGCCTTAACAAGCTTAGCTTCTTTACCACAAAGAGCGCACTGCACATTCTTAAATTAATCAACAGATATTTAAACTTTACTTTACATCTATCGAGCATGGGAGAGCACGATTACATAAAAGAAAGCATGCTAGTTGTAGAACTTCGCAACATTGTAGAGGATATAGTAGAAAGACGTTACAACGCCTTGCTAGAAAACCTCTATCCTCCAGCTAAAAAATGGGCAAAAAGAGCTTCAAGAGAAATGAAGAACTGTATGAGAAATTCCACCTTAAAGGAAATAGGCGTAAAAGAAGAAGTAAAAGCTATCCTTGGCTACTTCTAAAGTTTTTAATAGAATAAAGACGAAAAAGAGATTTATGCAAAAACAGTACAATGCAGAAGAACTAGAAAAGAAGATAAGAAGTTTCTGGGAAGAGAAAAGAATACCACAAAAACTAGTAAAGTTTAGCAAGAGAAAGAAAAAATTTTATCTTCTGGATGGGCCACCATACGTTAATGCAGAGCCGCATGTAGGCCATATCAAGACTACTGTTCTAAAAGATGTCTGGACAAAGTTTAAGCTTATGCAAGGCTTTTCTTGCTGGTGGCAACCAGGGTTTGACTGTCATGGCTTGCCAATAGAAAACATGGTAGAAAAGGATCTTGGTATAACATGTAAAAGAGATATAGAAAGCAAAATAGGGATTGAAAACTTCATAGAAGCTTGCAGAAAAAAGGCAGAAGGGAATGAAAAAGTTTGGCTAGAGACTTACAAGAAGCTAGGAGCATGGCGTGGTTATGTAGAACCTTACTTTACTCTAGAAAACTACTACATAGAATCTGGTTGGTGGGCTCTAAAACAAATGCATGAAAAGGGTCTACTTTACCAGGGGGAAAAGCCGACATACTGGTGTCCTCACTGCGAATGCAGTCTTTCTGGATATGAAGTAACTGATGCTTACGCTGATGTAAAGGATCCGTACGTCTACGTAAAGTTTCCATTGGCCGGGAAGGAAAAAGAGTTTATAGTCGTTGCCACGACAACACCATGGACGCTTGTAAGCAACGTGGCAATAGCTGTAAAGGGAGACGAATATTATGTAAGAGCTAGAGTTGGTGATGAAATACTAATAATCTCTGAGAAGAGGGTAAACATCCTGAAAGATTTTGGTCTTGAGTACACTTTAGAAGGGAAGTTTTTAGGTAAGGAATTAGATGGTTTAAAGTACGAGCCTGTGTTAGAAGTACCGGCACAAGAAAAATTGAAAAAGGATGAAAAAGCTCATAGAATTATTCTCTCTATTCCAGTTCTGAAGTCAAAATCTTACAAGCATGGTGTTCTAGAAAAGGCAAAAGAAATGAAAGGTGAATTCTTCGATTTTGTTAACGCGGAAGAAGGTTCTGGTGCAGTTCACACTGCTCCTGGTCACGGGCCAGAAGACTATTATGTGGGGCAACACTATCAACTTCCTGCTGTTTCTCCTGTAGACGATGAAGGAAAGTTTACGGAAGATGCTGGGAAGTTTTGTGGTATGTTTGTTAAGGATGCTGATAAGCTTGTGTTAGAAGAGCTTGAACAGAAAGGGTATCTTCTCAACGCTAGTTGGATTGTCCATTCTTATCCACTTTGCTGGCGTTGCAAGTCACCACTCATCTACAGGCTTACAAGACAATGGTTTTTGTCTGTGGACGAAATCAAAGAAAAAATGCTAGAAGAAAACGAGAGGATAAGATGGCTTCCAGAGTTTGGAAGGGAAAAGTTTAGAAACTGGTTGAAAGAGGCAACTGATTGGTGTATATCTAGGCAAAGGTACTGGGGTATTCCTTTACCTATTTGGGTATGTGAAAAGTGCTCTTACTTTGAACTCATAGGTTCTGCTGAAGAATTGAGGAAAAGGTCTGTAGAAAAGTTGCCAAAAAGTTTAGACTTACATAAGCATGTTGTAGACAAGATCGAACTTGTCTGCCCAAAATGCTCAGGAAGGATGAAAAGAGTACCTGATATACTTGACGTATGGTTTGATTCTGGAATAGCACCTTTTGCTTCCTTAGGCTACCCTTACAAGAATAAAGAACTTTTCAAAGCTCTTTGGCCTGTTGACTTAATAGACGAGAGTCAAGACCAAATAAGAGGTTGGTTCTACAGCCTAATGTTCTGCTCAGTAGCAATATTTGGAAGGTCGCCCTATGAAGCAGTAGCAATGAATGGTTGGGTTCTGGACGAAAAAGGAGAAAAGATGAGCAAGAGTCTTGGAAACATTATAACAGCAGAAGATGCGCTGAAAAGGATTGGTGCAGACGTGATTAGACTGTATTATTGCTGGGAAGTGCCAGCCTGGGAAATTCAAAAATTCAGCTTCAAGACTGCAGAAGAAATTAGGAGGGTTATGAACATTTTCTGGAACTGTTTCTCGTTCTTCAAGACTTACGATACTGGAGAAAAGAAGAGGGGTAAACTAAGCATAGAGGATAAATGGATTCTTTCCAAGCTGAACTCGTTGATAAAAGAAGTCACTACTCACCTAGAAAATTTTGAGTTTCATCTTGTTGGAAGAAAGCTTGTAGACTTTGTTTGTAACGACTTTAGCAGAACATACATTAAGTTAATCAGAGATAGAGTCTCTGTTTATAGAGAAGATGAGCAAAAATTTTCTGCCTTAGCAACTCTTAAGAAAACTTTGTTAACCCTTGCTAAACTTTTTGCACCAATAACTCCATTCATTGCTGAGAGTATATACCAAGGCTTAGCCACTGGTTCAGTTTTTGAAGAAAGTTGGCCAAAAGAAAACGAAAAACTGATAGACAAAAGGCTTGAAGAAGAAATGGAAGTAGTGAGAGAGGTTGTAGAGGCTAGCCTCTTTGCAAGACAACAAGCAGGAATAAAGTTAAGGTGGCCTATCAAAAGGGTTGTAATAGTTTCTTCTGACAAAAGAATAAAAAACGCTATTGAAGATTGTAAAACAGTTTTGCTTTCGCTTTGCAACACTAAAGAAGTTTATGTTGTAGCTGAAGAACCAGAAGGAGATTTCAGCAAGGTCGAGAGAGATTTTGGTTTAGTCTTAGTGGATAAAAAACTTACAGAGGATTTGAAAGAAGAAGCTTTGATTAGAGAACTTATAAGAAAAGTGCAAGAAATGAGGAAAGAGAAAAGTTTCAACGTCAAAGAGAGTATAAGTTTGTGTCTGAAGTCTGACGAAAAAACAGAAAAAATTTTGGAAAAGTATGCTGAGGTTTTAAAAAAGGAGGTTGGAGCTAGTAAGCTTGAAGTAGGGAAGCTAGAAGGTGTGCACAGAGGTAAGTTAGAACTTAAAGAAATTAGCATAGATATAGCTTTTGAGAAGGTGGAGTAGTTTCATAAATACTTAACTTAATGATGTCTACGAAGTATTTTTTAAATATTTTTTGCCTCTTTTATAAGAAGTAGCTAATTTCTTCTTTACCCTACCAATTTTAATAAACTTTTTCATATATTAATTATGACAACAATCGATTCTACAGAATTTGGCTCAATAACGATAGATGGGAAAAGGTATGAGCATGACGTCATTCTAGACTGGACAGGAAAAGTTGAGAAAGGATGGCTGCATACAAGGCACTTAATAGACAAATACGAGTTTGAGGAATTAGAGAAAAGGAAACCAGAAATCATACTAATAGGGAGTGGACAATACGGAGATTGTGAAGTTTCTGAAAGTTTTGTTGAACTTGCTGAAAAGAAGAACATAGAAGTTATCATTAAAGATACGCCAGAAGCCATCAAGAAGTTTAACGAACTTGTAAAGGCTGGAAAGAAAGTTTTAGCGTATATCCATGTAACTTGTTAAGTTTAAGTCTTTTACGATTCATAAGCTATCTATGATTGACTGGAAAGAGGTTACAGAATTCTTAAGAATTGTTGGCGAACTAAAAAGGGTATCGAGAAGTGGATGGCTGAAAGCTGGTATAAGACCTGAATCGGTTGCGGATCATGTTTTTAGGACTACCTTCCTTGCTATGGTATATGGTGACTTAAAAGGTTTAGATTCTGAAAAGATGATGAGAATGGCTCTATTACACGATTTGCCAGAAATAATCACAGGAGATTTAAGACCCGAAGAAAAAACTGCAAAACTGAGGGAAGAAGAGTATGAGGCTATGAAGAAAATTCTTTCCTATTTACCTAGAGGTTTGAGAGATAGTTACATGAAAACCTGGAGGGAGTTCGAGGAAGGAACTTCACAAGAAGCTAAGCTAGTGAGAGAATTGGACAAACTAGAAATGGCTATGCAAGCAGTAGAGTATCAGCAAGAAGGGTACAAAAAAGAAAGGCTAGAAGAGTTTTTGATGTATGCTAAGGCTCACATAAAAAATCCGGAAGTTAAGAAAGTGTACAAATTGTTGGAAAGTCTAGCAAAAGAAATTCACCACTAAAGTTGGTTAAAAAAACAAGTATATAGATTTTATCTACTTCTTTAATTGATGAAACCCAAAATAAGTTTTTTCCAAATAGTTTGTGTTGCATCTTCTATTTTAGGACTTTTACTCCTATACTTTTCTGCCTTGAACGCAAAGCCTAGAGAAGTTAGTTTAAACGAGTTAGACGAAAGTCTGGTAGGAAGGAGTGTAACTGTTAGAGGTTTTATAAACCGTATAAAGTTTCACCCTGATGGTCATATTTTTCTTACTATTAGTTACAATAAAACAAAGGTGCAAGTTCCTCTCTTTTCCTCCTTCCTCTCTTCTGCCAAAATAGACGTAGGTAAAATAAAAGTTGGAAGAGTTGTGGTGGTGAGCGGGACTGTAGACTTGTACAAGAATCAACTCCAAATAATACCTAGAAAAGCTGAGGATGTTAAAATTCTTGGTGGTTGAATGTTTTTTGAAACAATCGCTTTTGTTCTTTTGGGTACTGCTGGAGGAATTATTCTTGGTATGCTGCCCGGAATGCACATAAACAATATATTACCTTTAATCCTTGCCTTTTCTTTTATTTCTCCTCATTCCCTGGCAGTCTTCATAGCTTCTCTTTCTATCACACAAATATTTGTGGGCTATATATCCTCAATATTCTTAGGGGCTCCGAATGAAGATACCTCTCTTTCTGTTTTGCCTGGACATAGACTCTTGCTGGAGGGTAGAGGGCATGAAGCAATTAAGCTAGTAGTGTTGGGTGGCATATGCTCTTTGGTATTGAGCTTAGGAATAATTTTCATCCTTTCAAATTACTTTGTCTATCTTTATGAAATTTCTAGACCTTACATCCAGTATCCTATACTCCTAGTAATAATTTTCATGATCTTGTCCGAAAAGAAGTTGAGGAAAATTCTTTATGCCCTGGTAATCGTGCTGCTCTCAGGTTTTCTAGGCATAATAGTTCTTGGCTCATCTCTAGTTTCTCAACAGAATTCTATGTTTCCTCTTCTCTCAGGATTTTTCGGCCTTAGCACTCTAATAATCAGTATTAAAGAAAAATCAAAAATACCAAAACAGGAAGAAGACGATAGGATAGGCATATCTCCTCTAAGTTTTCTAAAGTCTGTTCTTCTCGGCTCTTTAGCTGGTGTTCTTGTGGGCTTCCTTCCAGCCATAGGAGTTTCACAAGCAGCTGCGATGATGCAGTATCTAGGTGGAATGAAAGAACCTAGAAACTTCTTAGTCACGCTCGGTAGCATCAACACAGCAAACGAACTCTTTTCGCTTTCTTCGCTTTATCTTGTTGGAAATCCAAGAAGTGGATCTAGTGTTGCAATAAGTAGAATTTTACCAGAGTTAGAGCTTAACGAAGTTCTTTTGTTGATAGGTTCTATATGTTTGGCTGGTGGAATTGCAAGTATTGTTACAGTATACTTGGGGAAAAGAATACCAAAATTTCTGGTCCAGATTAATTATACTTCCCTCTCGCTTGGTGTAATAATTTTTATGTGTGTTATGATTTTTGTTTTGACAGGTCTTTATGGACTTCTAATAGCTTTTACTTCTGCTAGCATTGGTATACTGTGCACCAACTCCGGTGTTAGGAGGAGCAATTGCATGGGATGCTTGCTTTTACCTTCTCTGCTGTTCTTTTCTGGACTAAATCCTCTTGTGCTTTCAGCTCTTGGGCTGTAATTTCCGGAAGATTATTTGAAATTGTAAACAATATTTTCCACTACCGAAATTTTTAAGTACTCTAAAAACCTATTAGGGAGTGGGTCTTGTTCGCACAAGAATTTGCAAAAATTCTGCGTTCCTTGTTCATCTCCCCTCCTTCTAAATCAAAAAGGAGGTGTGTCTTCTATGGTTCTATACTCGAACAGCCCAAACATCCTAAAACAGACTGAAGAAAGGTGGAAAATCTTTCATACTCCAGAACTGAAAGCTCTGGCAAAAATTGAATCTAGCCTGATGAAGGGAGCAAGAAAGTATTTCGAAGAAAACGATTTCATAGAAATAAATGTTCCTCACTTGACCATGGCGACCGGTGCTTGTGAAAACATTAACACTCTGTTTGAAGTAGACTGGTTTGGAGACAAATGCTACCTTTCCCAGACTGGACAGCTTTACTTAGAAGTTCTCACGCCACACTTGAAAAAAGTTTGGTGCGTGGGTCCAAGCTTTAGAGCAGAACCTTCTGTAGACGAGAGACACCTAGTAGAGTTTCCTTTAATCGAGCTGGAATTTGAAGGGAGGTTTGACGAGCTGCTCTACCACATAGAAAACTTGATAACACACATGGTATCTACTGCAACAGAAGAAAGGGAAAAAGAGCTAAAGTTACTAGGTGCAGATGTAGAAAGGCTTTATTCCATCAAGCCTCCTTTCAGAAAAATAACCTATACAGAAGCTGTAGAGACGCTGAAAAGGAATATCGAGCCAAGCATAGAATGGGGCGATGATTTAAGAAGCAGTCATGAAAAATACTTGGTCAGCTACTTTGGAAACAAGCCCTTGTTCATTACCCACTACCCAAAGAAAATAAAGTTCTTCAACATGATAGAAGATGAAAGTAATCCAGATGTTGTGAAGAGTGCTGACTTAATAATGCCTTTCAGTGGAGAAGCAGTAGGTGCTGCTGAAAGAGAGTACAGATACAACAAGCTTGTAGAAAGGTTAGAACAATCAACAATGATGAAGATGCTTAAAGAGAAAGGGAGGAGTATTAAAGACTTTGAGTGGTACTTAGAGTGCTACAAGGAAGGCGGTTCACCGCACTCAGGCTGTGGCGTCGGCTTTAACAGAGTAACTCAATCCGTCTTAGGCTTTGACGATATAAGAGCGTGCACGGTATATCCGTTGAACAGAGCTATGAAGTACTAGAATAAAGTTAAATTTTGCAAAACAATTAACTAATATGGCAAAGAAAGAAATACTGGAATTTTTCCAGAAGAAGCCAGAGAGGTTTTATAAGGTAAGGCTTTTTGATGAGCTAGGGTTTAAAAGAAAACAGTGTAAAAATTGTGGGAAGTTTTTCTGGACCTTGACAGATCAAGAAATTTGCAACGACTCTACCTGCAGACCTTACGAGTTTATAGGGAATCCTCCGACCAAAAAACCTTTGGATTATTTTGAAACTTGGAAACTAATAGAAAAGTTTTTTGTAGAAAATGGGCATACACCTTTAAAACCTTATCCAGTAGTTTGTAGATGGTTTCCTCTCTACTTTACTATTGCTGGTATAGTCGATTTTTACAGGCTCACCGATAGCAAGCTTGATTTTGAGTTTCCTGCAAATCCTGTAATTCTTCCTCAAATTTGTCTTCGTTTTAACGATTTAGCCAACACTGGTGTGAATAGTAGGTCCTACACTTGCTTTGGTATGGTTCAGCAAAGTTCTCTTTTTGACGGAAAACAAGGTTATTGGAAAGATGAATGCATAGAATTAGACTTTAGACTTTTAACAGAAGCTTTTGGGATAAAGCCTGAAGAGATAGTTTTTATAGAAGATGCATGGTTAGGTCCTTCTGCCTTTGGTGCTTGCTTAGAGTATCATGTCCAAGGCTTAGAACTTGGTAATGCAGTTTTTACAGAATTTGTAGGAAATCCGGAAAATTTTGTAGAAATGGAAAAGAAAGTTGTAGACATGGGTGGTGGATGGGAAAGGTTTACATGGATTACTCAAGGTACTCCAACAAGTTACGATTGTGTGTTTGGTCCTGTTGTGGAAAAATTAAAAAAGCTTTCTGGGTTAAAAGAAGATAAAAGCTTGCAAAACTATTGGAAGCTTGCGGGCTTATTAAGTTTTGACGAAGCTTCTGAGCCCAATGCTATAAGAAAATTGGTAGCAGATAAGCTAAAGATTTCTCCAAAAGAACTGGAGAAAAAGGTTTCAAAATTTGAAACCATATATGCTCTAGCAGATCATACGCGTGCTATCGTTTTTGCTATAAGTGATTTGGGGATTCCAAGTAATGTAGGAGGAGGGTACAATCTAAGGGTAATTTTGAGAAGAGCTTTTGACTTTGTAGAAAAGCTTGAATTGGGTGTAGAAGTAGAAGAAATAGCTTCTTGGCACATAGACTACTTGAAAAAAATGTTTCCTTACCTAGAAGATCGTCGAGAGGAAATAGAAAAAATAGTGAGAGTAGAGAAAGAAAGGTACAGAAAAACTAAAGAGAAGTCTAAAAGGATTGTAGAATCGCTGACTGGAAAGGAGCTTAGCGAAGAAGAACTAATAAAAATTTATGAGAGTGAGGGTATAACGCCAGAAAGTTTGGGGGTAAAAGTTCCTCCACTTTTTTATGCTAAGCTAACTCAAAAGCATGAAAAACCTGTAGAAGTTGAGGAAAAGTTTCCTTTTGACGTAAGTACCCTACAACCAACAAAAATCTTATACTACCAGCCAATCTACGAGTTTCACGCAACTGTATTAAAAGCTTCAGGAGACTTGGTAGTTTTAGACCAGACTGCTTTCTACCCAACTTCTGGAGGGCAAGCTCACGACACTGGATACATTGATAACATAAAAGTGAAAGAAGTGATAAAAGCTGGAAAAGTTATTCTTCACAGAATAGAAGGAAGTTTAGAAGAAGGTAAAAGGGTTCTTTGTAAGGTAGATAAAGATAGAAGGGAAATTCTTAAACAGCACCATACTGCTACACATATAGTAAACGCTGCCGCAAGAAAAGTTTTAGGCGAGCATGTTTGGCAACATTCTGCTTACAAAGATGTTGATAAAGCAAGGTTAGACATAACACATTACGACGCTTTGAGCGAAGAAGAAGTAGAAAAGATAGAAGCTGAAGCCAACAAGATAGTGAGAGAAAATTTGCCAATAAAAGTAGAAATCTTACCAAGAGGAGAAGCTGAACAAAAGTATAGTTTCAGAATTTATCAAGGTGGTATAGTTCCTGAAAAAGAATTAAGGATTGTCTCTATTGGTGACATAGACCATGAGGCATGCGGTGGCCTGCACTGTAACTCGACTGGAGAAGTTAATTGTATCAGCATACTCAGAACTAAACGGGTTCAAGATGGTGTCGTTCGA
>CAYYVK010000010.1:17283-21959 GCA_964475145.1 uncultured archaeon
AGTTAATTGTATCAGCATACTCAGAACTAAACGGGTTCAAGATGGTGTCGTTCGATTAGAGTATTGCAGCGGAGATGTAGCAATCTCTTATCTTAAAGAAGTTGAGAATATCCTCGGGGAGGTCGCAAAGAAGTTAGAAGTTCCTGAAGAAAAAGTGCCAGAAGCTGTAGAGAAGCTTTTCAAAGAATGGAAATCAAAAAGAAAAGAATTAAAGAAAAGAAAAGTGAGAAAATGAGAAAAATAAGTAATTTAAGGATCTTCACGCTAGCGTCTTCTATCATAAGTTTTGCTTCAGGCTTACTTGGTCATCTATGTCATTTATTTGGAAAATGTTGGATCAGCCTTATTATTTTTAATTAAAGAAAGTAGAAAGTGATTCTATGATTTCAGAGGAAGAATTTAGGGAACTGAAGAAAAAAGAAAAATTGTTAAAGCAGGCTGCAGCTATACTTAAAGTAGAAGAGAAGGATTTGCCAAGAGTAGTAGAAAGGTTTAAGAGAGAGTTAAAAGAGATGGAAGAAAAACTTAAAGAAGAAACTTAGCCTCGCTTTTTAGCAACTATAAGAAAAACTTCATGCCCAACTTTCCTTCCTTCTTCCCACGGAATCTTATACTTGAAGCTCTTTTCTAGTTTTATTTTTGCTCCAAACTTTTTGCATATTTCGGCCAAACTCTTCCTAGTCTTTTCAGTTTTCTTATGGATGCTGTAAACATTCTTAGCTATTTGCAACGCTTTCTTAAAGAAAAGAAGATCGTTCGCAAACGGTGGAAACTGAAGTACTGTATCTGCTTCAGCTTTCAGCTCTTTTACATTTTTCGCTAACCATTCGCATCTTTCAGAAATTTTCAACCCTGTCTTCTCTTCTATTAGTCTTACGTTAGCGCGAGCTATCTCAAGAACATCTTTATCTATGTCTACACCAAAAACCTTTTTTGCTCCCAGTAAAGCAGCACCTATCGCAAACCTTCCCGCACCGCAACCTAAGTCGTATACCACTTTTCCCCTTATGTCTTTGCTTGCAACGATCAAAGTTGTAGCTGCTATATCTGGAGTAATAGAGTATTGTTCAAACTTGTACTTTTGACTAGGGTTTTCTCTCAAGAGAGAAAGTATCAATGCAAGCTTTCTCCTTTCCACAAGTAAAAATTTGTCTTTGAAAAGTTTAAGGCTTTGGCAAAATCATTAAAATTTCTTCTGGGTCGCCTATTGCTACATACTTTCCTTCTAGGTATGCTTTTCCAACGAGAGCAGAAGTTATTGCATCAAGCTCGTCGCCAGTAATACCTTTTTTGCTTATGTCACCTTTTACACCAAGCCTCATCAAGCCCCTCCTTAATTTTTCTAGCCCTTCTTGCTTTCTTGGTATTTTCCATATGTCTTGAGCAGCGCCTGGATATACCTCTATCACCTTAAAACCTTTTCTTTCAAGGGTTCTTCTCAGCCTAATTCCTCTTTTCGTCAGCATCCTCATAGGTCCTAAAGTTATAGGAAAAAATTTTATCTTCATGTTTAACAATTCTCTGTCACACTTTCTCAAGTGTACGTTACACCTCTCTTCTAGAGACTTTCTACCTTTGGGTAAAGCTAGAGGAGCATCTATAGCAACTATCTTAGGTTTTATCCTTTCTACGTTTTCTATTATTTCCTTATCTGTATATAGTTTGTAGCATTTCGACCTCATCCCATCAAGAACACAAAATCCTGTTGGTCTTTTCTCGCTTCCGGCTAAGTCTATCCCAACTATCATAGTTTGCCCAAAACGCAGGTTGAAGGTGGCTGGACCATTAAATCACAAATCAAGCTAGTTATCCTCTCTTCTGTAATGCTTCCTATCATCCTCTGACCATTCATGCTCTTGACTAGAACACTGGTAGAATTGCCTTCTTTCTCTACGAGAAAAACTTGGTCCTTGTAGCCTGTTGCCACTTGTTCCAAAAAGTTTAGCGCTTCTTGACAGTTGCTACAATCTTTTGTGTAAGTAAAAGTCACTATAGTCTTTCCTTGTCGTATAAGCTCTGATTCCTGCTCTGGCGAAAGCTGATACTTTACTATGTTTCCTGTAGGCATTTCAGTACTTCTTCTCCTAAAGCCACCGATAAAAGAATAAGTAAAAGTAGACAAGAGCATCATTATCAAAAGTGCCACGCCTATTAAAGTCTTCATTTTCATGCTAATCCTATTTATTTCTTAAAACATATACTTTTATTAAGCTATGGTTCTTGAAAGGTTAGTCTCCGTAAAAGAAGCTGTAAAAAAGCCTTGGAGTGTTTTTATTGTAGGCGCAGTAGTAGCTGTCACCTCTCTGATGGTCTCTTACGTTCTCTTTCCCCAATCTATCGGAATTTTTACAACTTTTGTTATTACAATCTGCATAACACCTTTCATCTATAACCTGATAAAGTATTCGGAGGCAAGAGCAGAAGAACTGATAAAAAGTGGTAAAGAACTTAACTTGCTAGCAAGGCATAGAGATGCAGTGATTGTGTTTGCTAGCTTCTTTGCAGGTGTGGTAGTTGCCTTCACTTTACTCTTCCTTTTCTTACCCGAAGAGTTTTCCGCTAAACTCTTCCAAGATCAACTAACGACTATCACGCTTATAAGAGGGAGTGCAACGTTTGCATCAACTTTTGAGAAAATAGTCGGGAATAACATAGGTGTGCTAACTTTAACTTTTATTCTCTCTTTCCTTTACGGCTCTGGTGCTGTTTTCATTCTTGCATGGAACGCCTCTATCCTTGGTACTGTTCTTGGCATGACTGCCAAAAGTATAGGTGGTTTAAGTGGTTTACCCATGGCTGTTCTTGTTTTCTTCCCTCATGGTAGCTTGGAGATGCTTGCTTACTTCATAGGTGGGATAGGCGGAGGTATAGCTTCTGCTGCAATAACAAGAAGGAAAACTGAGCTAATGCCACAAATGCTTAAGGATAGTTTCAAGCTTTTCTTCATAGCTGTAATTCTGCTTTTGCTAGCAGGAATAATAGAAACTACTTCTATAGTAACAGGTTAAGCTTGCAATGAGCTGAGAAAAGACTTAACTTTTTCCTTTGCCTCTTTAACAACTTCTCCATGACCAGAAAGTAGAGAGACGAAATCCAGTTCACTTATTTTCTTTATAGATTCTATTAGCTGGCTTCTGTCAAAGTTAAACTCTTGTGGGGGTATATCCAGACCATTCTTTTTACTTATTATCAAGTCTCCGCAGAACAAGAGCTTGTCCAAAAGAAAGCATACACTACCTTTTGTATGACCTGGTGTTTTAACGACTTTAAACTGTTCATACCCTTCTTTTAGAGTTTCGTCTACCTTAACTTTCTTGTACATGAAAGGCATTAACAAGCGGAAGAAAAACCCCTTTACACCTTTTGGTAACAAGTATTCCTTTCCTTCTACTGCTGCTCTATCCTCTTCGCCCACAACAATCTTTATGTTAGGATACTTTTCCTTCAGCTTTGCCAGTCCAGCTATGTGGTCTAGATGTGCATGCGTGATAAGAACTGCCCTTGGCTCTTTTCCTGTTTTTTCTATGGCTTCTATAAGTTCTTTAGCTTTTTTATCCATGCCTGTATCTATAATTACGAGATGGTCTTCAAATTCTACAACGTAAGCGTTAGAATAGTTTTTCACCATGTAAACTTTTTCAAAGGGCTTTTCTATCATAACTAAAAAGTTATTTTCCTCGTTTAAATTGTTTTTCTAACAGAAAGGTACAAAAGTTTTTTCCTTGAGCGATGCATCCTTCCTCTCGACAATCTACACTTGTGTCAAAGTATACAGAAAAGAATCCTGCAAGCATTCCTGCCAGAATCAAGTCTACAGACTTTTTCTGCTTCCCAAAATTTTTCATGTAAGTCTCTGCAAACTTATTGTTTTTTACTTGTAAGTTTGCACTTGCTTCTTTCATACTAACTATTTCTACGCTTCCAAATCCTGCATGACTTATTAGAGCAAGTAAGTACTTGAGGAAGATTTCTTTGCTTGCTGCGTACTTCTTCATTTCTCTTGAAATTTTGAAAAAGTCTTGCTTAGCATATTGGTATAAAATCTTCTCCTTCTTGATTTTTTCCAACTCTTTTTGCAATATGGCCAAAAATTCTAAAGGCTGGACGAAAAAATCCTTGCCCAAAATTTTCAGGCCTTTCTCGCTCCATTCTAGCTGTCTTCCAAGCAAGAGCTTAGATAAAAACGGTGAAAGCATTAAACCTCCCTCACCATGTCCCTTATTATTCTAAGCTTTTCTATCTCGTTCGGCCAAGCTATGTAAGTGTTTCCCATTTTCTTAACCATTATAAGCCCGAGCTTTTTTAGCTTCCTGAAGTGGTAGATGTACTTAGCAGAGAGACTCTTTTCCTTCCCGTCGTCCCCAAGTAAGCGAGCTACTTCCAAAGGATTGGTAGGCCAGTTTGCTCTTATTACTTCATAAACACGGGAAGTAGCAGCAGAAAGTCTTTTCACCTTTTCTTCCTCAGTAAGCCAGTCTAAGTGTTTTTTCATATTTTAGAATAGTCAAAAAGAATACTTAAGTTTTTTTGGGATATGCCAAAAAATATGAAGACTTTCAAAAACAAAAATTATTATGCGAGTTCCACAAATATTTTTTCAAGTATTCTTGGATATACGACCAAAAAGTGTGGAAAAATTATGGAATAAAGTTGGTAAAGAAATTTTACTAGATTTC
>CAYYVK010000011.1:0-20023 GCA_964475145.1 uncultured archaeon
AGTCCTTGTATAAGTACGGGATGGTGTTATCCAAGTGGTTCGCAAGACAACAACTGGCACACTTATCAGGTAGTAATAAGGAGTTCCTCCCAAGAATTTAAGGATTTGTCTACTGGACTATTTGCCACCGCAAGCTATTCCTACTCATCAGGCTACATCTATCTAATTGGCGACTCTGATAACTCAATTTACGATACTCTCTATAACTGGATAAGGGTTAGAAAATATGCTTATCCAGAGCCGATTGCTCAGGTAGGAATCTTGTTAAGCCCACAAGAAAGTATAGCAATAAGCTTAAAAGTAAACTCTTCTGCTACAGCAGCGAACGGTGATTATATGTTTAACTTAACAGCCTATTCTGCTACAGGTTCTGCTTCTGCTGTAGGTATTTATTCAATCTCTACTCCTTGCCAAGGTTTACCAGACGGTACTTGTATAGCAAACATGCAAGTCTGCATAAATGGAATTCCACGTAATTCTTGTGGTGATGGTAAATGCAACTGTGGAGAGAATGAAATTACTTGTGACAGCGATTGTGGTGGTGTTTATTACATGCTAAAGAGAGATTGGCACCTTATATCCTTGCCCTACAAGAACATTGTTAACATAAGCTCGGAGAATTGCCATGCCCATAACCTCTCTTTCTTTTACTACGAAAACTATACTTGGAAAAAAGTTATTGACATACTGAACATAAAAGGAGGATATGGTTATTGGGTAAATCCCTCCTGGTTCACAAAAGCAGAGTATTGTACGATAAATTTGACAGTAGACAGGTCTAACACTGTATCAGTTCAAGATATACCAAAGCTGAAAAAAGGTTTTAACGCGATAGGCTCAACCTATGACCAAACGAATGTAGAGGAGTTAAAGTGTATAGACGATTTTGGGAATCAGGTACCTATAAGAGTAGTATACTACTGGGATATAGATAAAAAATGGAAAGTTGCTAGTTCTATCACACAGCAGCCACCTTGGTACTATGGCTACTGGATATACGTGGATGAAGATTGTAAGCTAACTAAATAGGACACCCGGCAGGCCATCCGCAGCTAAACTCAGCTTTAAGAAAGCTGTTTGGAGATACCAAGGTAATGTTGAAAGCTACTGTTGTTGGTGTGTCTGGTTCAGGACACGGCGCTACTGTATAATTCAAATCTAAGTTGTAGCCTTTGCTCGTAGCATACTTCTCTGCAAAAATCTTGTATTCTTGCAAAGCATAGTTTAAATCGTCGCAGTTCTTGCTTCCGTTTATTGTATAGGTTGCTTTTTCTGCTATGTTGTTGAACATGAAAACTTCTTCTCGTGTAACTATTTCAGAAGTATCTATTATGTTTGCTGGTTCCATCCATCTGCTAACAGAATAGAGAATAGAAACTATAATAAAAGTAGCAATTACGAAGAATTGGCCTTTGGTCCCGAGTTTCATAAATAAAATATATTTATTTTCAAATATTAATCATCTTGACAAATTGCGCATGCTCAACTCCGTTTATAGATATCACATTCTCTTCAGCAACTAAACCTTGCTTTATTGCAAGCCCTACTATCTTCTTTCCAAAGAGGTTTCCTATTGTAGCAATCTCCATAAACTTTTTTGCAGCTTCTTCATCTATTTTTTCTCCACCATAAAAATTTTTACTTATTGTTATAGTCAAACCTTTCGATCTTATCTTCTTTCCCAAAAGTTCTTCGTCGCATATTGCAACAAGTATGTCGTGCTTCACTGTAAAAACTTTACACCAGAACATCATTTTTTCCCTACCGAACTTTTAGCACCGCATGCTTCGCAAACTATGAAGCTCAACCTGTCTTCTTTCACGAGCTTGGTGTCTGGCTTACCACACACCTTACAATAAACAAATTCTTTTGTATAGCTCTCTATCTTTTTCTTTACCATTTCAGCTGATACAGATGTCTGAAGTACTAAAGTTTCGCCCTCTAAAAAACCTGGTGTTGCAAGCTCCTTCATCAAATACTTGGCCAAGTGGTCAACAGGTCTTCTCAGCACGTCTGCTATTTCCTTCAAGTTTCTTATTGTTGTTTTATTCTTTTGTGTTTCTACTCTTGGTTCAGGAATTACAAACCTATCGCTGGCAAAAACTTTTTTAGGTGCTTTTTCCATCGCCAATTTCAAAAGTTTTTCATATTCCTCCATTCTCTCTAATTATTTTTAAGAAAGCTTAAATACTAAATTTTCTTCAACTTCGAAGGAGTTGGCTGATATAGTAAACCTTCTGTTATTAATTCGTCCAAAATTTTTTCTACTGTGCTTTCTGGTAGCGAAACAAACTCAAAAAGCTTGCTTATTTCAACACCATCTCCTTCATCTAGTTTCGATATCACATCTAAAAGCTTTTGTTTATAATCAGGTCCGAGCTTACTTCCACGAATAGCTTGTAGCATATCATCGTCTAGCTCGTACTTCCTCTTTACTTCTTCTTCGTCCATCTCTTTTAAATCATTCCTTACCCTTTCTGTAAAATCTTTCCAACTTTCCAACTCTTTTGCCAACTCTAACTTTCTTAAAATCTCATAGTTTACGTCAACTTTTCTAATAAGCTCTATGTTTATGTACTTTTCTCCACCGTATTCTTTAACCTTCCCGACTACAAGAACTGTATCACCTTTTTCTATTCCATCGATTAAGCTAACCTTCTCCTTAAAAACCTTCGCTCTTATAGATTCTGTTCCATCTTCTATAGTTAAAAAAGCATAATTTCCATCATCGCTAACAAACCTATCTATTACTACACCAACTAAGTTTACTCTAGAAACTTTCATTCCTAAGCTTGTAATGACATAGCTTGGCTTCATTCCGTCCCTGCTTCCATAGAAAAATTTTCCGTCTACTATGTCAGAAATTCTAACCTTTTTTGCTGGTTGCCTTAGCATCCTCACACCTTGCTTATAAAGCCACTCCTAGGAGAGTAAACAATCCCCTCATACTGCATTTTTCTCAGGATATCTTCTGCATCAATAACATTCTGTTCTTTTGCTCTTTTTATGATTTCATCGGCAGGAATTTCCTTACCAAAAGTCTTCCCAAGCTCCTCTATCACATCTAATACTATTCTTATCTTGCTCCTTTGAGCAGAAGTAACTCTTGCACCTTCTGCTCTATCTATATCTATTCTACCAGTCTCTGGCTCAAATCCGAACTGTCTGAGAGAAACTTTCATCAGTCTTATAGCTCTTTCTGCATCCTCAACCTCTACTTTATCGCTAAGTCTGACTCTAGCAGAAGCTTCTGCAAGCCTCAGCAAAGCTTCATACTGTCTTAAGGTTATAGCTATAGGTGCTTCTTCTCCTGCCTTTAGCCTCATCTCCAAATAAAACTCTTTAAGCCTGTTCCCAGCTTCTGGAGTTAAAGTTGGATGAATACGAGCTCTTGCATAAGCAATCCATTTTCTTATGAATTCTGGCTCAAAGAAAGGTTTTGTCTCTTCTTCGAACTGTCTCATTCTCAGTATGTGGTCTGCAATCTTTGAGTCAAGCTCAGGATTTGGAAGGTCGCGTAAAGCAAACTTTAAGTCAAACCTACTTAACAAAACATCGTCTATGTCTACTTGTTCTCTTATTGGAATGTAAGGATCGAACCTACCAAGCTTTGGGTTTCCACCTGCTAAGATTGCTGTTTGGGCAGGTAGAGTTGCAACTATGGAAGCTTTCGCGATTGATATCGTGTTGTGGAGCACCATACAATTGGAAATAAACCTTTCGTTTTCAGTCGTAACATCGTAAACCCACTCTATGCCGTCGTTCTCTATCTTTTCTACAGAGGTTACAGGTACCCATCTTATTTGACTGAAAACAAGTCTTTTCAGCTCTTCTACCGCTTTCTTACAATC
This sequence comes from uncultured archaeon, assembly GCA_964475145.1. GTDB lineage: Archaea > Aenigmatarchaeota > Aenigmatarchaeia > CG10238-14 > SCSR01 > CAYYVK01. The sequence goes on from CAYYVK010000011.1 coordinate 3,852, forward strand.
CAGCATCCTGTCTACACACTTAAGAAGAGCTGTTTTGTACTTTTCTAACGGGAATTTTTTACTTTTATTTTCTAGATAAGAGATAGTCTGACGACAAACACCCATTTCTTTTGCAATTTCAGAAGCAGATACTCTTGTTTTCTTTCTTAATTTTTTAAGTTCGCCTCTTGAGACAGTTTTTTCAATTTCTTTTCTAACATCTTCTAAGAAACTAACTCTTTTAGAGAGGTTTTTAACAACTCTCCCTAAAACTAAAATAGTAAAGTTATTTTCATGTTTAAAGTGTCTAGTAAGAATTTCTCCAGATACTTCTTTCTGGTAGACTTTTAGACCTTTCATGATATGCTTAACTTTGTCTTGAACGTTCGGTATAGAATCCATAAGGTTTTTCCTGTAGGTTGCTCTCTTTGTGTAAGAGATTATCTTCCTGTTTTTCTCTTCATCTGAGAACCCCACCTCATTTACAAAATTTTTCAAGTTTTCACTACCTTTAATCACCAAATCCCAGCATGTTCTATTAACTTTTGTTAACCTTCTTCTCAGATAACTTAATACTCCCAGTATGTTCAACAGCTCTTGTACCTGAAGTGCCAATTTTTTACTTGGAGTTGTGAAATAAACATATCCATTGCCGGTACAGCCGTCGCTGTCGAATAGGGCCCTCAACAAAGGTTTTATCTCTTCTTTAGGTAATTTTTTAACCCATACAGGCAACTGCTTCTCGCAGGATCTTGATAACATCTTCGGCTCTATCTTTTGGAGGAACTTAAATAATTCTACAGAATTATAGTAGACATTTTTAACTCCTTCCTTTTCTCTAACTTTGGAAGGCTTTAACCCAAACAGTTTTTCTGTGACAAACTTAAAATCTTCTACAAGAGTATCTTTTGAGTTCGTGAAGCATATGCCATACTCCCTGCCACTAGTAGTATATCCACACCCTTCTGTAACTAGATAACCAAGAAACTTACAGAAATCTGTAGAATTGTGCAGAGGAATTCTGATGTGCTTTGCAAAAGGTAAACGACTTCTTACTTTACTTTCTTCAATTTCAAACTTCTGCGGCGTGCCTTCTAAAGGAATGACAGAAGGTATCGGAAAGTAGTCACCAACTTTGATTTTACCAGCGTCGACACACTTGATTTTACCGTCAAACACGAAACACGGATGATTGGGGGTAACTATCAATTCTCTACCAGTAGCAATCTTTATTTTATAAAAGTAATCTGGTGCTTTGTGTTTACTAACTCTCACTATTCTTGTGGGATATATACGATAAAAGTCCGTCGTTAAAATTTTTATATCCTCAGGGACCTCCAGCCACAAACATTCGATACCAGCTTTTATCCTGTTCTTATACTTTTCGAACAGGCTCTCTACAAACTCGCCAATTGTTATACTTGTACCGTCCAGCAATGTAATTTCTGTATCAGGATGATAGCTTTCCAAACTCATCGCTTCTTGTAATGCAACTCTATCTTGCGGAGAAACCTTGCTGAATTCGTCTATGCAGCATATGCTCTTGTTTGCCATCACTAAAGCACCAGCTTCTAAAACCCAACCGCCTAAGAACTCTTCATCCCTTACTACAGTAGCAGTGTTATGTATCACTAACCCGTTAGCAACGAAACTATGCTCACCCTCTACCGTCAAATCGTATACGTACTTATACTTCTTGTTATTAAAAACCTCTACCTTTACAACTCTATCCCAAAAGATTTCTGAATCTAAAATTTTTTTCAGTTCTTCAAGAGTGCTGCTTTTTGTCCTTCCAAACTTTTGGAGTATTCTTGTTACCAACTTTCTAGTTGGATTTCTCATACCTTTTTCATAATGATAACATTTGTATCCATAGAACTCTTTGGCCGAAAGTTTTAACTCTTCTCTTAGCCTCCTGAGCAAAGAACCTATTCCTGGTAGTACATCCATGTTAGTGTGTGTAGAAGAAGATTGTACTATTCTTTCAAGCTTCTCCGATTTCTCCAGCAACCCGAACCCAATACACCTTTTAAAGGCTTCTAAGTTTTCTTTACCACTAATCTCTAGCACATAGTTTTTTCCAGACTTGACTTTTCTTCCTTGGATAAAAGAAGCATGAGGCCTTTTTTCTCTTACTTTCGAAATTATTCCGAACCTATGCAAGAGAACTTGCAACCCTTGGACGAATTCTTTACTTGCAGAAGAAAACTCTATCCTACTCCCTCTTTTACCTCTGCCTTCCATACATGAACCATCTGTGTCAAAAATTCCCCTTAGATAATATGCAAGTAAGTTGTTTGGTAATTTGGATAGTGCCTCACCTATTCTAATGTTATGTGATGTGTCGCCACTTGGAAGACCAAACTTATCCAAAAGATTAGCAAAAATTTTTGAGTGGAACCTGTGGTAAGGTACTCCATTTCTATCTTCAGTATAAAGAGGTTGGATGCCTAGAACTTCGTTACACAACAAACAAAAATCTTTCAAAATTTGGTTATGAACGTTAAAGAGCTTTGTGTCAAAACCACCAAAGTTAGTTCTACTTATCGAACCATCTCCAGCAATGAGACCTGTCATATACATCAAATCTTCTGTTGGATAGAGAGGTAATGTTATCCTGTGTCCATTATATTGAGAAAGTATCAGCTTCCCTGGAAGTACTTCTTCTGGAGCAATTCCAAGTCCTCTCGCTATTTTTTCTATTTCTAAAACTGTAGGATTACCTTTCCTTTTCCAGTTGTAGTACAAATCATTTTCGTTTAACCAATAATTTTTACAAAATTCTCTTATCGTAGACCTTTCTTTTATACTCTCTACAAGTTTTGGGATGAAAGTCTTTGCATTTAGTATATGAGCATTTCCATCAATTTTGCTGAAGAGAGATTCTGTAGTTGGACATACATTAATGATTCGTGGAGAAACTATGAAGGAGGATAGCTTAACATCCTTAGCCTTTACCCATCTTATTTTTCCATCTTTTATCGTAGGTATTGGAGTTTCTAAAGTAGTTATAATTTCTTTACCCATTCTTGTTTTTATCTTAACTAGTCTTGATGGTGCTTTGATTCTCCAGTAATGAGTAACTTTTCTTGGTTCAAACTTAAGTGTTTCTGGGTTAAACGATACTATCTTTCTCTCCTCGGATGCTACAGCTCTGTAAACACCATTTCCCACCTTTTCAAACCCTTTACTAAATTCTTCCTCTACGACCTCCCCTATCTTCTTAAGTGTTCCGTCCTCGAACTGAACCAAAGTATCGTAAACTGTACAAATTCCAGCTGCCGTAACTCCACTTCCACTCACGTACTTCCCCCTTGGCATAAGCTTTGAAACAAGTTGCATTAATTGGCTCTTTCCGCTTGACGGATCACCTATCAGGAGAATGTGTATGTTTCCTCTGATTCTTGTCTTATCTTTCAACACCTTAGGATCTGCGCCGAATAGCTGAAGTATTATAGCTTCTTTCACGTCTTCCAAGCCGTACATGCTTGGAGCTATTGAAGCAACAAGCTTGTTGAAAACTTCTGGGTCCTTTGCAGCTTCTACTATTCTCTTCTCATCTTCCGGAGTTATTTCAAGTTCTTCCCAGACTGCTTCTACAGACTCTACATAGTTTGCATCTATAAAAATATCCATTTGCCTAGATCTTGAGCCCTTTACTCTTCTAGGAATTTCTTTCAGTACACCTACTACTCTAATCCTATTTCCTGGATCAGTCTTATTTTGCATTTTTGGTGAAGTCAAATCTTCTTTCAAATAAATCATTATCTCTGACGGTCTTTCTCCGCTAACTATTTCATAAGGTTCCTCTACCATTATCCATCTTGCATCGTAGAGCTTTTGGTCCACAAGCTTGAAACCTTTCCTGTTTCCACATTCACACTCTATTGGGGGTTTTACCAGCCTCTCTGTCTGGATTATCGATATATTTCTGCCACATTCAGGACACTGGAAGATTGCTTCTGAAACTTCTGGTCTAACTTCGCTTGCTCTTTTTACTATTCCGTCCACTACGATGAGCTTTCCTATGTGCTCTGAACGAATGTTCCTTATTCTTATGTTTCTGGTATCAGGAAGGTTGTAAAACCTCAACCTTATCTTTGCTTCTGAAAGACCAGTGTCTATCTGCTTTACTGCTTCTTCCATCGCAGAGATTGTTTCTTCCGGATTTTCTAGCAGATGATCTGCAAGCTCAACGTCAAACTTATCTAGAAGAGAGAAGTCTACTTCTACCGATCTTTTGCCCTCGTTTACAGCTTTCAGTAGCTCATCCTTATAGAATTCGTTCAAAAATTCTGCAGACCTTTCGATTAAATCTTCTCTTTCCATAGCCAATAATCTTATTAAAATAGATAATTTTATTCTTAACTCATTTTTAAGACTTTTCTAACTCTAGTTAGAGTGTAGAAAAACAAGGATTTAAACTTTTTCCTAGCTTACTTCCGACTACATGCAAGAAGCATAAACGTTCGGACAGTTTGAATAAACTGAACAAATTATATAGTTTGGCTCTACATCTGTTAGAACTACTGATATCAGTGCGTTGGTTGCCAAGGTTCTGTTTATAGATCTAGAGTCTATTCCACCGCCGGGATAACCGAAAGTTATGTTTGTTATTATTAGGTCTCCGGGACCTTTGTTCTGGATGAACAAAGTCATATTCTTACTCAGCATGTCATAGTTTTTGTATAGGATGACGAAGCTTGCAGTAGAACATTCAGGTTGAGGTAAGCTTACAGAAACAAACCCAGAAGCCCAGTAAGCTAAGACGCCAGCTATTGTCATCGTTATTGCAATTAACAAAACAGTAGCTACAAGAGGAGATATACCTTTGCCCATATTAAAAATTTCTGGTTTTTTTAAAATAAATATTAATAAGCTTTAATTTAAGCTCTGTAAAAATAGTAGTATGAAGAAAAAATCTATGAAAGCGTTTAAAGTGCTTTCTGTGATTGCTTTCCTTCTATCCTTAGCTATTTTTGTGTACTTCCTCCTTCTACCTTTGTTGCCAGTAGAAGTTTTGCTTCCTGTTTTACCAGAAACTTCTACCGCAGGCTATGAGAGGGTAGTGCCGAATGCGTATACAGAACAAGGAATTGGTGTTATAATATTATCGTCAAAATGTTATGTTGTGGAAGGAAATACAGAAGAGTGGATAGCAAATTCTATAGCGAACGGTTTGGCTAACAGAATAGAGTTCAGGCCTGATGCACATGACATTCTTCGTGACTTGTTAAAATCGCTCGATATAGAAGTGTTGATGGTAAAAATAGTTGATGTGGTAAACAATACTTTCATAGGCAGGCTTGTTCTTAAGCAAGGTAATAAAGTTGTTAGTCTAGACGTAAGGCCTAGCAACGGAGTAGCCATAGCAGTTCGTGTTGGTGCACCAGTATACATGAGACAAGATTTGTTAAAAGAGTATGGAAGGTATATATGCTAGTGTTTTAATGCTTCTTTGAAACTTTTTTCAAAATCCTCTAACTCTTCAAGAATATTTTCTGTAGCTTTTTCCAGAGCTTCTACAGGAGATCCTTGCGATACTCTTACAAAAATTTTAGGTTCAGCCAAATATGGATGCTCTTTTATTTGGGCTGCTTCTGTGACTGATTTAACGTCCCAAAGGTGCTCTCGCAAAGCTTCTGTAAGCGTTATCGTTTCGCCCCTACACTCTAGCAACAAAGACTTCTCGTCCTCCTTGACTACATTAAGCTCCATAAAACTATATTGTACAAGCTTATAAATTATTAACATTTATCAGCGGTATTTTGTACATTTCTAAATCGTCGGTACCTATCCTCGGGCATGCACAGTTTATGAGTGCATCCAGCTTCAATCCTTCTAACTTTTGAGGAGAAATTTCGTCCATCGCTAAAAGATAAACAACCTTTCCAACTCTTTCAAGCTTTCTTTTCAGCTCCAGTGGAAGCTTTAATTGTCCTATCTTCCAGCTAATGAGAATACCAACTCTTTTTGCGTTTTCAAGCTGAGATTTATTCCATGCTTCTATTTTTCTGATTTTATCCTTCATTTTTTCCAATTCTTCTATATACCCTTTTTCCAGGTCTAAGCTTAGCACAGGTCTTTCTGTTTGAAGTGCAAGTCCAAGAGAATAGAACTTCCCTGCAGATATGCACAAAAAACAGTCTACCTCTGACTCCAAAGCAGTAGCAGCCTCTAGTTTGCATCCTAAAATCTGTCCTGGATAGCTTAAATTTTCAGAAACTAAAACCTTTTTCCCTCTTTTCTCCAAGTAGGCTTTTACCTTTTCTAGCACTTTGACAAACTGGACGCTAGTAACTAGGCCTATTCTTTCATACTTCTCCAACTTACCAAACTCTTTCTCTAAAGCTGGAATTGGGTCTACGTCTAAAAAATATTCCCAATAAATTACGGGTATGTCGGTCTTTATTCCGAGGTCTGTATGGCCTATATGTAATATTGTATCACATCCTAGCCTTTTTGCTTCCTCAGCTCTTATATCACAAGCGCCGAAAGTTTTTTCTAAGCAAATTATACATTCAAACCCTTCTTTCTCCAGTGTTTCAACAATTTCTTGTATTTTTAGCTTAAGCCCTTCCGGAAATTGAATAAAAATTCTCCTAGACCGTAAAGCTTTTAGCTTTTTTATAACTTCCTGCATCTAACAGTCCCCTTCAAAAGTTTCTGGCTCATTTCTTCTAGGTCTTTTATAGATTAGTAGCAACAAAATAAGTATCAGAACTAGAATTATAATAAACTTTATTGGTATGAAGATTTGTGGACGCTCTTCTGATATACTCAAGAAAGAAGTTGCATAAGCCTCTTTTGAGTTTTTTGCCCTGATAGAAAACTGGTAGTTACCATCAGCGATGGTGCAAGAAACTGTAACATTGGCAAAAATTTTTCTCCTTTCCCCTGCCTTTAAAGTTATAGAAGGAGTAATGCTTATCCAGTTTGATGCTTCTCCCTCTACTGAGAAATAAAAGGTAGAATCTTTATCTCCTGCATTCGTAATATCAAATTCAATAGTATCGTTAGTACATTTTCTTAAGCTATAGTAGTTTTTCAAGTTTATGAGTGGTTTAGCTTCTAAAGGCTGAGAAGGAGTAAAGTATAAAGAAGGATAAACGTTAGAAATTGGAAAAATTGGAGAAGATTTTGTATAGTTTCTACCGCATACTTCATACTCTACTATAAGCTGATAGTTTCCTGGTTCTTGCAGGAAATTTGTGCAAGTTAGAGTAAAGCTACTGCTTGGTTCTAGATAGAGTGTAGAGCTACAAGGCATGCGCCAGCAAAAATTGCTACAAAGGTAGACATCAAGCTTTGCGTCGATAGAACTGCTTCCATAGTTGGTTGCGACAACCTTTGCTTCCATGGTATTATGGACGAACTCCATAGATGGCACTTCTATATCTACGTCAAAATTGCAGTAGCTGGCAGAAGGTAGTAAGCAATAACCATCAGAACATCCATAGACGCAGTACTGATAGTTTATCCAGGATACAGAACAATTAGAATGTTTGTATTTTCTCTGTAACCAATTTCCTGAGCATGTGTATTCATCAGCATATCCTTCTTTACATTTTGGAATGCAATTCCCGTTTAAACAGCCTTCCGAGCAATATTCTATATTTCTCCATTCTGTGCTACACTCTGCATGCTGATATTTCTGCTGTCTCCAGTTCCATAGGCACTTATACTCATCCAAAAACCCTTCTGAGCAGCAGAATATGTTTATTTCTTCACTTTTTTCGTTGTCCCAAACATCCTTTTCGTTGATTAGCTCGTCCACACTTGACTTGATTGTATGGAAACCAGCTCTAGTTTTCCACTTGCATTCTACAACTATACTGCTTCCACCCTCAACATCAACTATGCGTGTACAAGGCCATATTTCTCTACCATCTACAAAAAACCTTATTGTTGATCTTTCTTTCTTTTCGCCATTGTTTGTTATTGTTGCTGAAAAAATTGCAGTTGAATTGCATTCAGCACCATAAATTACTAGGGAAGTTAGCTGGAGGTCTCTTAGAGGAAGTGGAGGAAGACAGCCGTAAGCCTGCATAGAAACCATGCTAAGGAAGATTACTGCTGGTATTAGCCTTTTCATATTTTTACAATAAACCGAAAAGGATAAAAAAACATTAGAAGTGTTAATAAGTTCAAAAATCAATCTACTTATTGATGGTTTCTAAGAAAGTAAAAGAAAAAGGTCTAGAAATTTTTAAAGAGGGTAAAGTTAAGAAAGAGTTTGAGACTAGTAGAAGAATTCATTTTTCAGTTGTAGGTGAAACAGAAACGCATTTCGTCATATACGACAAGCAGACCAAGAAGTTTGACTGCGATTGTACCTACATGACTTTGCATAGAAAAATATGCTCTCATGCCCTTGCAGCAAAGTACTTCTTAGAAAAATCTAAGGAGAAGCCCTTGTAACGTATCTAGGAAACAAAACTACTTCTTTTATGTTTGGTATGTCCAAAAGCTTCATGGTAAACCTTTCTATTCCAATGCTGAATCCTCCATGAGGCGGCACACCATACCTAAACACTTCCGTAAACCATTTCAAAGATTCAAGGTTTAGACCTTTTTCTTTTATTTGTTCTACAATCTTTTCATACCTGTGTTCTCTTTGCCCACCAGAAGATATTTCTAAACCTTTAAAAATCAAGTCAACACTTCTCGCCCACTCAGGATCTTCATCAACCTTCATCACATAAAACGGTTTTACTGCAGAAGGGAAACGATTGATGAAGAAGAATTCATGCTTATACTTTTCCTTGATAAAATTAGCAAGAATCTTTTCTGATTCTTTATCCAAGTCGCTTCCTCTTGGCAATTTTTTACCATACTCTTCTAGAATTTCATAAATCTTTGGAAACCTCAGCTCTGGAAATGGTAGCTTTGGCACTTTTATCTCTTTTCCTAAAATTTTCAGTTCCTCCTCACATTCTCTTACAACCTTCTTTATTCCAGCAACACACATTTCTTGCTCTAGTCTTATCATATCAGTTTCGTCCTTCATGAAAGCAAACTCAGGAGCAATAGTTCTATGTTCTGCTAGATGTGTAGGCTGGTCTGAAGGTTCGGCTCTCCAGCTTGGTCCTAAGTCGTATATCTTCTCGAAACCAGCAGCTATAAGTAATTGCCTGTGTAACTGAGGGTCTTGCCTTAGGTATGCTTCTTTACCAAAGAAATCTATCTTGAAAACTTCAGCACCCCCCTCGGATATACCCCCGATAATACTTGGTGTCCAAACTCTCAAAAAGCCTTTTTTCTTTAGATAATCTTCCATACCTTCTTGCAACTTTGCCTGAACTTTAAAGATCGCAAGATTTTCTTTCCTTCTAAGGTCTAAGGACCTCCAGTTAAGCCTTGTATCTAGGTTTGCTGGTGTTACCCATCTAGGGTCAAGTGGTAAAGGTGTCTCTGCCCTGCTTATTACCTCTATTTTTTCTGGAACTATTTCCACCCCACCCTTTGCTACTTTACTTTCCACTACTTTACCCTTAACAGAAATCACATCTTCTTGATGCAAGCTATTGACCAACTCCAAAATTTCTTTAGAAGCTTTATCTCTTTCAACCTTAACTTGAACAGTACCCGTGAAATCTCTTAGAATGATGAAATTTATCCCGCCTAACAAGCGCACATCATGGCACCAACCATTCACTGTAACCTCTTTTCCTACACATTCTTTCAGTTCATTCGTGAAGTGTGTTCTCTCCATTTTCTACCACTGGTACAAAAGTATCCACACTAGAAGCCAGACTAGAAAGTAAGTTAAGCTGTTGGAAAAATACCATCCTAGCTTTTTCACTCTTACTACCTTCCGGAGTACGCACAAAGAAACTACATAAACTACAAGACCCAGAGCTAAAGCAAAGTATAAGTTAAACAGTCTAGAAAATATGCCAACTACTAGCCCTACAGCAAGGAGTATGCCGTTTACCTTTTGCTCAGCTTTCATTCCTATCACTACATTCTTTTTTCTTTCCAATAATAAAATCTTTTAACTTTCTCTGCCAGGATTTCTCCTGCAGAAGCCTAACAGTAATCCACGTCTTTCTTACATAAGGAGGGAACTCTTTCTTTTCCTTTAAAACCTTCTCCAAGAACTCTATAGTTCTCTTGTCATGGCTGTAGCCAACTCCAAAATCAAACCCAACCTTTCTTTTTATCTCTTCTATTGCTCTATCCCTTTCAACCTTTGCTATGATGGAAGCTGCACCAACTACTGGAACACTTTCGTCCAAGTAGTTTTCTACTACTAGCTCTCTTTTCTTGTTCTGCAAAAAGCTTACTATCAATTCCTTAAACCTTTTTGTGTTCTGTTCTAAAGAGTCTACAAAAACCTTGCCTTCGCTCATGTCTATTATCTGGGCTATCTTCATCGCCTCTATTTTGTCTAAGTTTATTCCTTGTTGCCTGTAAGAGTCTATCTTACAAGGTTGCACACGCATTACTACAATGTTTTTTGCTATTTTTTCTATTTCTTTGGCTAACTCTTCTCTTCTTTTTGGTGATAGTTGCTTAGAGTCCTTAACACCTAACGCTTTCAGTTTTTTCTCATCCTTTTTTTCTATCGTGACTCCAGCTATTACCAATGGACCTATCAATGCTCCGCGGCCTGCTTAACGTCAAAAGATTTCGTCGATGCCGCAGAGTAGTATTTTTATCACCTCCCTTTCAAACCTTCAAAAATATCATTACAGCTGAGATTATTATCAAGATTATGCTAGGTATGTGCGAAGCTTTATGTCTTCTTGCTAGAGCCTCGTCTTCTGGCAAGTAGCTTGCTGGCAGAATTCCATGGACATACTTGCGGAAGAATGGGAAAAGTAGCATCACACCCGCTCTATCTAGCATATCTATCAGCAAGTGAGCTAAGAGCGGGATAAAAACTGGAAAAAAGCCATAAAAAGGAGTTAGAGGCAAGCTAATTACTAGAATTCCTGCTATGCTATGCAACCAACTTCTAGGTCTGTATGCAAGATGTAATAGAGAAGGTAAATGAATAAACCTGCTCTTTCTTTTATCGTGCAAGAAACCTAGAAGATGGTCTATGTCTAGGATTACTGACAATATAATTGTCGTCGGTAAAGGTATTTTTTGGTACAACCAAAGCCCAAAAACAAAATGTGCTATTGCGTCCATAGAATATTTATGAACTTGGAAGAAATAAAAATGCAATTGTATAGAGGTAAGAGTATAGAAGAAATTTTAGAAAAGTTAGACTGGAAAGAATTTGAAAAGACAGTAGCAGAAATTTTTAGAGAGAACGGGTTTCTTGTAAGAGAGAATTTTAGGTTCAAGACCGATAAAGGATATGAAATAGACCTGGTTGCAACCAGAGGAAATACTGTAATTTGCGCAGATTGTAAGCAGTGGTGCAGAGGAAGGTATAAGAAATCAGGAATAAAACAAGCAGCTCTGCAACAAGAAAAAAGAGTAGAAGAATTTAAAAGATTCGTCGAGAAAAGCTTGATCGCCAAAAAGAGTCTTAAGCTGAAAGAAGGAGCTAGTTTCTACTCTCTTGTAATAACTCTTTTTGAAGAAGAAGTAACAAAGGAAGGTGAAACACTTGTAATTCCTGTTTGGAAGCTTAACAACTTCCTTCTTATGCTAGAGGAGTACGTGTAGAGCGTAGGGTTTAAATACTCCATAAATAAATAAGAGATTATGCCATTCGACGTCCATGTCGAAAACATAGTAGCTTCTACTTCTCTGAACGTGAAAGTTCCTCTTGGAAAGCTGGTCTCAAAGCAAAAGGAAGCAGAGTATGAGCCTGAGCAGTTTCCTGGACTTGTTTATAGGCTTTCTAAGCCCAAGGCTGCAGCGCTAATTTTTAGTTCAGGGAAGATAGTTTGTACAGGGGCAAGGAATATAGAAGACGTAAAGAAGGTTATTAAGAAAGTTGTTTCCCTTATAAGAAAAAGTGGTGTTAAAGTTCCTGAGAACTACAAGATAGATATAGAAAACATAGTAGCTTCTGCAAAGATAGATGCAAGAGTTAACCTAGATAAGATTGCCTACAACCTAGAAGGTTCAGAGTATGAGCCTGAGCAGTTTCCTGGACTTGTTTATAGGCTGGAAGATCCTAAGGTAGCTTTCCTAGTTTTTAGTTCAGGGAAGATAGTTTGTACAGGGGCAAGGAATATAGAAGACGTTCATGTTGCTATCAAGAAAATATTCAACAGGATTAAAGAGGTAGGAGCATTGATAAAAGAAAAATAAACTTTATTTTTTTAATTTTTCTATAAGAATTTATACAAATAGGTGAGTCTATGGAACTCACAGAAGAGCAGAAGAGTTTAGTCCAACAGTTTCAGTTTTACCAGCAACAACTCCAGAACATTCTCTTGCAAAAAGAATCCATAAGATTGCAAGTAGCAGAGATAGAAGAATCTCTAGAAGAACTTAAAGCAAGTAAGGAAAAGGATGTTTACAAGATTGTAGGAAGTATAATGGTGAAAAAGCCTGCTGAAGAAGTAAGGAAAGAGCTGGAAGAAAGTAAGGAAAGCTTGGACGTTAGGATGAAAAGTATGGAAAAGGTTGAGGAAAAAGTCACGGAAAAGTTGAAAGAATTGCAAGAAAAGTTGAAAGGTATCGTAGGGTGAAGTTTATGGTAGATTACAAGCCTATAATAGAGTTGTTGGATAGGGTGATAAACGACAAGACTATACCAAAAAACATAAGGGCTGCTGCAGAAAATGCAAAAAATTCGTTGAACACAGACCAGCCTGAAGACCTTAAAATAAGCATTGCAATAAACTGCTTAGATGAAGTGTCAAACGATCCAAACATGCCAGTGTATGCTAGAACAAGGATATGGAACATAGTAAGCATGCTCGAGCAAGCAAGAAAAGAACTAAGTATTTAAGTTTGGAAGCCAAAAATAAATTATCGTGGTAAAATGGTACTAAAAAAGCTGAAAGAAAAGATTTCTCCTGCTGAAGAAGAATTTGTTGAAATTTCCGAAACTCCTAGGGAAGAAAAAAAGGTGAAAGTCAGAGTTGAAAACCTAAACAGTTATTCTGATGTAGAAAGAATCCAAACATTGCTTAGAGAAGGTGTAATAGTCTTCCTTAAGATTAAGGAATTGAGAAACAAAGACATAAACGAACTTAAAAGAGCTGTAGATAAGTTGAAGAAAACTATAACAGCTATGAACGGCGATGTTGTCGGGGTAGACGAAGATTTTCTTATTCTTACACCAAGGTTTGCCAGTATTTTTAGGGGGAAGTAACTAGCTTTCCTGCATCTCTTAATCCTATTTCTTTCTCGACAAGCTTCCAAAGAACTTCTAAAAGCCTTTTTATTTCTACTCTAACTTGTTCTGTAGTATCGCGTGAGCGAATAGTTACTGTTTCATCTTTCAAAGTATCATAATCTATAGTTATAGCAAGAAAGGTTCCTGCTTCGTCTGCTCTTGCATACCTCTTTCCTATGGAGCCAGCTTCATCGTAGTAAACGTCGAAACAAGGCTTAATTATGCTGTAAACTTCTCTTGCCTTTTCAGGAAGACCATCTTTGCTAACAAGTGGAAGTACTGCTGCAACGTAGGGAGCTATTTTTGGCTGAAACTCAAACCAATCCCACCCTCTTTTCTTGTCCTCCCTAAAAGAATAAAGCAAAATTGCATAAATTGTTCTGTCTATTCCAAAAGAAGGCTCTATCACATGAGGAATTATTTTCTTTCCATCTTCAACTACAGAAAAATCTTCTCCTGAAAGTTTTGAATGAGAAGATAAATCGTAGTCGCTTCTATAAGCATTACCCACAACTTCCTTCCAACCAAAATCAAATTTTATTTCTAAATCAAAGTTTCCTTTTGAGTAATGAGGAGTTTCTTCAGGAAGCATATGTCTAAACCTTAAGGATTGAGAAGGAATTCCAAGCTTTTGATACCATAAAAATTCCTTGGCTAAAAAATAACCCATAATCTTGTTCGGTAAAATTTTTTGCTTAACTGCTTCTTCTACAGTAATCTCTAAAACTTTTCCGTTTTTCTTCTGCTCCTCTCTTGTTAGAATTCTGATTTTTGTTTTTGCAACTTCTTCAAATTTCTTGAATTCTTCAACTTTTTCTGGGTTAAAGAAATATTCAATTTCCATCTGCCTAAATTCCCTCATCCTTGAAAGAAATTGTCTTGGCGAAATTTCATTTCTGTAAGAGGTCCCTACTTGAGCTACACCAAAAGGTAGTTTGGCTCTTGTAGCGTTAAGGATGTTTTTGAAATTAACAAAAATTCCTTGAGCAGTTTCTGGTCTTAGATAAGCGATATTACCTTTTGTTGGTCCCACATTTGTGCTAAGCATCAAGTTAAAAATTTTAACTTCGCTTAGTTCGCCCTTACATTTTGGGCATTTTAACTTTTCCTTTTTAATTATTTCTGTCAACTCTTCTGGTTTTAAACCCTCAACAGATTTTTTTGCCAAATCTTTTATTAGTTCGTCTGCCCTAAAAGTTGATTTACACTTTTGACATTGAGTTAAAGGGTCTATAAAATCTCTTAAATGTCCAGAAGCTTCCCAAACTCTTTCAGGCATTATAGTAGCACTCTCTACTTCAAAAATGTCATCTTCAGATTTTATAAAAAATTCTCTCCAAAAATTTTCCACTTTCCTCTTGAGAAGCACTCCAAGAGGACCAAAGTCAAAAAAACCACTTAATCCGCCATAAATCTCGGAAGAAGGCCATACAAACCCTCTTCTCTTTGCAATCTGCACTATCTTTTCTATCATAAAAATCTTTTCTTGTGTAAGAATTTATTTTTTCAGCCAGCCTTCTAGGCTTGATTGCCTACCTCTCGAAGAAAGATCTTCTAGCCTGGATGCAAACTTTCTCACCCTTTCTTCAGAAAAATCATGCTCCTTTACCAAAAATTCCACAAGCTTTTCTGTCTTAGGTTCTTTCCATTCAATCTTGTAATGGTCTGTGACTGGCGGGTTTAGGAAAAAGTTGAAAACTTCTTGTGGAGGGATGTTCCAGTTCCATTCTACATTCTCAAAAACTTTTTCAAGAGTCTTGTTCTCCTTTACAAAAGCTAAAGCCTTCTTTGGGCCAAATCCTTTCACGCCTGGGTTATAGTCTGTACCAACAAGGATGCCTACAAGAATAAGCTGCTCCCGAGTAATTCCTAGCTTGGAAAGTACTTCCTCCAATTCTATTAACTCAGGACTTACTTCCACATAAACCTCCTTCTTAGGAAGCTTTCTCCTTCTACTAATAGAAATGTTTCTCACTAATCTAGAAGATCCTGCAAGTAAAGAGTCGTAATCTTGAGAAGCAGAAGCCCAAACGTCACCTTTCTTGCACATGTAGGCAGCTTGCATTTCTCCCTCTGAAGGAGCTTGAACAAAAGGAATCCCCATTAAGCTCAAAAGCCTTTTAGCATCTTCCACTATCTCTTCAGTGATGGTTGAAGTTGCCTGGGCATACTTTTTAGCTTCTTCTCCTTTTTCCAGAGCTTCCTCCCATTTTTTTGCAGCAAGCTCTTTTACTGCTTTTCTTTCTTCTATCTCTACTTTCTTGAATTCTGGTGGCTTACCGTCAAAAACCCAAACAGTCCTAATACCAGCTTCTATCAGGTTTATGTTTCGATAGAACAAGCCCGAAAGATGAGAAGTTATCCTTCCTTTGCTATCCCTTAAAGGCTGTCCTGTCATTTTATCTCTAATTATTGACAAAAACTGGTGAATGAAATTGTAAGCGTCTATGGCTATTGTTTTTCCTGAAAGGAAAGTTAACTCTATTTCTTTAGATGGAATTATAGCTCCAATCTGTACTCCCATGATTTACATTAAGAATTACAAAATAAAAAAGAAAAAGCTTATCTTCTCTTTCTTCTAGCGACTCTTGCTTTTCTTGCTACTACTTTTTCTTCTTTTGCTAGCTCTCTTTCTACCTTCCACTCGTCCCATTCTAGCCAAACTATGAAGACCCCTATTAGTAGAACCAAAATTGGGATTGCACCGTTAAGAACTGTTAGCAAGTCGTGCCAAGCAGGCTTTATGTTGTAGGATGGAAGTCCGTAGATTATGTAATATAAGCTTGCTATCACTAGGATTACGCCGATAATCATTTTAGCTATCGGTTGCATGAACTCACTTATTTTAATTGGAAAGTAGTATTTAAATTCTTTTACCAACTCTACAAAAAGTTAAGTAAAAGGATAGATTTTATGAATTGGGTAAAAAGGTCAA
>CAYYVK010000012.1:0-18490 GCA_964475145.1 uncultured archaeon
AGACCGTTATAGATGAAGACGTAAGGCTTGCAAGAAAAAAACTTGGAATTTAACATGGGTCTAGAAGATATAATCGAGCTAATAATAAAGAAAACTAGCTTACCAAAAGAAGAAATTATACAAAAAATAGAAGAGAAGTACGAAGAACTTTCCGGTCTAGTAACAAAAGAGGGCGCAGCTTACATAGTAGCTAGAAGCTTTGGAGTTGAATTACCGAGTGCAGTTAGAGGATTACAAATGAAAAATATTTTACCTGGAATGAGAAACCTAAACGTGGTAGGAAGAGTTTTTAAGATATCACCAATAAACGAGTTTGTGAGGTCAGACGGACAACCAGGCAAAGTGGCGAACTTGTACATAGGTGATAACTCTTACTATGTTAAAGTTCCTTTGTGGAACGATCAAACTTCTATAGTTTCTGAAAGTTTAATAAAAGTGGGTGATGTTGTCCAGCTAGTCAATGGAATGGCTAGAGAAAGTATATTTGGAGATGTGGAGATCGTTCTTGGAAGATACGGAAGTATAAGAACTTTAGAAGGCGATTTTGACATTCCAAGTGCGGAAGAGCTTGAAAGGAGGTACTTTGGGAATTCTGTAAAAAGAATGCGAATAGCAGAAGCTACGCCTGGAAAGTGTGAGATAAAAGGAATTATTGTTCAAGTGTTTAAAGGGAAGTATGTTTTTGAGGTGTGTCCTGTTTGTGGTTCTGCCTTAGAAAATAATAAGTGCTCAGAGCATGGGCCTGTACAGGCTTTACATGCTCTTGTGATTTCTACTGTAATAGACGATGGGAGCGGTAACATAAGAGCAGTTTTTTTCAGGAACACAGCTGAAAGACTGATAGAAAGAAGCGCGGAAGAGCTTTTTAAGCTTGAGCTTGAAAAGAGGCATGAATTAGTTCAAAAAATTTTGGGCAGAGAGCTTGTACTTACTGGTAGGATTAGAAAGAACATAAGGTTTGATAGATTGGAGTTTTTCGTCGATGATTTTAAAGATTTAGACGTGCTAGAAGAATGCAAGAAAATTTTAAGTACTAATGGGGGTATATAGGATATATTTAAATCTGTACCTGAAAATTATAGGTAGATAGTATGGCAAAAAAGGAGATAGTTCTGGAGGATATACCTGGAGTAGGAGAAAAGATAGCCGAAAAGCTAAGGGAGGTTGGATATACAGATCCAATGGCAATAGCAGTTACTTCACCAGGTGAGCTTGCGGCAATAGCAGAAATAGGGGAAGGTCAAGCAGCAAAGATAATCCGTGCAGTTAGAGAGCTTTTGGAAGTTGGGCTAGAGACTGCAGACAAGGTTTATGAGAGAAAGTTGGAAATGAAAAGAATAACAACAGGGTCGAAAAGCTTGGACAAGCTTATAGGTGGTGGCATACCAACTCAAGCAATAACTGAGGCATACGGAGCTTACGGCTCATCAAAAACACAGCTAGCTTTCCAACTTTCTGTAAACGTTCAACTACCAGAAGACAAAGGCGGCTTGAATAAGGGATGTGTTTTTATCGACACGGAAAATACCTTCTCACCTTCTCGTATAATTTCTATGGCAAAAGCTAAGGGTTTGGACGAGAATAAAGTTTTGAAGAACATATATGTCACGAGAGCTTACAATAGCGAGCATCAGATATTTCTGGTAGAGAAACTACCAGAGAGTATAGACTTGAATAAAATTGGCCTAGTGGTTATAGATTCTCTTACAAGCCACTTCCGTGCTGACTTTGTTGGAAGAGGAGAGCTTGCAGAAAGGCAGCAAAAGCTTAACAAACATTTGCACCAGCTCCAGAGAATTGCGGATGCTTTTAACTTGGCAATATACGTAACAAACCAAGTTATGGCAGACCCTTCTGTTCTTTTTGGCGACCCTACAAAGGCAGTTGGCGGCCATGTTTTAAGTCATATGTCTTACTTAAGGCTTTACTTGAGAAGAGGGAAAGAAGGAACAAGAGTAGCAAGAGTGGTGGATGCTCCGGACTTGCCTGAAGGAGAAGCAGTTTTCAAGATTACTGAGAATGGAATTGCAGATGTTTAAACTATCCAACTAAGATAATTTATGAAAGTTTTGTACAGGGGTGCAGAAAGCCTAATATATTTAGGCGAGTTTGAGGGCGAGACAGTAATAGTTAAAGAAAGGCTGAAAAAGTCTTATAGAATAGAGCAGATAGATAGCAAGCTTAGGAAGTACAGAACAAGGATGGAAGTGAAGCTTTTAACAGAAGCAAGAAAAGTTGGGGTTTTCACTCCTAGGATAATTTTTGTTGATGAAGAAAAAGGCAAAATATACATGGAGTACATAGAAGGGAAAAGAGTTAAAGAACTCCTTGAGTCTGCAGAAAAATCAATCATCAAGAAAGTATGCTTCCAGATAGGGTCTTCTGTTGGCAAGCTTCACTCAGCTGGTATAGTTCATGGTGATTTAACCACTTCTAACATGATATTGAAGGACGGAAATCTTTATTTCATAGACTTTGGACTTGGAGAATTTTCCAGTAGAATAGAAGATCAAGGTATTGACTTAAACTTGTTACAAGAAGCTATAAGAGCCACACATTTCAAGCTTTTAAAGTTTTGTTGGTCAAATATAGTTAAAGGCTATAAAAGAGAATATAGATTTGCAGACAAGGTTTTGGAAAGGGTGGTAGAAATTGAAAAACGTGGTAGGTACATGGCTAGGTAAGCTGAAAGGAAAGGATAAGTTTGAAACTGCAGAGAACTGCTCAATCCTAAGCATACTTATAGGTGCAATACTCGTCTCTCTTGGAATTGGCTTGACAACAATAACACCTAAAGGTCTGCCTGCAATCCTTGCCATGCTCGGAAGTTTCGTTGCTTTTTTCTCTACAGTTGCTTTAATTCTTCTCTGGCTTGTTAAAGAATTCTTGGGTGGTTAGTCATGGGGAGAATGTACAGTAGAGGAAAAGGGAAGTCAAGAAGCCATAAACCACCTGTCAAAATAGTTCCTAAATGGCTTAGAGGGCAGAAAGCTAGAGTGGAAGAGCTGGTAGTAGAACTAGCAAAAAAATACAATTCTGCAATGATAGGAACTATCTTGAGAGATCAGTATGGAGTACCGGATGTAAAAGTTGTTACTGGGAAGAGCATAGTCCAAATAATGAAGGAGCACAATTTATATCCAGAATTTCCTGAAGATTTGCTAAACCTTTTTAGACGTGCTGTGAACTTGTACGAGCACCTAAAAGCACACAAGGGAGATAAAAGGTCTAAGCACGCATTTGAAAACTTAGAGTCAAAGATAAGAAGATTGATAAAATACTATAAGAGGGAGAAGAGAATACCTTCCGACTTTGTTTACGATATAGAAAAGGTAAGGTTAATAGTACAAAAGTGATAGCTTGTTCTTAGAAGAAGTTTCTAAAATATCATCAAGCATTAAGAATGTGATAAGAAAAAAGATAGTTAAGATTATTGCTCAATTCGATGCAGACGGACTTGCTTCAGCTGCCATTTTTTCCAAGATGCTTTTGAGAGAAGGCTTAAACTTTGAGCTGAGAATAGTAAAACAACTTACACCAGAAGAAATTGATAGATTGAGTGTAGATAAGGAAAAGTTTTTAGTTTTTTTGGATTGTGGTAGTGGTCAGTTGGACAAGATTAAAGAACTTTTAGAAACTACTAACGTCCTTGTTATTGACCATCACTTACCAATAGATTACAAACACAAGAACTTGTTCCATATAAATCCACTTCTTTTTGGTGAAAATGAATTATCAACTTCTTTAATCACTTACATCTTTGCTAAATTTTTTGATCAAAAAAATACAGACTTAGTAGATCTTGCAATAATAGGAGCTATAGGAGATGCTCAAGATGAGGACCCGAACTTTCTGGAGAATTTAAAAAGGTTTATTCCAGAAGAGGAGTTATCAGCAAAAGTTTCTATAACAAAAGGAATAAAGATATACGGAAGAAACACAAGACCAATCTTCAGATCTCTTGCTTATACGTTTGACCCATTCATACCAGGTATATCTGGTTCAGAATCTAATGCAATTCAGTTTTTGGCAGACATAGGAATACCTTTGAAAGAAGGCGACGAATGGAGGACTTTAAACGATCTTAGCATAGAAGAGCAAAGAAAGTTGGCTTCAGCTATAGTTCTAGAGCGTTTAAACTTGTCAAGTAGCGTAGAAGAAATTTTTGGGAACGTTTACACTCTTTTAGGATATCCCTCAGAGTTTCAGGATGTTCAAGAGCTATCTACTGTTATAAACGCATGCTCCAGGCTTGGAAGTCCTGAAACAGGTTTCAGAATTTGCTTAGGAGATTTCTCTATCATGGAAAAGACGAAAGAGTTTTTAGAAGAGTATAGAAAAATAATTAGTGATGCAATTTCTTTTATCAAAGGAACCCAACTGTCAAAGGAAAATGCTAACTTTTTTGTTGCTGGAAACAACATAAGTGATACTCTTATAGGTGTAGTAGTCTCAGTTGCTTTGCGGTCTAACCTTATAGATAGGGAAAAACCTGTTTTCGGTCTTGCAGATTTTGATGAAAAAACAGTAAAAGTTTCTGGAAGAGTTTTTAGAGATTTGAACGTTGATTTGGCGCAAGTTTTAGCTAAAGCGGCAGCCATGGTCGGAGGATGGGGCGGTGGACACAAGTACGCAGCAGGAGCATTTATACCAAAAGGAAAAGAAAAAGAATTTATCGAGGTAGTAAATAATTTGCTGAGTGAGATAAATGCCAGTAAAGAAAGTTAAGGAATGGATCAAAGTAGTAGCGCCTCAAGCTTTTGAAGAGAAAGGGATAGGCAAGCTTTTAGTTTCTGAGGAAAAGAATGCAATAGGGAGAAGAATTATGGTGAATGCGTTAGAGTTAACAAACAATCCTAACAAGTACTATCTTAACTTCTTTTTCAGAGTTGTCAAAATAGAGAATGATACAGCTTACACAGAGTTCGATGGGTTTGAATGTACACGTGATTATATTTCCCGCATGGTATTACACAAAGTTAAAAGGATGGATTTGGTTCAAGATATTCTCACAAAGGATGGAGTTAAGCTTAGGGTTAAAAGTTTATTGGTTGCACAAAAAGGAATAGGAGAGAAGTGTAAGAAGCTGATGAAGAAGAAGGCAGCAGAAATGATTCTTGAGTTTGTGCAGAATTCAACAGTAGGAGATTTTTTGAGTAAGATCGTGACCGACGAGATGAAGAACAGAATTTTCCAAGAATTGAGAAAGATATATCCCTTGAGATACTTTGAAGTAAGAAAAGTGGAGGTGCTTAGATAAAAAGTCTGGCTGCATAGATAACAAACAAGTTAAAAATTATTAATACAAGGATTATTCCTTCTAATACCCTCATTATAATTCTATGTTGGGCAAACTTTTTCTTGAATATTTCTTCATACATTAAACCACCATCCAAAGGTCTAATGGGTAGCATGTTAAAAATTCCTACCCCAATGTTAAATATAAGAAGCCAGAAAAGAAGGTTGAGCCAAGTTTGAATCCCAGAGATAACAGAAGCTGGAACATAGCCAGAGAAAAGGAGCTTGTATTTATATACGTTTGTTAGGTTAGATATACCGATGAAAGGTAAAGTTCGGTTTTCCGGTCTTTCTACAGTTTTCAGCTTGAACTCGCCTTCGTCTGTGTAAAGCGTTATCTCTTTTCCAACAGTTAGGTTTTGCAAAAAATTGCTCAAGTCGCTAATGCTAGTTATTTTAGTTTCGTCTATCTTGTACAAAATCCCGCTCACACTAGCATTGTATGCTGGCGTTCCTGGTATTGTGGAACCAATTTTAACACCAACACTTTCTATGAACATGTTTACAACAGCTAAACTTCCAAGTGCTATTAGATAAACAAGAAAACCGACTATAAAATTGGAGAAGCTTCCTGCAGCGTATATCCTTAACTTTTCTTTAAAACCAGCACTTTTTAATTTTTTAGCGTCAGGGTCTACAAAGGCACCAATCGGCAAAACAAGAAAAGTTACTATCCCATAGTTCCTTATAGGCACTTTTGCCAGTCTTGCGAACAAGGCATGCATGCTTTCATGGGCAGTAAGTACAACAAAGACGCAGACAATCCAATACCAGAAAGGAACGGAGATTACAGGACCTGGATACTTAAACTCTCCTACAGTTGGAAGTACTACTCCGAGAGAGGGCTGTAATTTTATTATACCAAAGAGTAAAAATCCTATGCTCGCAATACTCGTCGCTAAACAAATTACAACAGAAGCATCTCCAACATTCTTCAAGAATTTTTCATTTTTCTTGACGAGAACCTCTATAGCTTTTATTCCATACGTCCATCTTCTTAGAATAATTCCATACTGAAATTGAATGTTCTTCCTGTCTAAAAGTATGAGAGAACCAACAACTCCAAAGAATACAATTACTCCTATAATTTCTAAGCTAATCATAAATCAAAATTTATCTTTTCAACCATTTAATACTTCTAGCTCAATACAAACTTTAAATTTTCTTGGGGCATAAGGTAAAACTATCCTTTTTCCAATTATTTTATACTTTTTAACAAATTTCTCCACGCTTTTTATAGCATTTTCATAAGGGTTTTCTTCTCCTCCCCAACTGTAGAAGTGGATATACCCAACTGGCTTCAAGCATTTTACAGCCAAATCTAAAAAACTTTCTCCTCCAAAAGGAAGAGGCATAACAATTCTGTCAAAAAACTTTTCATAATTTTTGCAAACTTCTCTCACATCCCCTTCAATTAAGACTATTTTGTGAGAAAGCTTGTTTATCCTTACATTTTCTTCTGCATACTTATGAGCAATGCTATTAATTTCTATCCCATAAACCTTTTCAACTTCTGGTTGAAACTTTGCTATTGCAATACAGTAAGGTCCAACTCCACTAAACATTACCAAAACTTTTTCACCAGGCTTAACTTGCTTTGCTATTCTCATCCTTTCTTTTGCCTCTCTAGGCGAAAAGTAAACTTTCTGCGGGTCCAGTCTCAGGATATACCCATTTTCCTTGTGTAAAACTTCTGTGTTAGAATCACCAGCCACTAGTTCGAACTCTCTGAGTCTAAGCTCCCCTTTTCTTCCAGAAGCTTTTCTAAGAACACTCTTTACATTTTTGTTTAGCTTCATCAAAGCTTCTGCTATCAAAAACTTTTTCTCTTCCAACTCTTCCGGAATTTCTATAGTTGCAACAGCTTTTTCTCTAGAACCAATTATATCAAAACTACTTTTTATTAGCTTTAATTCATCCTCACTCAGTTTACCTTTTAGCATTTCCTTCAACTTTCTCATACTAAAATAACTATTTATCAAAAACAATATTTGTTTTGAGATGAAGCTAGTTTTTATCTCAGACATACATTCGAACTTGGAAGCCTTGCAAGCTGTGCTAAAAGAGATAGAAAGAATTAGTCCTAAGGAAGTTTATTGTATAGGCGACTTATGTGGCTATGGGGCAAATCCAAAGGAAGTTGTAAGAATGGTAAGAGAGTTAAACGTTCCTTGCTTGATGGGGAACCATGATTTTGCTGTTGCGAGTGGTGATACAAGCTGGTTTAACCCTTATGCAGCTGAAGCGATAGAATGGACAAGGAAGCAATTGAACGAAGAAGATTTAAGTTTTTTAAGCAATTTAAAGCTTAGAATGCTCATAACTGTTTCTGGCATAAAAGTCTTGATGGTCCACGGTTCTCCAAAAGACTATCTTTTTGACTACTTGTATGAGCCAGATGAAGAAACTATAAGAAATCTTGAATGTGACGTTCTAGTAGTTGGTCATACACACGTACCTTTTATCAAAAGGGTAGGGAAGAAAATTGTTTTAAATGCCGGAAGCGTGGGCCAACCAAGGGATGGAGACCCAAGAGCTTCTTTCGTAGTTTTTGATACTGATTCAGAAAATGCAGAAATTGTGAGAGTAGAGTACGATATAGATAAAGCTGCTCAAAAAATAATCAACGCGCACTTGCCGAGGATACTAGCAGAAAGGTTGTACGCAGGTGTTTGAATGCTCACGCTTGTAGGATTAGGCTTACACGACGAGAAAGATTTGACTTTACGCGGTATAGAAGCGATTAGAAGGGCAGAAAAGGTTTACATAGAGCTTTATACAAGCAAATGGTTCGGCGATTTGAAAAAATTAGAGGAGATCGCTGGAAAAGAGATAAAAGTTATAGAAAGGTCAGACCTAGAAGAAAATTCTGAAAGAATCTTGAAAGAAGCAAAGGAAAAAAATACGGTCATTTTAGTTCAGGGCGATCCTTTAGTGCAGACTACACATGCAGCACTAGTTTTAGAGGCCAAGAAGAAAGGAATAGAGACAGAAATTGTTCACAATTCTTCTGTCATTTCAGCTGTAGCTGAAACTGGCTTGCATGCCCAAAAGTTTGGACCATACGTTACAATTCCTTTTCCAGAAAAGACTAAAGGTTTGATACCAAAATTCCTCATTGAAACTATAAAAGAAAACAAGAAAAGGGGCTTGCACACACTCTGTTTGCTTGACGTAGCAGAGAGATGCATGAGTGTTAAGGAGGCGTTAGAAATACTGATAAAAGCCAAGGGTTTAGAGGAGAACTCAGAAATAGTGATTTGCTCTAAACTCGGAAGTAAGAATGGTGTTATAACCTATGGAAGAGTGGAAGAACTTATGGAAAAGGAGTTTGAGCCTCCCTCTGTGATAATAATTCCAGGTAGTTTGCACTTTACAGAGAAAGAACACCTTTACTTTTTTCGCCCCTAGCAGTAAACCAGACAATAAAACCTAGGACTACTACAAGCCCTACCAAAACTGCTATCGAAAGAATAACGTCTTCGCTTATGCCCAAACCACTGATGCCACCTGGAAGGAATATGTTTACAGCACCACTTGAGAACAACACACCAACAGCTATCAGTAAACCCAACACTATAATACCGACAAACCATCCAGGCTTTAACTTTTCACCTAAGGTTTCTCCTAAACCCTTTGGTAGGAACATGCTTATTATTAAAAGACCTACGACTACTACCATAGTTGCTATAATACCCTGGAAGAAAAAGGTAGAAAGAATCGTTTCCACGTTAACACCAGCCAGGATTGGATAAGCCCAAACCATGAAAGCAGCTACTAGTGCTACTACAGCATTTACAGTCACATTTTCCTCTGGCTTGCCAAATATTTGCGATCTTCTTAGTAAGCCATAAAAAACAGCAGCAGTAAGCATGAAAGGGAATAGAAAGTTAAATGCTCCAATCTTCTGCAAGTTCAGTATTACAATTTCAAACGGCGATGTCATTTTGTCATCCTGGGTATACTTCCTGCAATTATTATAAAGACTACAAAAAGAAAAATACCTACTACAAGTATGGTTATATCCCTAGGTGTTGTTGGTTTTCCAGGTTTTGACGGTCCAGTAAGTTCTAAGGTAAGAGCACCTACAAGCCCACTAGATATAAAGACAACTATAGCAATTACTACCATGATGAGAAGCATACTTCTAGTCGTGAAAACTTTTGGTAACCATTCGTTTATATTGGGGTAGAAAAGGCTTGCTAGAAGAAGGCCTATGAAGAAGACTATCAAAAACACAGATATTTGCATGAAAAAAGCAGACCAGTAAGAGGCCAAGTTTAGGGTAGTTGACACAGAGAAACCAAATACTGCAATGAAAGATACAC
The DNA here is from genome assembly GCA_964475145.1 of uncultured archaeon. Taxonomy (GTDB): domain Archaea; phylum Aenigmatarchaeota; class Aenigmatarchaeia; order CG10238-14; family SCSR01; genus CAYYVK01. The sequence continues at coordinate 9,627 of CAYYVK010000012.1, forward strand.
AGAGGGCTACTAAACCATTAACAACAGTTGATTCGCCTAAAATCTTAGACTTTTTAAGCAATCCAAAGACAACAGCAGCAATTATGGCAAACGGAAAAAAATACTGATAAAATCCAAACTTGCCCAGAAGATTGGCTACAATTTCAAAATAGTTTGTCATACAATAATAAATTTAGTTTGTAGAAATTTAAGCGCTACTTTTAAGCCTATGGACAATATCGCTTAAAGCTCTTACTGACTCTATCAAAGCAGGTAGAGCCTCCTTAAAGGCCTTTTCCAGGTTGGCAAGCCTTATACCAAGCTCATTAACACCTTCCGTAATACTTTCCATTTTTTGGATTAACTGCTGTTGTTCGGTGGGCCTTGCTTTTATTAGCTCGTTCAGCTGCTCGTTTATGCTGGCAAGCCTCTTCTCCATTTCTCCATACTTTATGGAAAATTCTTTTATCTTCTCGTCGACTTCAGAAAGTCTTGCTTGGATTAGCGTATCCACATAATCTTCTATTGGGTATTCATAGTAACTTTCTGGCAGCGAAGTTTCTGGCACTTCTGGTTTTTCCTCTTTTTTCGGTGGTACCAACTCTTCTAAAGTAGGCAGAGTAGGTAATTGGGGTTTTTCTTCAGGTTTAGGTGGAGGGCTTACTGTCATTTTTAAAGATTCTCTCAGACCTCTATCTATTTCTTCAGGCCTATAACCCTCTTTTCTTAATATTTCTATTATTTCTGGCTCAGAAAACCCTTTCGCAGCTAGCTCCTTTACCCTATCTGAAGGAGCTATCTTTGGAACAGCAAAACTTTCTTCTCTCTTCTTTAAAAAAGGCAGTGGCATATATTTAATTTATGTTTTTATCAGTATTTTAACTTAAGCTCTTTTGGTTAAAGTTTCTTTTACATAAGATTCCAATTCCTGCTTAGTGACAAAACTAGAGGTTATTGGGTTTATAAGGTCTATGAAACCCTCTATTTGTTTCAGGTCTGCCTTCTTTGCAGTCTTCGCCAATTCCTTATCTATTCTTTGTATTTCACTTTCTAGTGCGTTCAGTTTTTCTGTCAGGACAGATAGTTTATTGCTAAATCTTTCAAGAGTCACTTCTAAATTCTTCATCTGAACCAGTACGTTTTCTTCCACCTTATCAAAGCTAGTTTCCAGTCTCTCCATCCTCTGTTCTAAAAGTCTTATCCTTCTAGTATCTTCATTAGCCCTAATTATCAATTCTCTCAGCACTGCACTTTCTGTTAACTTTTCTGCCATCTAATAAAGAATTTGTTAAAAGGAATAGATAAATTTAAATAGGAAGTATGGCTGTGGATTATGAGATTGTTGATAATACTCTTAGAATAAACTGCCTTAATTGGGTGGTAGCACCTAGTATAGAAGATTCTGCGGCAGCTATGGGAGTAGTAATAGAAAGGCTTCTAGAGGCAAGAAATGTTTTAAGAGTAGTGCTGGTTGAGAGAAGGGAAATAGAGTATGGTTTCGAGGAAACTAGGATGTTACAAGAGATAGCGGAAGTTTACAGAAGCGTGGTAAGTTCTGAAGATTTTATAAGAATGGAAAATTTCGGATGTGCCAAACATGCACCTAAAAGGTTTTCTGAGTTTAGATTCTTAATCTCAGAAGTCTTGAGAAAAGATCCTATAGGAGCTTACGTAAAGATAGGTCTGATGATTAGAAGCGCTGAAAGAGAGTCTAGAATTTCTGGGGATGATTGCTTTAAAGCTTATGTGGAAAAAATTCTTCTTCCACTCAAGTCCATGCTAGAAAGAACACAAATGATAAAGAGAATAAAAGACAAGATAAAACTCTTCAAGTTTGGCGACAGATCTTTGTACAGAATGCTGTTTTATCCGCTAATAAGACCAACTTTTATGCTTACTCGTTTTATTCTTACACTACCAAAGGATGCAATTTTACTCGACAAGTACAAGATTGGTGCGACAGATGTAGAAATATACAAGCTTCCAGGTAAGGTTAAATACCTTTACTATATACTACCTGAAGAGTTCAAGCTCACACAAGATATGTACGACTTGATAGAAAGAGCAAGGCAGTATCTAGCTGCGCACAAGCCAACAGAAGCTGAGCTTGCAGATCCAAGAAGAGTGCGAGACCTTTTCTTTAGCATTTCTCGAGACTTGATAAAGGATTTAGCAAAAATGTCAAAATTATACTTAACTGAAGAGGAAGTAGACAAACTTGCAAACATTCTAGTAAGGTATACAGTAGGATTTGGTGTCTTAGAACTTTTATTAGCAGATGATAAAATTCAAGACGTTTATGTGAATTCACCGATAGGATATTCACCGATATACGTTTTCCACTCAGACTTTGAAGAATGCGAGACAAACCTTATACCAACAAAAGATGAGGGAGAATCTTGGGCAACAAGATTTAGGCTTTATTCAGGCAGACCTTTAGACGAAGCAAATCCAGTCCTGGACACAGAAATTGTCGTTCCTGGAGGAAGGGCAAGAGTTGCAGCAATTACACGCACACTTTCCCCAGAAGGTTTGGCCTTTGCTTTTCGTAGGCACAGGGAAAAGTCATGGACTTTTCCACTTTTTATGAAAGTTAAGATGTTTAACCCTTTGTACGCTGGACTAATGAGCTTTATTGCAGACGGTGGTAAAGCAGTACTCATAGCAGGTGGAAGGGGTGCTGGTAAGACGTCTTTGCTTTCTGCGTTAATGCTGGAAATAATGAGAAAGTTTAGAATTTTAGTGCAACAAGATAGTGTTACAGGTGATTGTGAACTACTCATCACTAGAAATGGCAAGCTTGAAAGGACGACAGTGGGAGAACTTGTCGACAACCTATTGCTAAAGTATGGTTACAAGGTAGAAAACGGAAGAGAAATTTTGGACAAAAACCCAGAAAATATAAGAGTTTTTACTGTTGACAAGCATGGTAAAGTCCGTTTAGCGTCAGTAAGCAAGTTCATTCGTCATAAAGTTTCTAAGAATATTTTTGAAGTAAAGACAAGAACAGGAAAGAAAATAAAGGTAACAGAAGATCATTCCTTGTTCTCACTAAGCAAAGATGGTAAGCTACAACCTATAAGTGCTAAAGAGATTAAAGTTGGAAGTTACTTAGCTACTCCAAGAATTCTTCCTGTAGAAAGTGAGAAAGTTGAAAAATTGAATGTTCTTGAATTTTTAGAAAAGTTAAAAGATGTTTATTTTGTAGGATCAACTGTTAGGAGTTTTATACTGGCTCACAAACAATCAGTCAAAGAAATAGCTAAGGAATTAGGGTACGCTATTCACAAAACAGACAAATATCCTAAGAGTGCTATTAGCTGTTGGTTGCGCAACTCTATTTTACCTTCTGAAGTTCTAAGAAGAATGCTAGCTAAAGGTTGTAAGATTTGTACAAGCCTATTAAAGTTTAAGGTTAAAGGCAATTCTAAACCAATGCCAGTAGAAATTTCTCTTGACCAGGATTTTCTTTCTTTCATAGGTTTATGGTTGGCTGGTGGTTGCTATGCTAAGAATGGGGTAATAGTTTCTGCTGTTGATGAAGATACAAGAGAAATAGTACATAAAATAGGAAAAAGGTTTGGTATTAAGCCAAGATTGTGTAACGATGGATTTTCACTAATTATCGGTTCTACTGCTTTGAAAGCTATTATGAGGGACGTTCTTGAGCTAAATGGTGATGCATATACAAAGAGAATTCCTGACTGGATTTTCAAACTCTCTAAAGAGCAAATTTCTCATGTGTTGAAAGGGTTGTTCAGTAGAAATGGATATATAACAAATTGTGGAGTAGCAATAACTCTTGCTTCTTTCGGATTGATAAAGGATGTGCAGACAGCATTACTACTTTTTGGAGTAGTTTCTAGAGTGAACAGGATGAACAAAAAAGATAAGGCATATTCTTGCGGAATTAGCCAAAAATTCTTACAAACTTTTTATGAAAAAATCGGTTTTCTCCAAAAGGAACGGATGGAAAGATTAGCAGAAATGTGTGAAAGAGTACCTACTCACGATACTACTGATGTCATACCATTAACTGCAGAAGTCAAAGAAGAAATTTCTAAGCTTTTACCAAACTTTAATTACCAGGATTATGGAAAGAGAGGACAGAATATAAGCAGGGAAAATCTTGCTCAAGTTCTTGAAAGTTTAGGCCCAAACGATTGTGAGTTGGACGAACTAAAAGATCTTGCTAACTCAGACATATTTTGGGACGAGGTAAGAAGCGTCAAGTGTGTGGGTAAGCTTAATGGCTATGTTTATGATTTTTCTGTTCCAGAAACAGAAAATTTTGTTTGCGAAAATATCCTGGCTCATAACACGCTTGAACTCCCAATAGACCAGTTTCGTCAGCTCGGATACAACATAGAAAGCTTAAAGTCACGCTCAGTAATTACACGTGTAGAAACCGAACTTTCTCCAGACGAAGCTTTAAGGACTGCGTTGAGGCTTGGAGATTCTGTTCTTATAGTTGGTGAAGTAAGAAGTGTAGAAAGCACTGTGCTGTTTGAAGCTATGAGAATAGGAGCTCTTGCCAATTTAGTAGCTGGTACTATTCACGGAGAATCAGCTTATGGTGTTTTTGATAGAGTAGTTCATGATTTAGGTTTAGCTCCAACTAGCTTTAAGGCTCTAGACCTTCTTACAATTTGCAATATGTTGCGTTCGCCAGATGGTCTTCATCGTTTTAGGCGTGTTACAGAAGTTACAGAAATAAGAAAAAGGTGGAAGGAAGATCCTTTGGAAGAAGGCGCCTTTGTTACTCTTATGGAATATTCTGCTAAAGAAGATACTCTTAAACCTACCGATACTTTGCTTAACGGCGAGTCAGAAGTTCTGAACGAAATTGCTAAGCGTGTAAGAGAGTGGCATGGTGCTTGGGATTTAGTCTGGGAAAATATCTTGCTAAGAGCAAAGATAAAGCAGACTATGGTTGATTATGCTCAGCAACTAAACAGACCAGAAGTTTTGGAAGCTGAATGGGTAGTTCCAGCAAATGAAATGTTTCACTCAATTTCAGAAGAAGTTTTAAGAGAAGTAGGTTCTGTTGATTCAAAGCTTGTTTATGAGAGATGGCTCAAATGGTTTAAGGATGCATTGAGATGAAAGAGACAGCTTACATAAAGTTTTTAGAAGAGGAGTATGCTAACAGAAAGCTTTCTTTTTATGAAAAGGTGTGTAATTTTTTTGGGGTTATAAAAATTCCTTTGCCAGAGTTTTTGGAGAAAAAGTTTCAACCTGAAATAGACTTCTGCCATTTAAGAGTAAAGCCTATAGGAGTTCTTTTAACAGCACTCTTTGTTCCAGTCATAGTTTGCCTTTTGTTGGGCTTAGCTTTCTTTGCTGCAGGATTGCTTTCTGAAGCGATGATAGTAATGATAGTTGCGCTCGGTGCTGTTCTTTTCTACTACCTTTTTTCTTATACTCGCTTCTTGAACATAATGTACAGGTCTAAAGCATCTTCTGAGATGGCTCTTTGTGTTATTTACATGTCGATATCCTTAAAAATTACCCAAAACTTAGAGTCTGCAGTTGCTTTTGCTGCTCTAAACTTAACTGGTCCTCTTGGGTTAGACCTTAAAAAGCTTTTGTGGGACTTGCATGTTGGCAACATCGTATCCGTTTCTGAAGGTTTAGACGAACTTTCTAGAAAATGGAAGAGTGAAAATGAAGAATTTGTTGATGCAATCACTCTTTTAAAAAATTCGGTAAACGAACCACCTGAAAGAGCTGCCAAGAGTGTAGAAGAAGCAGTATTAGTAATCCTAGAAGGAACGAAGAAAAGGATGAAAGGTTATGCTCTTGCCATGCGAACTCCTTTAAAGATTTTGAACGCTTTTGGAATTCTCTTGCCTTTGTTAGGGATGATATTTTTTCCTGTTCTAGTAATTTTTACACCAGAAATAGCAAGACCTGAGCTCATATCCTTTTCTTACATGGTTTTACTCCCTTTTGTTCTCTACCTTTTCTTACGTCAGTACTTTTATACAAGGCCTTATTCTTACCATCAGGTTGCAATAAAGCATACAGAATCTTTTAGAGTGAGAAAGATTCTTGTGCTTGCTGGAGCAGGTGTTTTATGTATCTCTTTGATAGCTTACTTTCTGTATGCAATTCTGGGAGAAAAAGCTTTGTTTTCCCAAACTCTCTTCCTCAACTCTTTGGGGATAGTTTTAGCTCTAGGAGGTTTTTTCGTCCTTTATCCTTTCTTTTCTGTTCTAGGTTTTACAAAGAGAAACAAGGAGGTGGTTGAAGTAGAAAGTGAGCTACCAGTAGTTCTCTTCCAGCTCAGCATAGTATCTAGCATAGGAAAGCCTTTTGAGAAAAGCATAGAAGAATTGCAACCAAGGATAAGAGAGCTAAAGATAAGCAAGTTCTTGCAGAAGATCCTTACAAACATAAAAATGTTTGGAGCACCTTTGGAAGTGGCAACATTCGACAGTAAAATTGGTGCAATAAAGGATTATCCTTCTAGGGTTATCAAGGCAGTAATGAGCTTGGTAATAGATATAGGCTCGCGTGGGATGGCTTTCCTTTCAGCAGCTTTAAAGTCTATGTCAGACTTTCTCAAGGATGCAGACGAAGTAAACAGAGCAGCTGATGAAATTCTTTCAGAGGTTACTTCAGACATGCAAGTTCAAGCATGGGTTTTTGCACCTCTTGCTGCTGGAATAGTAGTTGGACTAATGGCAATGGTCATATACCTTTTTGCATTCTTTGGCCAGTCCTTGGAAAAAATAGGCTACTTCTTCAACCAAACAGGTGCTGGTCCTCAAGGCTTAGCAGCCTTCAGCTTTTTGCTGAATGCAGGAAAGCAAATACCATTTCCTTTCTTCCAAATAATAGTTGGAACTTATATGGTTGAAGTGGTCTACATGCTTGCTAGCTTTTTGGGCGAGCTAACTTATGGAGAAGATGAAGTGAGTAAGTTGATGAATGTAGGAAAGATAATGTTTATTGCTTTAACAATATATAGTATATCTGTATGTGGAATATACTTTGGAATAACAAGCTTCATAAACCTTTCACAGTTCCAAGGATTAACATGAAAGGAAGGATGACTGGAAGGATGCTTTGGCTGATAATCTTGCTTATACTTGTACTTCTTGCTTTAGCTTTATTTTGGCTTGTTGGCAAGCAAATTATAGAGAGGCTTTTCTTAAGGGGGCCTGGTTGAATGAAAGGAATAGCTGTAGAAACAGTTTTGTATGCAGTAATCCTAGTTTTGGCTTTAATTTTAATAACAATCATTGTTATGAAGCTTATACCAGCATTTGGTAAATTTATCAATGCTGTTCTTGCTGGGATTAAAAAGACTCTATGTGATATGCTACCATGGTTGATTAAGTGGATTATTAGGTGCTAGTTTTTTTTAGTTTAAAAATAAATACTAATTTAGGTATGAGTAAAGGTATCCATGTTTCTACATTAGTTGGCTTAGTAATAGCTGTAATAATTCTAATACTTTTTTCTCCTATATTGATTAAAGCAGCAGGTGCTGTTTGGAACCAGATTCTTCAAGCTTTAGGGCTAGCACCTCCACCAACAGCTTTAGAGCAGGCTATAAAATGTGCATACTTGAGATGTGAGGCTGGTTGTCTCGATAGTAGGGTCACAGACGAGATTAAGTGGCAAGAAAATGGAAGAGAAGTAAGTTGTAACGAGTTTTGTTGGATGGGCATAGAGCATGTGTGTGGCGACGATTCTTTCAAATATCCAGTAAATGTGACGATATCATCAGATGAGGAAATATCAAAAGATAGGTTAGAGGTATTTAATTGTATATCTACTAGGGGACTAACACCTTCCGATTGGCGGGTTGCTGGTTGTGGTTATAGATTATTAGGGTATGGAGAGCAAGACGTTAAAAGCTATGGAGAAAAAGAAACATGCTTGAAATATTTATTGGTTATTGGAGTACGTGACGGTTATAAGACAGTAACGCTTAAAAAAGGAACTTATTACATTACTATTAGCGACTTTCCTTATGAGTTGGTGGGATGTTTTTACAATGTTCGCAAGATAACAGAGATTTGGTCTAAGTCCGATTTTATGGCTACAAGATACAGGAACCAGCAAGAATGTGAAAATGCTGGTTACAAATGGTGTTCCGTCTGTGACGAAAACGAACGTATTAGAAGTATTTTAAAAGCGGAATGTATTTTGCCAGATGAAGATTGTGGTGAATATGATGATACACAAAATTGTTTATGTCATAAAACTCCCGAGATATGTACAGCAGACGAAGAATGTCAATGGGATGGAAGTGTTAACAGTTGTAAACAACTTCAGGCTGGGCAGACGAAATGTGAAGGAATATTCTACCCTAAATGTTCCGGAGGAAGAATCAATAAATGGGGACAAGACTATTGTGATACAACAGGGAAAGAATCGCCAGATTATCAATGTTCGCCAGCGTGTGGTGCCGAATGTGGTTATCCGGGCGGTGGTTGTCCATCTGGTTATTTCTGTGCAGGCTGTAGTTGCGTTGCTCCTCCTCGTGGAGGTTGCTTAGAGGAAGGAAGTTTAATAGCAACGCCTAATGGCTTCAAGAGAATAGAAGAATTGAAAGAAGGTGATTACGTGCTTGGGTATAAAGATGGACAAATAGTAACTACAAAAATAATAGAAAAATCCGAGCATACCGGGGAGTTTATACTATACTTTTACAAAGGTTATTGGTTTACTGGGAACCATCTAGTTTATACAGACGATTACCAAAACTTCAAGCCCGTTTCAGAACTTTCCACAATTACTAAGCAATATAATGGGAGCATTTATAATATCCAGACAGAAATTCACAACTACTTTGGAGAAAATGGGTTGTTGATTCACAACAAATAAACGTTAAAACTGGAGTTTTTTAGTTTAAAAATCAATTAATT
>CAYYVK010000013.1:0-18447 GCA_964475145.1 uncultured archaeon
CCTTATCTTCTTCGTCGCTAACAACCAATTCAACTTTATCCTTATCTATATTTCTGGCGTAGATTTTCTCTATTCCACTTTCCATCGCTTTTTCTAGCAAGAAGAGTCTATACCCTACACTTTGAGCCTTTTCGCCTTCGATTAAAATTCTCGTCGAAACCACTTCTTAGTCCCTCATTTTCGATTTAGACGTCGGGGTTCAGTAATAATACCTCCTCTTTAAATAAATGTGTTTGCAAGATAATGAATATTAAAATTTGTACAAATCCTTTAGACCCAAGAAGGATTTCTTTTCGTTAATCTACAAAAAGCACAAATTTCTTTGTTTGTAGGTTCTCCACAAAGCTTACAACTAGTTAAAGCATCTTCTTTGTAAAAATAATTGCTGATTTTTTCTATAGAGTTTATAATCTTTTCTCTAAACTGAGGAAATTCTTCGCCCAGCTTATAAATAACTTCATACAACCTTTTTGTCTTATCGGATATTTTCATTTTATCAGGAAAATAAGGACAAATACTTTCATCCAGAAAAGGAATGTTTAAAAATTTGCAGAAATCTTCGTTTTCTTTTGCTCTAACAAAGAATAAAGGTCTAATTTTTGTTAAAAGCTTTTTGTTTTCACTTTCAACTTTTGGCTTAAACTTTCCTATCCAAGAGAAGTTCAGGTCTAGCAAGTTTTTGAAGAAGAAAGCTGTAAAGTCGTCGGCATGATGACCGGTTGCAACTTTTGTAGCACCTAAGTCCCTAGGAATTTTATTAATCAAGTATCTCTTTATTACACCACAAACGCTGCAAATTGGTCTTCCACTCTCTTTAGAAATTTTCTCAATAGAAATTCCCTTTTCTTTTAGGTTATAAGTGAAAAGCTGGACGTTTGCAAGGCTAGCTTGCTTTTCTACAACTTCCTGAACTTTATCTGAAGTAAGGCCTCCTAAATTTATATGAAAAGCGTTCAGCTCAAAATCCATAACTTTTTTAAACTCTTTCAAAATAAATAAAGCAGAGGCGCTATCTTTACCACCACTTAAAGCAACAAAAACTTTATCGCCCTCCTCAACCAGCTTAAACTTTTCTATCGTTTTAAAAACTTTCTTCAAATAAGCTTCCATAATATCGTTAAAATTATTTAAGTTTTAAATCCTTTTTCTCCCATTTTATCTTCTATGATAGTAAAAATAAGCAAAACAGCTAAGAAAATTTTGCTTAACATAGATGTACAAAAGTATTGCAAGCTGACAAACGATATATACAGATTGCCAGATTCTAAGTTTATGATGACAACAGAAAAGGAACAGGAAGTCAGAAAGTTTATTAAGAAGTATTTTCCGGAAGTGTTAGAAAATTACAACGTATTTCTGGTTCTAAAAGATTATGAGCCTTGGAGAGGTCCGGTGTATTCCTTAGTGTTAAGGGAAAAAACAAAAAAGTTAACAACTAATAAATAAGTATGTGTAGCTTTTCAGACAAAGCTTTAGTGCTTCTTGCAAGATATGGAATAGGTTGTGCACCTCTAGAAAAAAGGGAAGAATTAGAAAAAATGATAAAGGAAGGAAAGTGTAACGAAGATCTTCTAAAGCTTCTCTTCCCTACAGCCTACACTGCTATCCTTAAAAGTTCTAAAGATTTAGTAACAGAAGAGGATGTAAGAAAATACTTCCTTCTTACTCATAACAAGTTTGTTCAGAAAGCAAGGAAAGGATTTTGCACCGCTTACCTCGCAAAAGTTGAAAAATGTTACGGGAATGAATGTGATGTTCGGCATAAAGAAGGAAGAGAAAGGGTAAGGTGTTTCGAAGAACTGAAGGAAGGAGATTTTGTGATAGTCCATTTAGGCTATGTGGCCGAAAAGTATGATAAAAATTTACGTACTTGGTAACCCACTGATTAAAGAAGATAAACTAGCTTTAGATGTAGCTGAAGAACTGAAGAAAAAGTTTAAAGAAGTAGAATTTGTAGAGTTTGACCCAATAGAAACAGTAGAAGGTAATGTTTGCTTCATGGATGTAGTTAAGGGAATAGACGATGTGCAGATAATAGAAGAAGAATTGTTCGAACTGCGTAGGCCGTATAGCTTGCACGATTTTGACCTTTCTCAAGCAATTCCCCTGCTAAAGAAGGCCGGAAAGCTAAAGAGTTTCAAGCTTATAGCAATTCCCTTTGGGATGAAGAAAGGAGAGGCAGTAGAAAAAGTTGAAAAGTTGATTAGGAAACTTTCCACTTGATCTTGAGAAAGTGGCTAGCGCAGCTAAAGCAAGGATCGTAAGCTCTTATCAGCTTTTCTACTTCATGCTGTATTTCATGCTTTTTCTTTTTCTCTTCTACCATTCTTTCAACAAGAACCTTTATGTCTCTTTCCATCTGAATGTGGTTCTGAGCAGTAGGAATTACAAAATTAGCAAACTTGACTTTACCTTCTTCGTTCAGGTATATCATGTGGTAAAGAGTACCACGAGGAGCTTCTACAACACCAACACTTTCAGTAGCTTTAACCTTTATTTCTGGTAAAATTTCTTGTTTAAACTTGTAATTTTCAAAAACGCTTATACAAGAATCTACAGAATGCAAAATTTCTATTGCTTGAGCTAAATTGTTGTGATAAATGTTGTCTGATGGAAACATCTTCAATACATCAGGGATACTTTCTTTAGTTTCTTCGATAAGAGCTTCTTTATTCAGGTTTATTCTTGCCAGTGCTCCTACCATATACTCTTTCCCTTCAAACTGGAAAGCAGTAGCTTGCGAATAAGGAATAACAACTCTTGTTACAAAATCCATGAATTTTTCTTCAGGAATTACTATTCCGTCAGAGCTTCTTATCTCACCTTCTATAAAGTTGAAGTGAGGTGCACAAAGGGCAACATAATTTCTCTTTTTCGTAAAGTTAAAATCACACTTTTCAAGAATGCTTATTAGCTTCAGAATTTTTTCTCTTACACTCTTAAGCTTTCTCACTGCTTCTTCCACTTCTTCTTTGGTGGGTATTTTTGAAAAACCGCCTATTCTTAATTCAGTTGGGTGCACAGCTCTTCCACCAATTATCTTACAGACAAAGTTGCCCGCATCTTTAACATCGAAAGCATCTTTTACTATTTCAGGATCTTCGTCTGAAAGCTCCAACAAAGAATCTTTTCCAAAAATGTCTGGGAGTGTGAAAAAGTATAGATGCATGGCATGATCTCTTATCATCAAACCAAAGGATAAAAGCTTTTTCATCAGAATGGTTTGTTCGCTTACTTCAATTCCTAACCCTTTCTCTATAGCTTCGGTAGATGCTAAAGCATGAGCAATACTACAAGTTCCGCATATCCTTGAAACAAACTCAGGGACTGATAAGTACTGCTTTCCTCTAACACCTTGTGTGAAGAATCTTTTATTTTCTTCCACCTTTAGCTTTACATTTTCTACCTTCCCTTTTACCACTTCTACTTCCAAGCTAGCATGACCTTCTGTCTTACTTATTCTTTCAACGCTTATGTGAAAATTACCTATATGCATTTAGGCTCCCTCCTTCAAGTACTTCTCTACTAATTTTATAGCTTCTTCTTCTAGCATAGGACATCCAGGAATTTCTTCATCAACTTTTATTACATCCTTGACTGAAAGAGCTGTTTGTAGGTGACCAAACTTTGAGAGGATTGGCTTTATTTCTTCTACAGTTTCCTTGTCAAAAAAGTTTCTTATGTTTGATGGTGAACCTGAAATAGCACAGCTTCCTAATGCTACTACCTTTTTGCTCACTTTTCTAATTTTTTTCAAAAACTCCTTTTCCTTTCTAGAAGATACAACACCTTCTACAAAAGCTAAATCTATATCTTTTAGTTCTTCTTTCTTTTGAATAAGTCTGAATGCCTTAAAATCCAAAAAATCTTTCCATTCTTCATATTTTTTGTTTAAAAGCTCTAGAAAGTTTATGCTGCAGCCTTCGTCACAAGTCAGCGAGAAAAACGCAACTTTTAACCTTTTCATAATTTTTATTCTAATCTTTTGTTTTTAAATTGATAAGTCCAATAATTTTTAAGATAAGCATGGAAGAAAAGGTAAAGCTAAAAGCAGTCTCGGTGCCAGTTTTTGCAGATGAAGTAGTTGTTGGCAGAGTAATAAAAGCGATAAAGGAAGGGGAGGAAGTGAAAAAAGATGGCTACATAAGGATAGGCTTTATAGACATGACAAAGGGTCAAATCTTTTCTGAAATAGTCTTGAGCCCTTTAACTGCTAAGGCATTGATAAAAATATTGAACGAGAACTTAGCAGCTTTAGAAGAAGAGATGAAGAGTAAAGAATTGCCCGCAAAACCTTTAGAAACAAAGAAAACAGAAGAGCTAACTTACATAGGCTGATTGGATGAAGAAGAAAAGTGCTAAACTGTTGATTTGGCTAGCCCTAGCTTTTATTGTTGTTGAAGGAGTAGCTTCCATAATTTACCATGCTCCAAACGATCCTAACTTACTCTCAATAACAAATATGGGAAGGTATACAAGAGTTTTAGCTGCTTTGGTTGTGATGCTTCTTCTTAAGGGAATGGAATGAATGAGTGGGTATTAGCTTTTATCCCATTCTTACTCTACTTCCTTTACAAGATAGTAAGTGGCCAGGCTATTTACATTCCTTTACCTAAAGCTACTGTCAGAAAGATTTTGAAATTAGCAAAAGTAAAGAAGGGTGAGCTTGTTTATGATTTGGGTTCAGGTGATGGTGGGGTAGTTCTTTTGGCAGCAAAGGAGTTCGGTGCTAAAGCTGTTGGAATAGAGAAGAACAAGTTGCTTGTGAAGATTTCAAGATGGCGTGTTAAAAGAGCTGGTTTGGAAAATAGAATTAAGATTTTAGAGAAAGACTTTTTTGATTGCAATTTAAGTAAAGCAGACGTGATTATAGCTTATCTTACTCAAAAGCTTAACGACGAGTTAAAGCCAAAGCTCGAGAAAGAGCTTAGAAAAGGGGCAAGAGTAGTTTCTGCATCTCACGTGTTTAAAGGGTGGAAGCCTGTTAAGAAGGCAAAGACAGGACACTTCTATTCTTACTTGTACATAATGTAGAAGCTTTTGTTCAAGAAAAGAATTAAAAGTTTAGAGTTGAACTAAATTCTATGGGAGGATACTGGTTTAATCGAAGAGAAATAGAAAAAGAGTTAAAAATTTTGAGAGAGTACTTGAAGGAAAATGTAAGAAATATTGGTTGGAAGGAAGAAGGGGAACTTTTGGAACAAATACAAATGTTGAAGGAAGATTTAAAGTATGCAAAAAAGAGAAAGCAGCCAACTCAGAGAGTTTATTCCCCACATGTTCTAGAAATGAAAATTAAGTACGGTTGGAAGTAAGATGGTAAATTTTCCTTTTGACCCGATTGAAAGAGCAAAAGAAGTTGAAAGTATAGTCATGAAAAATCTTGAGAGAAAGTATTATCGGTTTAGGTATGCAAGGTATTATGGAGGAATTGCAACTGCAGATACTGTTGGCTGCTGTTTTCTTTGTTGCTATTGTTGGAACTACTTAAGGAATTTAAGCCCAGAAAAGTTTGGAGAGTTTTATTCTCCTGAGAAAGCTAGCGAGAGAATTTTGCAAATAGTAAGGAAAAAAAATCTGAATAAAGTTAGAGTAAGCGGGGCAGAACCTATTTTGGGAGAAAAATCTTTTGAGCATTTTTGTAAGCTAATTGAAAAAATTTACGATGAAGATCCTAGGATAGAATTTATCCTTGAGACAAATGGTTTGATTCTTGGTTTAAACGAAAAATTTTGTAAAAGGCTTGCAAGATATCCAATTTTAGTTAGAGTTTCGATTAAAGGTTGGGATGAAAAAAGTTTTGAAAAAATTTCTGGGGCCGAAGGAAAATGTTTCATCTATCCTCTAAGAGCAATAAAAAGCTTGCAAAATTATGGAGTAGAAGCATGGCCTGCTGTAATGTATGAAATTTTTCGCCAAGATGGGATAAAAGCTTTAAAAAAGAAGTTAGAGGAAGTTGGAATAGAAAGTGAGATAGAAACTGAGTATCTTGAGATTTATCCTTTTGTGATCAAGAATTTAAAGATGAGAAAAGTAAAGATTTAAATTTTAAAGGCGATTTTTTAGCTATGGGAATTGTAGTAAGATCAAAGGATAAAAATGTGATTAAGAAAATTTCTGAAGAAATTTTAGGAAAGTACGCTGAAGACATAGAAAGCTTGTACGTGAGCTTTGAGGGAACCTCTCCAGATTTAAACAAAGTCTTGTTATTGTTACCAGACCATCAAAGAAAAACTTTTGAAGCTATGACGAAGCTTAAGGAGGCATCTGCTGAGCAGGTTGCTTCAGAAACAAAAAGAGCAAGGGCCATAGAATCTGCTTATCTTAATCAGTTGGTTCAAATGGGTTATTTGGAAAAAAGGAAGAAAGGAAGAGTTGTGTACTTTTATCTTCCAGAAAAATATAAAGTTAATATATGAAATACGTGTTTCATGGACAAATCTTTAGGAAGTCCACTACCAACTAAAAAGCTTAAGCTTAAAATTAACTGAATAATATTTTGAGGGTCCGTAGTCTAGCGGTAGGACATGAAACCTAAAGCTGCCCTGACGCGGCAGTAACTCCGGTTCAAATCCGGACGGACCCATTTATTATTTTCGAAAAGTTAAATTTAATTATGGGGGAACTTGCTAATAGTTTTATTGTTGCTGTTATTGCCTCTATTTTGGGTATATTTTTGTTCGACCTTATTCAGTACACAGTATTTACCGATACAGTAAGGAATGCCACCGAAAATACTTACGAAATCAGAGGCTTACATTTAGAAATTAGAGATATAAAAGATGAGTATGTATCCATCTTTGTGAAAGAAGATGAGACGACGTGTAAATTAAAGGAGACGGAGAGTTGCTATAGCGGTTGCTCACAAATAACAGTGTTGGACATCAAAAAAGAAGAAGTAGATATACAAGTAAAGGAGGATATATTGTGCAAGATGAAAGTAGCTGTAGATCAATTTAGAAGATCGTTACTAGCAACAAAATTTTTTCTAAGTTATAAGCTTTATTAGTCCAAAAGGTGCTTTTCTACTATTCTTCTAATCTCTTCAAAAACTTCTTCTATGCTTCTGGTAGCATCGACTATTACCCATTCTTTTGCGAATAATTTTTCCTTTAGAAGTTTCTTGAAAGTTTCTCTCACCCTTTCCAGGTAGAGTTTATCTTCTTCATGTCTGTCTAATTTGCTTTTTTCTTTCAGCTTTCTTTTCAAAGAAGTCTCAGCAGGAATGTCCAGAAAGATGACTAAATCTGGGACAGGCAAATCAAGCAGCTTTGCTAGCTCCAAACCATTTTCTAAAGGATAACCTTTTGTACATTGGTAAGCTAAGGTTGACGTGAAATATCGGTCTGATATCACGACTTTGTTATCCTTTAGGGCAGAAAGAATTTTTTCCTTATCAAACAAGAAATCTATGGTGTACAATAAAAATTGTCCTGGTACGTCTAACTCAAATTTTTTGTTTAAAAATTCATAGATAAGTTTTCCTACCGGACTTTTTGGATTAGGATATGAAAAAAGTTCTACTTTCTTTCCTTTATCTACCAAGTATTTGAACAATAATTTGCTCTGAGTTTCTCCACCAGCTCCGTCTATACCTTCTATGACTATAAACTTGCCTGCCACACATTTAATTTCATTTTAAATAAAAATAACTTTTTGGTTGGGAGGGAAGGAAGAAAAGAGTCTAAATTTTCTCCCAAACCTATAAATTATAAACTTGATCAACTTCTAACTTAATAAAATTCAAAAACCAAATCTTTTTCATGGAAAGCATCTTCCTGCTTCAGAAAATTCTTCTTGCTTTAGCTTTAGGTGCTTTGATAGGAATAGAGCGTGAAAGAAGAAGAGTGAGAGAAGAAGTTTTTGCAGGCGTGAGAACTTTCATGCTTACTTGCTTGTTTGGTTTGCTAACAAGCTACCTCTCCCAGACTCTTTCAAGCTATTTACCAATCTGCATAGGCTTAGCTACTGTTTGCTCTATAGCAATAGTAAGCTATGGCTTAAAATTTGCAAAAGCTAAAAAGGTTGGGCTAACAACAAGAACAGCTTTTATCATTGCCTTTATCATAGGAGTAATAGTGTTTTATGAAAATTATCCTTATCTTGCTTCTGTATCGTTAGGAGTAATAACTACTCTCTTGCTACTTTCAAAAGAATCTTTGCGCAAGTTTGCTAGAGGTCTTAAGAAAAACGAGATAAAGGATGCTATGATATTTGCAATAATAGCTTTTATAATTTTACCATTGCTCCCGAATAAACCTCTAGACCTTTTTCCTGCGATAAACCCTTATGTACTCTGGCTTGTTTTTGTTACAATTCTAGGCATAAGCTTTTTTGCTTACGTTGCAATTAAAGCCTTGGGTAGTCATGGCCTAGCTCTAACAGGACTTTTTGGCGGTTTTTCTAGCTCAACTCATCTTGCTGTTGTAGTTGCAAACGATGTTAAAAAACGTAAAAGACTTTTATACTCTTCTGCTTTTGCTGTTGTGATAGCTTCTTCCCTCATGTTCTTCCGTCAAGTGATAATTTCGCTCATTTTTAACATTTCTCTAGTTCAAGCAATAATTCCTTTTTCACTCGTAGGAGGTTTGGGTATATCCTTGAGCTACTTGCTTTGGAAGAAAAGTAGAAAAGAAAAAGCTAGCATTTCTCTCAGGTCTCCGCTCGCTTTTAGGCCTGCTTTTGGTTTTCTAGCTTATTTAATCTTCATCCTTCTCTTGACGGAATTTGTGAGGAAGTATTTTGCCCCTGAAGCAATTTATCTTGTGGCTCTTCTTAATGGCTTGGTAGAGGTAGATGCTATAACCATATCATTGGCAACAGCATCAGCTTCTGGTCTTTCCCCTTCGGTTGCAGTAAACGGCATGTTTATAGCTGCTACTACAAATACTTTGAGTAAATGGCTCTTGATAAAGTGGGTTGGTGCAGAAAAGCTTGCTGAAGAAGTGAAAAAGTTCTTTTTAGCTTTAATCTTGGTTTGTCTATTTCTGTTAGCAATACAAGTTTTATAAGCTTTTACAGGTGAGTACGAATTATGGAGCTAAACGGTTTATTAATCAGTTTAAGACTAGATAAGTATAGAGCGGAAAGAATTAGGTAGGAAATTGACCACGTCCCTAACGAAACTAAAACTATTATTATCTGGGGATACAAAGTATCAAAAGAAGAAGTTATTGATTATGTGAGAAAGAAGTACATAGAATATGACGTGCAGGCTATCTATGAGTTTGAGGCAAGAAAAGATAAAGGTTTGGTTTTTCTTGTAAATTCTAGAAGACTTTACTAGTTCACTACTAAGAGTTGTTACAATTCTATATCAGCGTTCTTTAGCTTACTTTTAAGCATGAAGAAGAAAATATTTCTGTTAGCTTTGCTTACTTTAGTTCCAGCAGCAGCAAATGCGATAAGCATTAGCATTTACCAGGGCCAAATTACAGACTTAGGATCTCAAGAAGTAGTGACAGACTTTGGTATGGTAGTAGGTTCGATAAAGTTTAGACTAGGAGAGTATAGTTGGGGACCTGCTGAAATCTGGCTGCTTCCAGAAAATACTACACCTTCTCAGTTCAAGTCTTTATCTCAATACTTAGAGTTGCCAGCAAACATTACCTTCAGCACTTGCAGAACTTCTATATACTACAACGAAAGCTTAGGATATGCTTTCAAGGTACTATCTTCAGCAATTCTATCAAACGGAACTTTTTGTGCACTAGCTTATCCAGGGAGCTATGTTGTAGTTGCAAAGTATTAGTGATAGCATGAAGTATGCTTGGCTCTTGATTTTTCTTATTTTTCTTCTTCTATTGATTTTGTACTTTAAAGCAGTTCATAATACAGATAGCTATGTTGGCTCGTTCATCCAACCATTTAAAAACGAGACGAAAGTTTCTAAATGGAACTTTCTAGGAAAAATAAAAATAGAAGCAGGAAAAATAATTTGGTTTAATTGGGGTAGTGAATAAATTTATACAAACCAATACTTTCTTGTTCTAATAAAACTTCTTTCAGCTTCCAAAACATCTTTCAAAAGTTCTTCATCGTTTCTATGAAATCTTGCAAGAATTCTTCTAGCAGTTTTCGGTCCTATCCCTCTTCCGGCCAACACTTTTATTGCTTTTAGCTTGTAGACTAAGTAAAGGTCGGCCTTTTGCATAAGCGTTTGGTATACTATCTTTTCTTGTTGCGTCAGCTTACCTTTCAAACCTTTTTTAACGACCTTTAAGACTTTAGAGCTTGGTCTGACTACTGCTAATAGTTTAGCACCACACTTCTTACATTCGATTTCTTTGGAAATCTTTCCTACTGTATAAGTTTGCTCCCATTCTCCACAGTTCATGCAAACAAGCTTTACTTGCGTATTTAGCAATCTTTGCTTGAAAAGTTCAAATATTTCTTTTTCAGGTTTTCCTGGTCCAACTATTTCTGCATACTTGTACTTTACACCAAGCTTTCCTAAAGGTGATAGTCCTGACTTAAAGAGGACTTGAATTTCTTTACTCTGGATCTTCTTCAGGATTTCCACACTTTTTTCTATATCTAACTTTTCCGTTTCTAGCTCTCTCAAAGTTTCCTTGTAGATTGGAGAACCTACATAATCTTCGATTATTCTTCTCATGCTAACTTTTCCGTATTCTGCATCGCTTGCTATAGCTCCAAACCTTTTAGCAACATGAACAAACTTCCATTCAAAGAGTTCGCTCTTGCTCAAACTAGTTTCTAAGTAAGCTTTAAAATGCTCCGGCTTGGTGTTGTACAGAACTTCTTCTATTGCTTTCAAGTTTTTCTGCTGAAACTGTAGCATTATCCTGTAAGGGTCTGTCCTTAAACCTACAGAGCCAAGCCTTGAAGAGAGCATTGCTGTCAAGAACCTTCCTAGAGTCTCGTTGACCTTTGTACCAAAGCATGTATGCAAGACAACTAAGTTTTCAAAATCTTCTACCAGTATAATTTTGTCAGTTGGAACAATGCCAAACTTACTCTGCTTTTTAATAATCTTAACTATGCTTTTGGCACAATTTTTATCCACTGGATAATTTTTTGTAATCCAGTGGATTACTTCTTCTTCAGACTTTTGTCTTATCATATCTGCTACAATTCCTCTTAATTTTCCAACTTCTTGTGCTACTTCAAAGCTTACAGGTATCAGCTCACCTTCCCATCCTGGTATCGCTGCTTCCAAATCGTTACTGGGCTCCACTAAAACTCTATCTTCTTCTACCGAGAGTATTCTCCAGGGTTCTCCCTTGACTATAAAAGTAGTGTTTGGTTCGCCATGCAATGCTACAAACTCTTCGTCCAACACACCAACAAAACTCTTGTCTAGCGTGTTGAAAATTTTGTATTGCTTTAAAGAAGGGATTGTAGATAGTTGTGAGAAATAGTACTCAAAACCTCTTCTTTTTTTCTTTAGATGGTTGTTAAGAAAGACTAGACCAAGTCTTTCAAGTTGTTTGCAAACTTCTAAAAATTCTGCATAACTTAAATCCTTGTAAGGATAAGAGCGTTTCACTAAAGAGTAAGCTCTTTCCAGTTCTATTGTTCCAAAATCTAGCGTAAGCCCTACAAGTTGATGCGCCAAAACATCCAAAGAATTTTTATGAGGATTTATTGTTTCAAGCTCGTTTGCTAGAGCTTTTCTTGCAATCACTGCTGACTCAAAAATATCATCTTCGTTGGTTGTTAAAATGATTCCCCTACTGACTCTTTGCAATTCATGGCCACTCCTTCCAACTCTTTGGACAAGCTGAGTAACTTCTCTTGGACTCATGTATTGCAAAACTAAGTCAACGCTTCCTATATCAACTCCAAGTTGCAAGCTGCTCGTGCAGATTATACTTTTCAGCTTTTCTTCCTTGAAATCTTTTTCTGCTTTTATTCTAACTTCTTTGCTCAGGCTTGAGTGATGAATTGCTGCTGGAAATTTCTTGTCTATGATTTTTATCCTGCTTGAAAGGATTTCAGCAAACTCTCTTGTGTTTGTAAAAGTTAGAGTAGAGCGTGAATTTAGTATAAGCTCCATTATACTTCTTACTCTTGCAGCAGTCTCAACAGAAGAAAATATTTTTTGGGCAATCTTTCTATCTTGCTTTGTTGGTGTAGGGTTTATTACTTTTATTTCCATGGCTTTTTCGCTTGTTGCTTTAATTACTTTTACCAATTTACCACCTGCAAAGAAGCTCGCGACCTTTTCAGGCTCACCTATTGTTGCAGTTAACATGATAAGCTGGAAGTCTCCGCACAACTCTTTCAGCCTTTCCAGTGCTAATGCTAACTGCACACCACGCTTACTGTCTGCAATTTCGTGCACCTCATCTATAACAACCCATTTAACGTTCCTTAAATACTCTCTAATCTTTTTACCAGTGAGTATAGGCTGTAAAGTTTCTAAAGTAACTATCATCATGTCGTTTGGGAACTCTTTTTGCATTTTTCTCTCGTAAGAAGAAGTATCGCCATGTCTTACAGCTATTTCCATTTCTAATTCCTTTGCCCATTCTTGTAGGTGTAACAACAAGTCTCTGTTCAACGCTTTCATCGGCGAGATGTAAAGAATGCTAATAGGCTTAGGCTTTTCTTTCAGCCAAAGATGGAAAATTGGTAGCAAAGCAGCAAGTGTTTTACCAGTGCCTGTCTCAGAAATGAGCAAGCAGCTTATGCCAGCAAGTATAGGTTCTACAGCTAGTTGTTGGATTGGTGTAGGTTCGGCTATCTTAAACTTTCTTAAACCATTTTGTATCTTCTTGTCCAACTTTCCAAAAACATTTTCATAACTCATTTTAACACCGATATATTTTATTTGGGTAAGTATAGATATAGAGCAGCTTTAAAAAAGCTTAAAAATTCCTTTATATTAAATGGAAGTTGCAAGGGAGAAAGAGAGCGAACTTCAACAGTTTTTAATTCCTGAAAGTTAATTATTCGTAATGGTCAAAAAGGTTGAAAGGATAATTAAAATACTTAACAGGAAGTATAAAGTCAGACCTAGAAAGGAAGATCCTTTTATTATGTTAATAGCATGTATTTTGTCTCAAAGAACTAAGGATGAAACGACAGAAGAGGCAACTAAAAAGCTTTTCAATGCTGTAAGAAGTCCGGAAGAGATTCTTAGCTTATCTACTAAGAAGCTAGAAAAACTCATATATCCTGTTGGGTTTTACAGGCAAAAAGCTAAAAGGATTAAAGAGCTTTGTAAAATTCTCTTGGAAAGCTATAAAGGAAAGGTCCCAAAAACAAGAGAGGAACTGCTCAAGTTGCCAGGTGTAGGCTTTAAGACAGCAGATGTAGTCTTATCTTACGGATATGGAGAAGATGTTGTTGCTGTTGACACGCATGTTGCAGTAATAAGCAGAAGACTTGGTCTAACTAAGAGTGAAGATCCTGAGAAGATTAGAGAAGATTTGCATAGGTTAATTCCAGTCAAGCTTAGAAGAAGCGTGAACCTTCTTTTTGTAGAGTTTGGTAAGGATGTTTGCAGGACTGTTAAGCCTAAGTGTAGCATTTGCCCCTTAAAAGATTATTGTGAGTACTACAAAGAAATTAAGGGTAAAGAATCTTTTTAGTTTCTTCGAGTAGCTTTTTTACCTTGTTGGAAGGAAGCTTTGTAATTTTTTCCAACTCTTCCAACTTAAGCTCTATAATCTGCTTTAACAAGACAATACCATAATCACCAAGCCTTACTTCTACTTTTGGGTCTAAGCTTTTCAGCATTGTTATTGGGTAGAGCTTCTTTTCTTCTATTATGGATTCTAGTCCCCTCTGCTCTGGAAATTTCCATCCCATGTAGCCTATGCCTTTGCAGTCAGCATAAGTTTTTGCATGTTCAGAAATTTTTGTGTTACAAACTACTAATGCTTTTGTAAAGTTGATGTTGTGCTTTCTCTCCTTATAACCTTCTTTCAAGTCTTCAAAAGTAGAGTTTGCTTCGAGAAAAACATCAAGTCCGGTGTACGTGTGGTGGTTCATGTGATGCTTTACTTCCACGTATACAGTTTCGTCTCCTTTTCTTGCCACAACATCTATTTCATGCTCCACACATTTACCAGGAATTATAAGGTTTTGTTCGATTGAATATCCTTGCGACTCTAGTAAAAGACCAACAAACTTTTCGAAATCTGGCTTTGGTCTTAGCAAGCTTATTGCCTCGCGCAAGTCTATCTGGTACTTTATTTCAGGCTTGAATTTTTTCATGTAAGCAAAAACCATAGAGAGAATCTTGTGGGTTGGTATACCATCGTATACTTCTTTTTCTATTTTGTCAGCGACTGCCTTAGCTTGGGCATAAGTAGCATGCATTCTTAAACAAGTTTTTACTATTTTGGACTTGAGGAAAGGTTGTTTTCTTCCGTCAAACTTGGTTACAAAGATCATCATTAATAATTTGTTTTAGGCTAAAAATACACTTTTCTTCACGGAGAAGAACTAAATTTTTCTAGCTTACTTTTTATTTCCTCCTTACTTTTTCCAAAGTATTTTTCAAAATCTTCAGTAGTTGAGACAAGCTTAGTCCTCCCAAATTTTTCAGTCTTGATCAAACCTTTCTTTTCTAATGCTTTGATGTAACCATAAGCCTTGTTCCCTTGGTAACGAACTATTAGGGACTGTTTCACTGGCTGTTTAGAAACTACTATAGAAAGAGTTCTTAACATACCATCCGACAAGTCTGAAAAAGGAGCAAGACTTGCAACTTTACCTCTATATTCAGGCTTTATTCTTAGTTCGTAACCTTCTGGGGTTTGGGCAAGCTCTATTCCCCTTTCTACACTTTGTAATTCGCTTGCAATTTCTTCTAGAATTTCCTCTAGTTCTTCCTTGCTTATTCCAGCTATTTCGCATAACTTTTCAGGAGACAAAGGACTGCTTGAAACAAAGAGGGCAGCTTCTATCAGAGCCTTTTTGTTCATAATATATTTTTTCTCTTCCAATAAATTTAGCCTTCAGCAAATTTTATAAACCAAAGATAACTTAGAATTATGAAGGAAGCAGTGATATTGGCAGGTGGGAAAGGGCTTAGGCTTAAGCCTTTGACCGAAACAATACCAAAAAGTCTAGTGATGATAAAGAATAAGCCTTTGATAGACTATCAGCTTGACTGGCTGGAAAAGAATGGCTATACAAGGATAATTGTTGCATGTGGGTATAAGTATGATGTGTTAAAGAAGTATTTAGGGAATTCGGTAGAATATTCTGTTGAAAGTGCGCCATTAGGAACGGCAGGTGCCGTGAATAAGGCTAAAAAGCTTTTACAAAGCAAAGATTTCTTGGTAATAAACGGAGACATAATAACTGATTTGAACCTAGAAGAATTTGAAAAAATACACGAAAGACTTTCTATCGTAGTTACTCCTTTAAAATGTCCGTTTGGTGTAATAAGCGAAGATGGAGGAAAAGTAGTTTTTCATGAAAAACCAAAGTTGCCATATTGGATAAACGCAGGGATATACCTCATGAACAAGTCAGTAAAATTACCGGCGAAAGGTGATTTAGAGAGGGACGTTTTTCCAAACGAGCAACTAAAGATTTTCAAGTATGAAGGGTTTTGGAAAAGTATAGACACTTTCAAGGATGTAGCAGAAGTAGAAAAAGAGTTGGAGTGAAGCTATTTTTTGTTTTCTAAAATTTTCTTGATGGACTTAGTTAAATATCCAACCCTTTTGGTGTTCAAATCAATCCCTAAGATTTTCAGTTCATCTCTTGCTAACTCCTTGAGAGAATCTTTATCTTTCTCTAAGTATGGTTTTCTTCTTAGCAAATTTTTTACAACTATCGAGTATTTTATAGAATTTCCGGTGCAGACTTTTGCAAAAGACTTCTCGTACTTTTTTCCACAATTGAAGCATGCATAACCTTCTACAGAGAATGGATCGTCTTTGTCGTACAATGGTTTAAGCTGACTTTTGCATCTTGGACAATACATACAGAGAATTTAAAAATTAAAAATATTTAAGTTTTTTACCTTTTCTTGGATATCCAAATTTCCTTAAAAATTTCAGGTTGCTGAAGTTCTATCTTCCCTTCTTGGTCTAAGTGCAATACTGGTATGAAATGTTCTACTATTTTATCTCTTTTCCATTCTTCCACTATTTGCTTGAACTCTATCCTTTCTAAGTTTAGCTTCTTCATAAGCTCATTTATCTCCTGCATAACTCTTTCTATTCTTTTTATTATGTCCTCTTCTGTCGGAATTGCTGCTTGTAGTCTTCTTGCAAAAAGTTGCTTTCTTTCTTCCCTTCTTTTTTCTACAGCCATGGCTTTTCTCAGAGCATTTATGAGATCATCAAGAGTTACTTGTCTTTTTGGTACTCTTTTTATGGGGTGGCTCAACTGGACAAGGTTTGAATCTATTCCCAAATCTTCAAAAGTTTTTGCCTCTTCTGTAACTTCTTCTCTTTCTTCAAAAATAGAAAGATAGTCTGCTTTAAGCTTTAGTAAAATAGCAGCAACGAAAACTATTTTTGCAGGTATTCTAAAGTCAAGCTCTTCTACTGCTTTTAGATAACGAATAAAGCTGTCTGTAAGCTTTACTAAATCTATGTTCCAAGGGTCTAAATTTTCAACGCTTACTATGTAGTAAATGACTTCTTCCCAGCTTTCTTTCTCTATTATCATTTGGAGGATGTTTTCTTCTTCTACCATGCTAATAGTAAATTGCCTTTCTAAAGCATTATATTATCGAAAGGTCTGGAAGTGAACTACCGAAAAGTTTATATTTCACACGTGTGAAAAATAAACAACACGATAAAAATGAGTTTTATTCTAACCTTTGACATACCAAGAGATTTAGCTTTAGAAAGAAAACGTGTAAACTTGAGCTTGCGTAGGATGAACGCTGAAATGATACAATTTTCAGTCTGGAAGCATGAAAATCTTTCTGACTTGATAAAAGTAGCTCTTCTGATAAAGTCTGTAGGAGGTTCGGCAAGAATTCTAGAAGAAAAATTCATCTTCTAATTTATTTCAAAGTAAACTAACACTTACCTTTTCCTTTCTCCAGTCCTAGTCTTAGTCTGCCAAGAGTACTTTCTCCACTTAGAGCTTCTTCCATAACCGCAGTAAGCGCAATATTTCTTATCACGACGATAAGAAACATGGCCGCATCTTCTGCAACGAATGTGCGTTATTTTATGCTTTAAACCCATCGATGGAGTTCCTTTTACCATACAAGAATTATTGTGTAGAGAATTTAAATATCTGGTTCTACGTTCAAAATTCTTGCTAACTTTAGCACATTCTTTAAAGTAGGCTCTCTTCTAACCCTAACTACCATAGGCTTGTGCTCTGGATAAACCTCAAGAAAAGCTCTAACAAACTTTTCAAAAACTTTTCTTCCTTCGCTGTTGAGCACATCGTGAGAAAAGTATAAACTATAATTTTCTACTAACTTCTTAAATAGTGCAACCGAATCTATAACAGCTTTTGAGTACATACTCAAAGATTTTAAAACTTCATGTTATACTTGCACAGGACTTGCATATAGTATTGTATCTCCCCGTATGAGCACGGTGCCAAGCTTTGCCTTGTTTTCTCCGTTCTTCTGCACTTCTACTTCATCCAACCAAAGGTTCAAGTGCAAGTCCAAAGCCTTCAAAACACCTGTAAGCTCTTCTCCGTTTTTCAGCTTTACTAGTACCTTCTTCCCTTTTGCCCTGTCCAAAGCATCTATAGGCCTTTCACCCATCTTTTTCACACGATAATAGTATTATTATCTTGCAATAAGATATATAAAGGTTACTTAGTTTTAGAGAAATTCTTTACGCTTTTATTCCAAGAACACATATAAACTTCTAACAGTATACTTTATTAAGTGGTAGGATGGCAGTATGGCATGGTGAAAAAGGGAGAAAAAGAACAGGCGGTAAGATAATTCTGGCTAGAAAGAAGAAAAAGCGTGAGCTTGGTTCTTTACCGGTGCACACAAAAATAGGGGAAGAAAAAAGAGTTGTTGTAAGGACAAAGGGTGGAGGGGAAAAGGTAAAGGCGTACAAAGTAGAATTTGCCAATGTTACTGACCCAAAAACAAAAGTTTCTAAAAAAGTAAAAATTTTAGACGTGCTCGAAAACAGAGCAAACCCACAATTCGTAAGAAGTAAGATAGTGACAAAAGGTGCAATAATAAAGACTGAGCTTGGCAATGCCTTAGTAACTTCAAGACCAAGTCAGCATGGAATAGTTAATGCTGTTTTAATTCAAGAAGAGAAGAAAGAATAACATTTTTCAAAAATTTTTTTGTTAATTCAATTCCATATCTTTTTATAGATGAAAAAGTCTTCTTAGCTCATCCGACCGAACCTATAGAAGTCTGACCTGGTAAAAAAGTAAACGAACTAACAAAAGAAATGCTTGCTATCGGCTTCCAAGGGGAAAAACAAAGTACAGTGGGGTAATATACATAGGTGGAGTAGAGTTCCAAAGAATGAAACTCTAACTCAGAATTTTTAACAACTGGTCAAT
>CAYYVK010000014.1:0-2558 GCA_964475145.1 uncultured archaeon
AACACCTCCGCTTACAGGTATGGTAACTATTTCTGGTCCTTGCACCCTAACTTCTCTTGGGTTGCAATACTGAGAAATGAAAGGAAGGTTCATGCATATGCTATAAGGCTTACCGTAACTAAAGCCAAAAGGTAGGATAAAGAATAAGAAAGCAAACAGCCCACCACAGCCTGCAGAAAAGCCAGTATAGCTTTTACCTTTCCATGCTGTTAATCCAGCAAATCCAGTTGAAATTAGCAGCAGAATGTTAACGATTAGTGATCCATTAGGTATTTTTCCAGGTAGCTTGGAGTAGTTCGGCGAGCCGATGAAGTTAACTGTAAGAAACAGGATTGTTATAATCGCTAAGGGTGTGATTATATTCATTAGTAAGCTTGATCCACCTGGTGCAGCGAGAATGCTACTGCCTGTAAAGTATGCTACAACTGCTATGACAACGATTACGCCGATAAGAATGATTACAAAAGTTATAGTCATGCCAAAAATCATTCCTGGAAAAAATGCTTGAAATACGATTAGAAGAGGTAGAAGAATTCTTAAAACTATCGGCACTTGAGGTTTCCCTTCTTCAATTTTTTCTTTCCTTTTTAATTTCTCTTTCAATTTACCTTTTAATTTTGAAAGCAGTGAGCCAAGTTTACTTTCTTTTACTTCTAGAGTCCTTCCATAACCTTCATATCCAGCTTCTTTTGCAACTCTTTCGAAAAAACTTGCAGTTTCTCCACCCATTTCAAAAATATCCTTTATCTTTTCTTCTTTCTTTGCCATAATCAGTCTAATTAAATTTGGTATTTTTTCATAAATTACTTTACTTTTATAGAAGCATTCACAGAATAGAGATAAGCATAAGCCAGCTTAAGCTCTACAGACACATCAATATAGTTTACTATCTCACTTCTCTTTGCTATTATCTTACATACAACTGCTTTGCTTTGCCCGAGCTGTAGCAAAGCATGTTCACCAACATCACAACTAAGAGTATAGTTTGAGCTTGCGTCAAAAACTGTTTGGTTAGAAGTTAAAACTGTTAAAAAGCGATAGTCGCTTATCGGGCTATAGATAAGGCCGTTACCTACATTCCTTATGTTGATTATAAACGGAAATTCTTGTGTTTCATAAGCCAGGACAAAAGGCTGTTTTATTTCTGTGAAAATGCTCACAGGAGTTCCTGAACTGCTGGTAAAAGAGAGAAGAGCAGACTTCTTCTTTATTTCATCTCTTTTCGACTGAGGCAAGCTTTCCAAGTAATTATTGTCGTATATCCTAAGCTTAAGGCTTGCTGTAGTGTTCATCTTGTAGAACACATCAACCTTCGGGTTGTAAGTCTTGTTCGTTACAGAAGGTGAATATGCTACCCATGAGAATACATAAGTATCTTTAGGCCGTAGCAAGCTAAGCGTTTGCAGAGCATTCTGTAAGTTCCAATCTTCTAACCTTTGTAAGTACACAGAAATCTCGCTTGCGTTCTCGCTTGCCATGTTTTTTACGTATGCTAAAATGCTAACTGGTGTAGATGGACTAGTTTCCTGAGGTACTTTTAAAAAGATGGATAAGCCACTACCTGCGAAACTCAGTCCTGTTTCTGTTGTCCCGCCTATACATCCTGTTAGAGCAGCTAACAATAGGATAGCTAAAATACAGCTTTTCCTCATGCAATAAATTTGGCTTTGCAACCAAAAATATTTAAAATTCGGAACCAAATCAAAAATCGTATGTACGTTCCTCCTGTTGACAAAAGGAAGAAAGAGTTGGAAGAAGAAGTTGAAGAACTGAGAAAAAAGCTGCTCGATCAAACCAAGCTAATAGAACAGCTACAAAAAGAGCTAGAAGAGCTAAGGTTAAAGCATGTAAAAACTGAGGAAAAACCAAGACAAACTTTTACACACATAGGTGCCATGCTAAAGCGTGGAATGTACTGGATTTATGACGTCTTAAACCCTGGTCTGGTTTACGTAGAGAAATACCATGATTTTGTAGAAGCAAAAGAGCAAGAAGAAAGATATTTAGTTTCTGATGTTAAAGAAAATATGATACTCCTTTCAAAAGAAGTGTTTTCTAGGATTAAAGGAGGAGAAAGGTACAGAGAGCAATTTTATTATTACGTTTCAAAGGATGGTAGATACTATTTCCTTAAAGAAGATGTGAAAACTGACTTGGGAGAAATTGGCGCAGGAGAAGAGTTTAGAGAAGAACTTCCAAAAGAGCTTGTAGAATGTTTAGTTTTATCTGGTGCAACAACCCCTCTTTGGAGAGACTTGAGCAAAAACAAGGAAGGCGACCAAGTAGAAGTGAACAAAGGACTCGACCAAACCGTTTTATACAAGTTGTTAGGTAAGGAAATAAGAAAGTACAAAATTGGAGAGAGGGAAGTTTACCATCTTCATTTACCAAATGAAGACAAGCATGTTTTAGAAGCCCATGGTATGCCAGACGACTTGTTCTACGATACTAACACAGGCTTGCTCCTTGAGGATACGTATAGAAAGTTGAAAACTACAAACATCCCGCTTTAAATCTTAAATTTATTGAGAAACAAATAATTCTATGAAACGATAGTT
>CAYYVK010000014.1:2658-17899 GCA_964475145.1 uncultured archaeon
CCAACTTCAAGAATAAATTTTTTTCTGGTAAATAATTTTTCATGAGTATTTTAGTTTTTTCAGTTAGCGAAGATTTTCTTTTTGAGGATGATAACAAAAACCTTTACTTTTTGAAAAGAGATGTTTTAGACAGAATAGCAGAAGATCTTAAGCTAAATTATTTTGCATCAGTGATTAATGGTAACGCTATTAAAGAGGTGTACTACGACAAAAGTGCAAATTCTGCAATAGTTTTTAACTACAGGATGGAGCCATTATCTATTATGGTGGATAAATGTTTAGTTTCGCTTTACTGTTTTCTTATCGACGAAAACATAGAGATTTATGAGGATTCTAGACATTATTTCTTAAACATTCACCCATTACTTCAACCTTACATAAGAAACGAGAAGATCTTCCAAATTATAGAAAATATGATAAGCAATTTTATAGACAAGCAAAAGTATGTAGTTTAAATAACAGATGGTAATATTCTTTTATGTTCGATTCACTCAGCAAAGGTTTAAGCGGGATAATAAAAAGGTTGCTTACAGGAACTTCTGTAGATAAGAGAGCAGTAGAAGAGATTCTTGCTGAGTTGGAAAGGATTTTGCTGGAAGCTGACGTAAGCACACAGCTTGTAGAAGAACTAAAGAACAGGATAAGGAAAAAATGCTTAGAAGAAAAAGTACCTCCAGGCTTAACTCTTAGAGAGCATGTTCTCAAGACCATATACGAAGAGCTAGTAAGCTTGCTAGGAGGAAAGCCTTCTGAGCTTATAGGAAAGAAGAGAATAATGCTCGTCGGGCTTTTTGGTTCTGGTAAATGTGTTCATCCTGAAAGTCTCATACCACTAACCGATGGACGAATACTTACAGCTTCCGAACTTTATAGCCAATTTTCCTCTGAGAGCAATAAAATTTCTTTTGAAAATTGTGAGATTGTAGATATTTCAAGTAAAGATATCTTTGTACCGTCCTTTAATCCTAATTCTCTGAAAATTGAAAACAAAAGAATCACGCATCTATGGAAGTTAAAAGGGAAAGAGCTTTTGCAAGTTCATCTGGATAATGGGAATGATTTTTCTGTAAAGGTAACTCCTGAGCACCCTTTTTTTGTATTAAGAAATGGTGAGGTTAAACAGATAAGAGCAGACGAACTACGACTAGATGATTTTGTAGCAGTTCCTAGAACATACAAAACTGAACATTCAAGATATTTCTACGATATTCTACCAGAATTAAGAAAAATGGATTTAGACGTGAAAGGCTGTAAGATTAAACTACCGAGAAATAAAACTATCAAGAAAATCTGGGAAGAACTACCTTTTAAAAGAAATTATTGCAGACTAACAGTAAAAATGAAAAATAAAGTCATACCAATCTCGTTAGTTAGCAGGACAGATTCACCATATCTCCTGATAAAATACAAAAAATCTCAGAAATTTATAAGATTTCCTAGGTATCTTACACCTGAACTTGCAGAGTTCTTAGGGTATGTATTTGGTGACGGCGAGCTTGCTAAAAATTATGTGGAAATTACAACTGGAGATGAAGAGATTATCGGGAGAGTTAAATTTTTATCCAAGTTTTTATTCAATTTGGAAAGTAAGGTTAAAAAGGATTTAAGAACTCAAACTACCTATCATCTTGTAATCTCCTCCCAGACATTATCAATGGTTATGAACAAAGTTTTTGGAATACCGATTGGCCAAAAAGGTAAGCACTTAAGTATTCCCGCACAACTCCTCCAATCTAACCTAGAAGTTATCACTAAGTTTATTAGGGCTTATTTTGATTGTGATGCTTCAGCAACAAAAAACAAAAGGGAAATAGAATTCACTTCTGAGAGTAATACTATCATAAAACAAATTCACCTCCTTCTGTTACGATTTGGGATAGTGTCTACGATTTCAAAAAAAATCATAAATAATGTACCATATTGGAGACTACACATAAGATCTAGGTATGCTGAGGTATACGCACAAAAGATAGGGTTTGGGATAAAAAGGAAAAATGAAATAATAGCAAATTATACTAACATAGGTATTCTGCAGGGCTGCGGTAAACAGGATATAATACCGTTAGGCAAAGTGTTAGCAGAAACTAGGATGAGTTTAGGGTTTTCTATGGGCGAAATACAAAATTACATAAATAGCTATGGTAACTATGAAAAGAAAGGTTTTATCTCAAGAGAAAGTCTATTTAAGTTATGCAAAGTTTACAAAACAAAACGAATTGGTTTAATTTTAAAACTTTTATTATGCATGAAAAATGGAAAAAACCTTTATCAAGAATTTCCTCGTGAAGTCATTAACGGTTCAATTCAACAACTAATAAACTATGGAATTATAAGCAAAAATGGAAAAACTATACTTATAACTAGTAAAGGTCTAAACCTACTTAATGCAAATGATCAGTTACAAAAATTAAATTATTTGGAAACATTAGCAACTTCTGATGTTTGTTGGTTGAGAGTAAATAAAATTGAAAAATGTAAGGAAATACCAGAGTTTGTGTACGATTTCACAGTAGAGGAAAATCACAGTTTTATTGCAGACGGC
Organism: uncultured archaeon; assembly: GCA_964475145.1. Taxonomy (GTDB): domain Archaea; phylum Aenigmatarchaeota; class Aenigmatarchaeia; order CG10238-14; family SCSR01; genus CAYYVK01. The sequence goes on from CAYYVK010000014.1 coordinate 5,201, forward strand.
ATAATAGTTCATAATACTACAAGCGCAGGAAAGATTGCAAGGTATTTCCAAAAGCAAGGTCTAAAGCCTGCACTAGTCTGCTTGGACTACCATCGACCAGCTGCTCCTGAACAGCTTAAGCAATTAGCAGAAAAGATAAGAGTTCCGTGCTACATAGATGAAAACAAAGACCCTTATTCAGCAGCTGAAAAAGCCCTAGAAAGGCTCAAAAAGTATGACACGATAATTTTTGACACAGCTGGTAGGAATGCTTTGGACAAAGAGCTTGCTGATGAATTGAAAAGGTTAGGAGAAATTATAAAACCTGATGAAGTCTTGCTCACCATTCCTGCTGACTTGGGAAAAGTGGCAAAAGTCCAGTCAGAAGAATTTAACAAGCTAGTTGGTATAACAGGAATTTTCATAACAAAGATGGACGGAACAGCAAAAGGAGGAGGGGCTTTAAGTGCATGCGCAGCTACAGGAGCCAAAGTAAAATTCATAGGAACAGGTGAGAAATTGGAGCAGATAGAAGTTTACAATCCAGAAAGGTTTGTTTCTCGTTTGCTAGGCTTAGGAGACTTACAAACACTTTTAGAAAAAGCAAAAGAAGCTGAGATAAAGCCAGAAAAAGTTGAAAAGATGATTGAAGGAAAGTTTACTTTACAGGACTTTTACGAACAAATAGAAGCAATAAGCAAGATGGGTAGCTTAAGCAGCTTAGCAAAGCTGATACCAGGAATGAGCATGAGCATTCCAGAAGATTTGTTAAAGTTACAAGAAAGCAAGTTGAAAAGATTTAAGGTCATCATCCAATCCATGACACCTAAAGAAAGGGAAGATCCTACCATAATTAACAGCTCCAGGATAAGAAGAATTGCTAAAGGTGCTGGAGTTCCTGAAAGTGAGGTGAGAGAGCTTCTAAAGCAGTACGAACAAATTAAGAAGATTACTAAAATGTTTAGTGGAAAAGGCCAGAAAGGTATGATCGACATGCTAAAAAGGTTTGGTAAGTTTTCTCTTTAGGCGAAAAAGTATGAAAATAGTTGAGAGTGTAGTTGCTGCAATCAAAGATGGTTACTTATGCAACCATTGTTTGGGCAGAGTTTTTTCTAACTTGTTATCAGGGTATACGAACGAGGAAAGGGGCAAGATTTTAAGAAGCTTTTTGGCTTTTCTTCTAGATTCTGGTGAAAAGCTGGAGGTAGACTTTTCAAATTTTTATGGAATAAAGTTTAGAAACATTAAGTTAGAGGTAGAAAAGCCTAAAGAGTGCAAAGTCTGCAAGAACTTTTTTGATAAAGAGATAGATATTCTAGCAAAAAGAGCAATAGAGAAGCTGAAGAAAATAGATTTTCAAACTTTTTTGATAGGCTCTGTACCAACCGAAGAGATGGTAAAATCTGAAGAAGAGCTTTGGTCCAACACTGGAATAGAGTTTGTAGAGTCGATAAAATCTGAGATAAACAGAGAGCTTGGAAAGAGGTTGGAAAAAGCAACTGGTAAGAGTTTCAGCTTGGAAAACCCAGACATAACTATAGTTTTTGACTTAAAATCAAGAGCGATAAAGCTGCAGATAAGAAGTTTGTTTGTTTTTGGGAAGTACAAGAAGCTAAAGAGGGGAATTCCGCAGTGTAAGTGGAGTTGTCCTAAATGCAAAGGTAAAGGATGCACTTACTGTAAAGGTAAGGGTAAACTTTATCCTACTTCTGTCCAAGAAATCATAGAAAAACCTTTGTTAAAAGCTGCCAAGAGCAAAAAATCAAGGTTTAGTGGAGGTGGTAGAGAAGATATAAACGTTCGTTGCCTAGACTGGAGACCTTTTGTAATAGAAATTTTAAAGCCTTTGAAGAGGAAGCTAAACCTAAAAGCATTAGAGAAGGAGATAAACAAATCTAACAAAATAAAAGTTAAGGGGTTAAAGTTTACCACAAAAGATGTTGTGAGGGCAATCAAGAGCGAAAGAGCTGACAAAACCTACCTAGCTGATGTTTTATTTTACAAACGCTTGAATAGGAAAGACTTGGAAAAGTTAAAAGAGCTAAAAGGTCAGCCAATACTTCAAAAAACACCTACAAGAGTTTTGCACAGGAGGACTGATAAGGTCAGAAAACGCTTAGTAAAGGATATAAAGTGGAAGTTAATAGGTCCTAGAAGGTTGGAGCTAAAGATAAGAGGAGAGTCTGGTCTATACGTTAAAGAGTTGATAACAGGTGATAATGGTAGGACAAAGCCTAGTGTAAGCGAGCTTTTAAACAATAAGGTAAAAAAGATAAATTTGGATGTGATAAAGATACATACAAAGTGGTAGGAGATGGTAAAGAAGTCAAGGGGTTTTAGACGGGGTACAAGGAAAAAGCTAGAACAAAGGGCTAGACCACCAATAACAAAGTTTTTGAGAGAGTTTTCTATAGGCGAGGAGGTAATCATCTACCCAGAGCCTTCAAGTCAGAGAGGAATGCCTTTTCCAAGGTTTAAGGGAAGAGTGGGCAAAGTTGTTGAAAAAAGAGGAAGGGGTTATGTTGTGGAATTTTACGACGGGAAGAAGTTAAAACATGTAATAGCTAGACCAGAGCACCTTAAACCATTAAAAGCTTAAGTAATAGCTTCTTAAACTTATATAGTGATGATATGGAAATTTTGTCCGAAGAGCCGATAACAGATGCAGAAGCTAAGGAATTTTTGGAAAAAAGAGAAAAGGAAACTGAGCTGAAATACGAGCAGAAAAATGCGTTAGAGATTTTAAGAAAGTTTTCTGTGTATCCTGCCGAGAAGATAAAAAAATTGGTAGAAGACTTGAGAAAAATAGAAAAGTTGAGAGACAGGCAAGTAATAGCTATAGCAAACTTGTTGCCTGAAGATAAAGATGATTTAAGAGCCATTTTACAGAAAGAGTATGCAAATTTGACTGAGGATGAAATAAATCTAATTCTTGAGACTGTTAAGAAAGCATAACCTGGTGATGAGATGAACAAGGACGATAATATAATAGTGTTAGATTTTTTACCACATGGAAGAGCTACGGACAGAAGGTCAGAACCAATAGCACAAGGAGTAGGAGAGAAATTTTTCAACCTTCTAGAAGTTGTCGTGAAGGATGGAATTACTGTTAAGCCAAAAGATAGACTATACGTAGGACCTGAAAAGAGGAATGAGGTCAAGTACATACGCGGAAGGATAAAGTACAGTGAGCTAACAAACTATGCAAGAGGGATACTAGAAGAAATCTTAACAGAACTTGTTTTAAAAGATGAAAAAAGGTTTGTAGAATTTTTCAACAAGGCAGGGCCAATCACAAATAGGTTGCATTCTCTTGAGCTTTTACCTGGAATAGGGAAAAAGCATTTATGGAAAATAATAGAAGAAAGAAAGAAAAAACCGTTTGAAAGTCTTAAGGAAATAAAAGAAAGAATAGAGATGCTACCAGATCCTACTAAGATGATAGTGAAAAGAATAATAAACGAGTTTGAAGGTAAAGACAGACACAAGCTTTTTGTAGGCTAATCTTCTACCTTTTTCTTTATAGCTACTGAGACTGTTATCCAGAAAATACCACCAAGCATGAAAAGGAGTAAAGCTGTAAGCATGCCTATCAAAAAACTTGACTCAGAAACGCCCAAGCTTCTTTGAAGACTTCCTGCTATCATTGCCCCAAAAAGCATGCAAACAGAACCAATTAACCAAAAAGCAGGTGCTTTCCAGCCCCATCCCATAATTTCTTTTTGTTTTTTCTAACTTATAAGCTTCTTGTGATTTCTGTTACTTCTACTTCACCAACTTCTTGTATGTTTTTAAGCTTATTCTCTAAAAGCTCTAGCTCTTTAGCCTCATCAGGAATTATTTTAATAACGTTGAAGGCAACTATACCAAAGGCGATAGGATTTCTTTGGATTCTATCGGGAGAGATAGCTTCTTTTATCTTTTGTTCTAGCTTGTCTAAATCAACATCTACAGACCTTGGCATCACTCTGAGTGTCACTAATACTTCCGCCATTAAGAGATATTGAGAAAGAGAGTTTAAATTTTTTATGGACCAGTAAACTTACAAAGTGGACATGTGTATTTGTTGCTTAAACTTTTGCAAGTATTACATCTGTATATCTCTACTTCTCCACAATTCGGACAACTAAACTTGACAAAATTACTCTTTGCTTTTATTGGCGTTTTACAACTTGTACACTTCATGCAAGAATATTATATACCTCTATAACCTTTATAGTTTAATGTTGGGCACGTAGTATAACTTGGATAGTATGCAGCCCTGCGGTATTTGATGGAAAGGCTGCGATTGGGGTTCAAATCCCCACGTGCCCATTTAAAGATGCTATCTAGTAACTTCTGACGTTTTAACAATTTCAAACAACTCTCTTGCCTTCTTATTTCTTTCAAAATGCTCTCTAATCGGTCTTACCATCTTGTCTATATATTCAGCAACAGCATTCTTCAAATCTTGGGGATGGAGTTTTCCTTCTCTAAAAGCTTTTTCTAACTCCTCATAAGAGTAAAATTCTATCGGACCACCAAATTTTTTAGGTCTTTCGACCTTCATGCTTCCAAACTTCCTAAAAATTAAGTGTTTTGAATAGTCCAAGATTGGGTTGTTTGTTACAGTTTTTTCAGGGCAAAATGCCTTATTTATTTTTGTTGCTATCTCCTCTTTAGTATCATGAACAAAAATACAACTCTTGGGCTTGCTTTTACTCATTTTGGAACTTATAGCTATATCTATCTCTCTATTCTCGTCGTACCCTTCAGGTTGTTTCACTCCTTCCAACCCCATTAGCATATGATGGCTTACGACAACAGGTTTCCACCAACCTAGCTTAGGCCCAACTTCTCGAGCAAGCATGTTTGCTCTTCTTTGATCTAATCCTAGTTGGCAAATATCAGCTTGTAATTCAAAAATATCTGCAACTTGCATCACTGGATAAAAATATTGTGCAACTTCTTTTAACTCGCCAGCTTTTCTCCCCATTATACTCAAAGCTCTGTTTGCTCTGTTTACTGTTACATTTTTCGCTACTAGTATGACCTTTTTCCAGTATTCTCTAGAATTCGCTAAATCGCTTGCCCAAATAAACTCAACTTTTTTTGTATCTATCCCAGCAGCTTTCCAAACCTCTATATAATATTCTCCACATTTCTTTATTTTTTCTAAATCTCCGCCAAACTTGTTGTTTATCCATGCAAAATAATCAGCAATATAGAGCTTAAACCGCACACCAGCTTTAAGCAAATTTTCTATGAGCATTGGCCTGAAAACTCCAAACGGAAGATGTGCCAACCCGCTTGGCTCAAACCCGTCATAAGCAATAGGATGTTGTTTTACTGTTAGAAGCTCTCTCAATTCTTCTTCGGTTATTATTTCTTCGCCAACTTCTCTAATGAGTTGAAGCTTTGTTTCTATGTCCATAATAACCTTTTTACAGTTTGTATTTTTAATTACTTATCTTAAGGCAAATAATTGTAGGTAATCATACTATTTTTGAAGTTCATTTTCCCTGACGATTCTAATCCAAATTCTATTCTATTTGTGCCAACATTAAGAATGAGTGGGTTCCCAAGTATATCCTTATCTATCCATAAATCTAGCACGAAGACGGGTGGTTTGCCAAGATATACAGTTTGTTCGTTTACTTTTATTCTTAATATTGGCGACTCCTCAGAGCTTATCACTGCACTAAACCTTATGTGGTTGAAGTTTGTAACTTCTTGTTGAGTCAGGTTAATAAGAACTTCTTTCGTGCTTATCCCTTTGAAACTAATGGTGAAGCTGGCTTCTCTTATCTTATACACACTATTTGCCCAGAACATCCAGCCTGGATTTCCTGCTTTTATGGTAATGGCATTAGATCTTGCTAATTGTGTAACGTTTATTGGAATTATTATTTCACCCAAGTTTGTAGGGCGATTGTACACCTCTTTCCCGTTCAACTCTACTATTAAGTTTCCAAGCTTGTTCGTATCGCCAATAACAAGTCTTACGTTTGCATCCACAACACTCTTCAACTCTACTTCGTCTATTATTCCTATTAGGTTCAAATTGTTTTCAGCAAAATAACCTTTTATTACTTCTACATTCTTTGCTGAATCAAGCACTTTGCTTCCGCTGGAAAAGCTTATAGAAAAATCGCTCAATGCAATTTGCTTCTTCAAAAATTCAACAGTAGTTATGTTCTGCACATTAACCGTTAATTGTACATCTTTGCTTCCGCCAGTGGAAGAAACTTTTATTGTGCCTTTGTACGTCCCCAAAGCTATGTTAGAAGGAACTTTTACATATACTACAACCACTTGAGATTCGTTTATGTAATCAAAATATTCGGAACTAAAAGATATCCAGTTTGATATCGTACCATGAGCGCTTATACTCACGTTTGTTATAGGCCCACTTATTGTTATAGGAAAGGAAGTTGATCTACCAGCTAAAACAGTAATGCTCTTAGAAGAAATATCAAGTCTGGGAGGTGCTTCAGCTGGAGTGGTCCAAAAAACCATAAGCACAGCTATAAGAACTATGCCTGCAAGCAGCACAAAAGCGAACTCGTCTATCTTAATCTGGCCTTTTCTCATACTACCTAAAAATAATTTAGCTAGTAAACTCTTATTGTTTTGTTGTCTGCTTTTTCAAGGCAGTTATAAACCCAGCAACTATGTTTCTCATCCTCTTCGATTCAAATTTTGCAAGCTCAGCCAAAGCCTTCTTATTCTTCTCAAAATCTGTGGAAAATTTATCGGGATATTTTTCCAAAAGCTCTCTAGCAATATTTTTGACAGAAGAGGTTTTGATCCTTCCCATTTCATCCACCTAAGGTGTCAATCTCTTGATTTCGTAGTATGTGACGTCCCCTTCCCTATCAACAACAGCCCAAACGAAGGTAGCACGTATATTATGAGCAAGTCTGACAGCACGAGACATCTCGGGTAAAGAGAAAGCAGACTCTTCAGGAACAGCATGAACAACAAATTTTGTATGCTCATGCGGAGCCTTAGGACCGCGTTTAAGTTTTACCCCTCTTTCATACACACGAAAATGAGCTCCAAATTTATAACCAGTTTTTACAAGATATCCCCTTTCTCTTAAATCACGATAAACGATAAATTGAGTGTGAAACTGATGAACATTCTTACACCCTATTTCCAACAATTCCGAAAAATCCACTTTTCTCTTTTTTCCATCTTCCTTAACAACAACTTTCACTTTGCCCTTTTCGCATAAATATGCTGCTTCTACAAGCTCTAACTCAAGCCTGTCCGGATTCTCTTCTGGTAAAGGTTTTCCATATCCAGACTCATCATACAATACAGCAGCATGGCTGCCCCAAATTATCACTCTATTTTCTATCAATTCTCCTTCAAAAGTTTGCTTTTGCTGGGAAATTTCTTCTACCATACTGATCATTATGTTAAGTGGAGGTGGTGGGAGTTTCAGCATCCGCTTTTGAACCCACAACACACCGGTCTTCAGCTTCAACAGCAAAGCTTCGGTTGCTCTCCCGGGTTGAGCTACACCTCCACTTCATTTTTATTTACATTTTTAACTTAAATTTGTTATCGAGAATTTTTTATTTAAAAATTTCTTAATCTATACTTCATACCTTCCTTCACTATAAAAAACAGAACACCAAAAAACATCCTTGCAAATTTAACTATTCTTCTTTTTCTATATTTTACTTTGACTGGCACTTGAGAAATTTTTAACTTTTTCCTGATAGCATCAGCAAGTATAGCATTTTCTATTATATAACCCCCATGGATGTCCTTTATTTTTCTTAGAGCCTTTTTGTTAAATCCTATGTAACCACAGTTAGAATCCTTTAGCTTTACATCAAAAAAGAAGTTGAACAACAATCTCCAAATGAAATTTCCCATCCTGTTTGCATAAGGTACATCAGAAGGAATTCTATACCCTGTCACAAGGTCAGCATTTTTTAAAGCACCCAAAAATTTTGTTGCATCTTTTATAGAATATTGCCTATCAGCATCAGCAACTATTACATAACTTACCCCAGCTCTACGAAAAAAATCAAGACCAGTCTTTAAAGCCTCGCCTTTTCCTTTATTCACAAAATGTCTTAGAACAATTACCTTCTCCTTTTTTGCTAATTCATAGGTTCTGTCTGTTGAACCATCATCAACTACAACAATAGTTGCATTGGGCAAAACCTTCTTTGCATCTTTTATAACTCCTCTTATATTTTTTTCTTCATTGTATGCAGGAAATAGAATACCGACTTTTTCCATGAAAGAAGATTGGAAATTAATTTATTTATTTTAAACTTGAATTCATTCTATGCTAAAAATTCCTGAAAGGCTGGAAAAGCTCTACAGAAGACAGGGCTACAGGATAGTAGGAAAGCAAAAACATTCAGCTGTAAAAATTTGTCAGTGGACTAAATCTACTTTAAGAGGAGGAGAGCCTTGCTTCAAACAAAAGTGGTACGGGATTCAGAGCCACAGATGTCTACAATGCACATCTTGGCTTTCATGCTTGAACGATTGTCTCTACTGCTGGAGAAGTTTCAAAATACCTCTTTCTCTTAAAAAGGTAGACGAACCTTCTGAGCTTATAGATGAAATGATAAAGGAGCAAAGAGCATTACTGAGTGGCTTTAAAGGTAACAAGAAGACTGAAAGGAAAAAGTGGGAAGAAGCGCAAAACCCAAATAATGCTGCCCTAAGTTTGATAGGAGAAAGCTTACTCTATCCAAGAATTTCAGAATTGTTAAGAGAATTTCACGAAAGAGGTTTCACTTCTTTTTTGGTGACAAAAGGTACTTTACCGGAAAGACTTGCTAGACTAGAAGAAGAACCTACAAATCTTTACATTTCCCTTTCTTCACCAGACGAAAAAACTCAAAAATTTTTAGAAAGACCGTTGATTAAAAACGCTTGGAAAAAACAGTTAGAGAGTCTGAAGCTAATGAATAGTTTTAGCTGTAGGAAGGTAATCAGACTAACTCTTGTGAAAGGGTTTAACATGGAAAAACAAGAAAATTATGCAAGATTGATCTTGATGGCAGAACCAGACTTTGTAGAGGTTAAGGCTTACATGTGGGTTGGAGAAAGTAGAAACAGACTTCCAGGAAGTGCAATGCCAAGTATGGATGATGTGAGAAGTTTTGCTGAAGGTTTATCAAAACTGATAGGATATAAAGTAAAAGATGATAATATTCTAAGTAGAGTGGTTTTGTTGAGCAAAAAGTGATGGTATGGCAAAAGAGAAACGCCTCACACAAGAAGAGATAGAGATAAGGAAGATTGTTATTCCAAAAGAAGGAGAAGTTCTTGGCGTGATAGAGCAGATGGTAGGCGGTGATAGAATTAAAGTAAAGTGCGACGATGGTTACACAAGAATTTGTAGAATTCCTGGTAGATTGAGGAAGAGGGTATGGCTAACCGAAGGAGACCTTGTACTGGTGGCTCCATGGAAGGTACAAAGCAATGAGAGAGGAGATGTAATCTTTAAGTACACAGCAACACAAGCAAACTGGCTGAAGAGAAAAGGTTACGTGAAAACAATAAGTATAGAATAAGTTTGCTGGTTTAAGATGATAGAGTTTGTCTCAATCCCAGAACAAAGGATGAAAATTGTTAGCTCTGACAAAAGAATTGTTAAAAAGTTAGAAGAACTTTCTGGTACACGCATTAAAATAAACAAAACTGTTTGTGTGGACGGAGAAGATCCTGCAGCTGTAATGAGGGTTAGGGATGCTTTGAAAGCTTTTGGAAGGGGCTTCAGTTTTGAGGATTGCTTAGAGTTACTAAAAGAAAATTATGTTTTAGAAACGATTAGCGTAAAAAGTTTTAGTAAGTCAAAGAAAAGAAGACTCTCCTTAAAAGGTAGAGTTATAGGTTTTAAAGGTTCAGCTAAAACTAATATAGAAAGATACACAAACACGAAAATTGCAGTATACGGGAATACAGTAAGCATAATTGGTGAATGGGAAAATGTTCAAAAAGCGAAGAAGGCAGTAGAAATGCTTTTATCAGGGAAACCGCATAATACTGTTTACATGTTTTTAGAGGGGAGAATATGAGCGTCACCATTACTGCTGAAGAGCTGGGAGAAAAGATAAAAGAAATAAGCATAGCAGAGTTTTTCGAGAAGAACAAACACTTGCTAGGATATGAAAACCCAACAAGAGCGTTAATAACTGTAGTAAAAGAGGCTGTAGAGAACTCTTTAGACGCTTGTGAAGAGGCAGGAATTTTACCTGATATATTTGTATCTTTAAAGGAAGTTGCTCCAGACAGGTTCAAAATAATTGTGGAAGATAACGGGCCAGGAATAATAGAATCTAAAGTTCCTGTAGCTTTTGCTAAGTTTTTGGTTGGTAGCAAGTTCTATAGACTCAGGCAATCAAGAGGGATCCAAGGTATAGGGATACATGGTGCAGTACTTTATTCACAGCTAACAACAGGAAAGCCTGTTAAAGTAATTTCTAGTACTGGTAAGGATATTCATGAATTTGAGCTTATGATCGATGTTTTAAAAAATGAGCCAAAAATAATTTCACACAAGAAAGAAAAGAATCCGAAAAAGTGGCATGGTGTTAGAGTAGAGCTAGAGGTAGAAGGGAAGTACGTCCGTGGTTCTCAATCAGTAACGGAATATCTAAAACAAACTGCCATAGCAAATCCTTTCGCAAAAATAGTTTTCGACGGTCCAGACGGAAAAGTAGTTTTTGAAAGAGGTGCGAAAGAATTACCAAAACAACCAAAAGAAATAAAGCCTCATCCTTATGGCGTTGAGTTAGGAATTCTGAGAAGAATGCTTTCAACAACAAAAGCAAGAAATCTTATAGGATTTTTAACTTCTGAATTTTCTAGAGTTGGCAGAACTTCTGCTGAGCAGATATGCAGATTAGCAAGACTAGAGATTAACAAAAAGCCACATGAGGTAGACCATGAAGAATTAGAAAGACTGCACAAAGCTATGCAGATGGTAAAGCTTAAACTACCACCAACAGATTGCCTTTCACCTTTAGGAGAAAATCTGATAACAGAAGGATTGAAAAAGGAGCTGGATGCAGAATATTTTGTTGGAGTAACAAGACCACCATCGGTTTATCGGGGGTACCCTTTTGTTGTGGAGATAGGTCTAGCTTATGGAGGAAATTTACCGGTCGATAAGCCGGCAAAGTTGTATAGGTTTGCAAACAAAATTCCTTTACTTTATAATCAATCAGGTTGCGCTCTTACCGAAAGCGTTTGTGAGGTTGATTGGCGCAGGTATGGCTTTTCTCAGTCAGAAGGTAGCTTACCAGTAGGTCCGTTAGCAATTTTGGTTCATTTTGTTTCTGTCTGGGTACCATTCACTTCTGAAGGAAAGCAAGCAATTGCAAACTATCCTGAAATCATGAAAGAAGTTAAGCTTGCCCTGCAAGATGCTGGTAGGAAGCTTGCAAAATATGTGAGAAAAATTAAAATGATAAAAGAAAGAGAATTAAGAAGAAATATATTCGAACGATATTTACCGATAGTTGCTGAATCTCTTGCAGAACTAACGAACAGAAAGGCAGAAGAGATTTTAAGTAAACTGAAAAATATGATGAAAGGTGAGAAGGTTGAAGGAGGTACAGAAAAGACTTAAGGAAAAGATTGGAGAGAAAATTTTGAAAGATGTGGAAAAGGGAGAAAATCCGTACATAGAAATTCCACTTAGAACTTTAAACAATGTAGTTTATGACTCAAAGACAGGAATGCTTACTCTAGGCGGAAAATCGGCAAAAAGATTCTTATTCAACATAGCTCATGCAAAAAAATTTACCCAAACTCTGATGGTTTCTGCATTTTGCAACCAACTACTTAAAGAAAATTTGCACACAAGCTTAAGAGATATGTTCTATGCTTTGAAAAGAACCTTCCCAAACTCAAACGAAAATACTTTCGAAGAAGAAAACGAAAGCAATGCAGTTCTAGTCGATTTAGAAGTTGCGCTAGATGTGCTAAGAGAACAACTTCATCTAAACGCAGACGTGAGAGGAAGGGTTGTTGGAAACGTTGTGATAAAAGATGGTAGGGATTTAATTAATTGGGCTAAGTTAGGGTCAGGTGGGTGGGCAATTCCAAGTAATGTTGAAGATATAGAATTTAAAAAAGTTGATGCGGACTGGATACTTTGCGTCGAAAAAAACGCAGCATTTGAAAGGTTGCACGAAGATAAATTTTGGCAAAAGCATAATTGTATCCTTTTAACTACACAGGGGCAACCTGCAAGAGGGGCAAGAAGGTTGTTACAAAGGTTGTCAACAGAATTTAAATTGCCAGTTTATGTAGCTACTGATGCAGACAGTTTCGGTTGGTATATCTATTCAGTCATAAAGTATGGAAGTATTTCGTTAGCTCATGTGTCTGAAAGATTAGGCACACCTACCGCAAAGTTCTTAGGGTTGACAATCAGTGACATAGACGAATTTAAACTGCACAATTTTACGATTAAAGCAACTGAGCAAGACATAAAAAGAGCAGAAGAATTGATGAACTATGAGTGGTTCAAATCAAAAGATTGGCAAAGAGAATTAAGGCTAATGGTAGAAAGAAAAATTAAAGCAGAGTTGGAAGCTTTGTCTGGTAGAGGATTAAAGTTTATGACAGAAGTTTATTTACCAACAAAACTCAAAGAGAAAAAGTTTTTAGATTAATCTTTAAATTATAAAATTAAAAAGATGCCCTGGTAGCTCAGTTGGTAGAGCACCTGACTTGTACCTGATAGTT
>CAYYVK010000015.1:0-16594 GCA_964475145.1 uncultured archaeon
CCTTGATGTAGTGAATCGTAAAAATCAATATTTTAATTACCATAAGAGAATCCTTGAAATAATAGAAAAAGGTAAAGTCAAAGCTGTTCTTACTCCGCTAGAATTGGGGAAACTGAAAAATTATGTTAGCGAAGGAAAATATCATAAAATTTATTCCCCAATATGGTGCTCAAAGAGCTCTATAGTTTTTTACTTGGGTGGTAATTTTTCAAATCTTAAGGCATATAGCGAACTGTATAAACTCCACTTAAATCATAACATTCATCTAGGAGATTTAAGCTCAGTCCTCGTAGCCATTGAATACAAACTGCCTCTAATTACAGATGATTATCATCATTGGAGCCTTCAGCAAAACTTCCACAAGATTTATAATAAAAGACATGAAGAAGAAATTGCAAATGCTTTAATTGAAAAAAGAAAACATAAAATTTTTGAGATGTATACCTCACAAGATTTTTGTAAAATGCTTAAATGTTAAAAAGGAATTATTTTTCAGGCAAGGGTCCCATAGTCTGGTCAATTTGGCTGGCCTGAGGATAAATTACCGGAACGCTAGTGCGTTAGTGGCTTCGTGGTTCAAATCCCACCCGCATACGCTTCGAAAAATTTCTACACTAATCTTGAAAAGAGTAAAAATAAAAGAAAAAGCTAAAAAATTCGGTCTATTTCTCCACGAGAATCTGGTAGGCAACAAAAAGCGTTCCTATTAGCGCGAAGATCCATGCTATTACTTCAAATATTCCTGCTAGACTCATCTGTCCTGCTGCAGAATACCACCCACTTCCTACATAGCCAGCTAAAGTTGGTGTCAGTGCAAAAGAGCCTGCAAAGATGAACCAAACTCCTGCTAAACCCAGCCACATGAAGCCCTTATCTGCCTTGTTTCTGAACTTAAAGTATTCTGCTAGTACGCATGCCACTAAGAAAGCTATTCCTAAGTCGATTAAAGAGTTTGCGAATATCATCCTTTCACCTAATTAAAACATTAAAAAATAGCTTATTTAAATCTTCACTAAACCTGAAAATTTTGTTACTATTTTTAAGTAGTTTAGACAAAAGAAAAACAGAAAAAGAAAGAAAAAGGTTGCAAACTAGATCTCTTCTTCCTCTTCCCACTCTTCTTCCTCTTCTTCCCCTTCTTCCTCATCGGAGAACTCTGTCCACTCTTCTTCCATTAGAGTTCACCTAATGGTATTTAAAGCACATTATAAGTATTTAAAGCTATGCTTTTTTTCCTTTTTAGCTAAAAATCTACAAAAAGTTTAAAAAGTTGGAGAAACAATTCTTTTTTGCAGGAGGTCAACGGTCGGGGCGGCTAAACCTCGCCTACATCGGGAAATGGTTTTTTGCCCGAGCCGAAAGCCTCTGGAAGGGGTGAGTCTTGGAAGATAGCCTGTTTCCTCGACTGAGAAGCCCTGTCCTTACGGACTTTTCCAGCTGCGAACCCTCCAGGTCCGGAAGGAAGCAAAGGTAAGTAGTTGGAAAGGTGCTGTAAGTAAACAGGGTGGAGAAGAGGAAACAGACAAACTATCTTCCAAGCTTGCTTCGACCTGAGGCCCACCTCCTGCATTTTTATACTTGAACCAAACAAAATTTTCATATGCAAGACCTCAAGCTCTTCATAGCAGCAATTGTAGTAATAGCAATAGTTTTCCTGTTTACTCAAGCTCAAACTCCAAGAGTCCAAACTATTTACCAGCCCTTAGTGCTTACTCCTGAAAACGTTTCTATGGTTTTTCTAAAAATTCCTGCAGTAGACAATCGAGGAAGAGGTGTATCGACCACACTGTTTGTCGAAGCTAAAGCAGGCTCTGGCAAGCTACTTGTTGACGTTAATCAACTACTTTTCTGGATAGATACCCAATACTCTATCCAATTAGCAAAAAAGGTAGCTGAGCAGTATACAAAAGCTGATCTGAGCAAGATAGACTTAGCTTACAGGATAGAAACGAACGCATCACTAATAGAAGGTCCTTCTGCAGGCGCAGCACTTTCTATAGCTACTATAGCTCTTGTATTGCACAAACAACTAAACACCAGTGTGATGATTACAGGAACCATAAACCCAGACGGCTCAATAGGCCCTGTTGGTGGAATAGTAGAAAAGGCGAAAGCAGCAAAAGAAGCTGGTGCTGTTCTTTTCCTAGTTCCAGAAGGTCAAAGTATACAAACTACCTATAAGCCTGTACAGAAATGCCAAAAAGTGGGTAGTTGGACTGTCTGCACTACTGAATACAAAAAGGAAACTACAACAGTATCAGATATAGGCATAGAAGTGAAAGAAGTAAGAAACGTGGAGGAGGCATTAAAATACTTTTTGGTATGATTATGCAAACCTTTACAAAAGAAGAAATAAGAGATATAGCCATAGCTGTTCTAGTGTTAACTTTCATGTTTGCTTTCAGACCTTTTAGACTAGACTTTATCAACTTGCCAACCTACTTTCTAATAGTTCTAACAGCTTTCGTTTGTCATGAGTTAGCACATAAGTTTGTTGCGATGAAGTTCCACTGTGTTGCTTTCTTCAAGCTCTGGCCTGCAGGAGTTCTCTTTGCACTGCTCTTTATGCTAGCTGGAATAAAGTTTGCTGCTTTAGGTGCAGTTGTAATCTATCCTTTTAGGTTTGGAAGATGGGGTTTTAGAAGGATTCACCTTACAGAAACAGAATCTGGCTTAATTTCTGTTGTCGGTCCGTTAGTAAACTTGTG
Organism: uncultured archaeon; assembly: GCA_964475145.1. GTDB lineage: Archaea > Aenigmatarchaeota > Aenigmatarchaeia > CG10238-14 > SCSR01 > CAYYVK01. The sequence goes on from CAYYVK010000015.1 coordinate 2,709, forward strand.
TTTTGCTCTTGTTTTCCTTTTAGCAGGACCTTCTTTCGTGCTTGTATCATTCGTGAACAGCTGGCTCTTTTTGTTCAACATGTTTCCAGTACCTCCTTTGGACGGTAGTAAGGTTTTAAGATGGAATACTGCTCTTTGGACAATCTTGTTCATCATAGGCTTAGTTTTGGTTGTTCCTTATTTCTTGTAGTTTTTTAAAGAGATGAGAAGATGCAAATAGTAGCTGACTTTCACCTACATTCCCCCTATTCTCGTGCAACAAGCAAACAGATGAACTTAGAAGGTTTGAGTAAGGGTGCAAAAATTAAAGGTTTGAGCTTGCTCGGAACTGGAGATTTTACCCACCCGAAATGGTTAGCACAACTAAAGCAAAAGCTTCAACCTATAGAAGGGTCTGGTCTTTTTAATTATAATGATGTTTGTTTTACTCTCACAACAGAAGTTGCAACTTACTTTAAACATCAGAACGAAATTAAAAGGGTTCACCATGTGATTCACGCACCTTCTTTCGAGATAGTTGACCAGATAAATGAAGCCTTAACTAAACATGGAAACTTGAGCGCAGACGGAAGACCAATCCTAACAATGAGTGCAGCTGAACTTGTTGAAACTCTTATGGAAATAAGCAAAGATGTTTTAATTTATCCTGCGCATGCGTGGACTCCTTGGATGTCATGTCTTGGAAGTAGATCAGGATTCGATTCTGTAGAAGAATGTTATCAAGATCAAGTTAAGCATGTTTATGCCTTGGAAACAGGACTGAGTAGTGATCCACCAATGAACTGGAGGTTGAGCAAGCTTGATAGGTTTACTCTTTTATCCAACAGCGATAGTCATTCGCCCTGGCCGTGGCGATTAGGTAGAGAGGCAAATGTGTTTGAACTAGAAAAGTTAACCTACTGGGAAATAATTGAGTCAATTAAGAAAAGGGATAAGGAAAAGTTTTTGTATACAATAGAAGTTGATCCAAACTACGGAAAGTACCACTTGGACGGCCACCGCGCTTGCAACATAAGCTTGCATCCTAAGGATGCAATTAAATTGAGAAACATTTGTCCAAAATGTGGAAAAAAACTAACCATAGGAGTTTTGCATAGAGTAGAAGAACTGGCAGATAGACCAGAAGGATTTGTTCCCAAAGATGCGATTCCTTTCAAGACTTTGTTACCTTTGTATGAAATAATTTCTTTTGCTTGGGGCTCTGGTGAGCTTTATTCCAAAAAAGTTTTGGAGGAGCATGATAAGCTTATAGAAAAATTTGGTAACGAGCTAAATGTTTTGCTTAACGTTCCAAAAGAAGATTTGCTGAAAGTTACTAACGAAAAGATTGCTGACGCAATAATAAAAGTAAGAGAAGGAAAAGTTAAATACAAAGCAGGCTATGACGGAACATATGGCGTTGCTATATTCGACGAAAATTTTGTTCCAGAGAAAATGGAAATATCGAGTCAAAAATCGCTTAAAGACTTCTGAGTTTTTATTTAATTCTGCTAATTTAATTTTAAAGGGCCTGTAGTCTAACGGTAGGACTGGAACTAAAACCACTCTCACACAGTGGAAATCGCGGTTCAATTCCGCGCAGGCCCACTTAAGAACAATCTGAACTTATCTATAGAAACTATAATGCTATTTGGAGCTGTTAAGAAAATTAGAGTAACGAACTGCTTCCAGGACCTTTTCCAAATCTTTACTCAACATTTCTGCCATTAGCCTGCTCTGGGTCGTAAACAGACCGAAAAAGATTTATATTCCAAGAGATAATAAAGAATACACTTCTAGGAGAAGCAACGTATGTTACACTTAGCTATCCAAAAGAGTGGTTGGAATGAAGAGAGAATTGGTAGCCCTAATTATAGCGAACATGCTAGCCTCCTTAGGCTCAGGGTTAGTCGGACCTATATACTACCAATACTCTCAGAACCTTTCTCTAGATTACCTAAGCCTGACAAACATCTTTGGAACTTTTTGGATTGTCGTAGCTCTTTCTGAAATAGCTTTTGGGTATATCTCTGACCTTATCGACAAAAAGATTTTAATTTGTCTTGGTAGTGGGTTAGCCTCCTTAGCTACCTTGTCCTACATGTTAGTAAAGTCTTTACCCCAGCTCTTTGCTGTCGAGATAATACTTGCGGTAGCATCTGCCATGCAGTTCCCAGCACTCAGCTCCTACTTGTCAAAAATCTCAGAAGAGAACAAGAGAGGAAGATCCTTTGCACTTATAGACTCTACAAGCACTTTATTCTATGGATTAGCAACAATACTTTCTGGGATTATACTGACTTTCTTCAGCTTAGAGGTCTTGCTCACCATTTCTTCTGCTCTGCAAGCATCCTGGGCTTTTATCCTGCACAGAAGAATAGAGAGTAAGTCACTTTAACTTTACCTTCATAAAATCGTAAGCAACCTTGGTGTTTGGGAATACTTTCTTTGCTGCTTTCTCCAGTACAGAAGCATCAGTATACCTTCTGCTTATGTGTGTAAGTATGAGCTGCTTTACTTCTGCTGCTTGAGCTACTTGAGCTGCTTGCTCAACGTCTGCATGTGCCTTTCCTTCCTCTTCTTCAAGAAAGGTGCTGTCATGAATCAGTAAGTCGCTATCTCTAGCAATTTTTATCACATTGTCACAAGGCTTTGTATCACCTGTATAAACTACCTTAAGACCTTTCTTCACTTTTGCTACTTCTTCCAAATTTACATCCTTACCCTTAATAGAAACTTTACCATATTTTTTAAGTTTCTTCAACCAACTTCCTCTTCTTAAACCAAGCTGCTTAAGCTTCTCCACGTCTATACTCCACTTGTCCTTTTCTTTAAAGCAATAAGCTACAGAAGGAACTGTATGCAACACAGGAATCGAATAGATTTCGTACTCTTCAGCCTCTTCAATTTTAACTATTTCCTCACCTTCAAATGGCACGTTTATAGGAGTCACAGGAAACCTTAGGCCAAAGTAGCCTAAGTCTACTATGTCTGAAACAAACTTTTCAGCTTCTGGACCAAAGATTTTAAGCTCATCCTTTCTTTTCTCCAGGTTCATCGTTTGTATCAAACCTATCAGACCAGCAAAATGATCAGCGTGCCAATGTGTTATGAAAATTTTGTCTATGTCCATGAAGCTTATTCCGGAGAGCATGAGCTGTTTTTGTGTACCTTCTCCGCAATCAAAAAGGAGTGTATCTTTCTTTTCACCAAAATACTCTAGCACAATGGCAGGATGGGATCTTTCCTTACTTGGAATACCAGAAACTGTGCCTAAAAATGTGATTACAATCATAAATAGAATTAGTGAGTATAAGATTAATTTCTTAAGTTGTTAGCTTTTCCTTCTGGAAAAACTTTCTCAAAAATGCTCCAAACTCTGGATTTCTTTCTACTATCTTAACTATTCCTTCTATGTCGTCTATTACATCAAACCCATGCACCAAACGCTCAGCTATATGATTTGGTATCCCTTTCGCTAACAGTACCTCTAAAGGTTTTTTAAGACTGTCTTCTATCTTGCTCTTTGCCGTTAGAAACTGTCTTTTTGTTTCTGCTACCCACCTATTCTCTTCCACATAAGTTAAATCCTGTGCATGTTTTTCCAAGAACCTTTTAGAATCGTCCTGGTCAAAGATAGGCGGTCCTACGCTCTTCTGAATGAAAGGTAGTCTATAGACTTCCATCTCAAGAACTACACAAGCAATGAACCTTTCGTCCGTGAAAGCATCTTTGGAAAGTACCTTAAACTCGTACTTAGTTTCTTCTAGAATGTTCTCCAATCTTTCAGCAAACCTTCTAAGCTGCGGCCAAAGTATGTCTGGAATTATTTTTGGCGGAATAAACTTTACTATGAGTAGTTGAGTTCCTCTCTCGTTCAAAAACTTTCTCAATTCTTCTTCAGTAATAGGCTGTACTTTCTTGGGAAAGAAGTCCTCCTCTTTAGGATCTTTTAGAAACTCTCTTGCAAATTTTTTAAACAGGAAAAAATTCCTAGCAGAAAGAGCAGCTGTCGCATTTCTGTTCTTATCAACAGGATCGATTAATATCAAAGCACTTCCTCTAAACTCCTTCCTCAATTTTTGATACTCGGTTTTCCTGTAAAAGCCTGCTATATCTATGATTTCTCCTGGTAGCCATTTCTCTACAGCCTTTAAGCATTCTACAAAATTCTTGTATTTTATTATCAAAAGCTCACTCACATAACCGGATATACCCTCTGTCTTTGCATCAGCTCCGTAAAGATCGTGTGCTTTCAAAAATTGTTTCAAAAGCCTTACTTCATTAGCTTGGGCTTTCTTCAAGTTTTTTTCTATATACCTTACATGAAAAGGTGTTCTATCCACAGCAGATTTTATGTTTTCTGCTGAACTAACTGCAAAACAAGGAACTATATCAATTCTCACCCCTTCTACATTTCCTGAAACATACGGATGCTCAGCATACTCTATAGAGAACGTTCCTTTCAACTTCTTGATTGTTGCCTTTCCTATTTCTAGCCCAACCTTTTCCATTTTTTCCTTTTTCATGGTTTCTGGAAAGAGCATAAAAACATCAAACTCAAGCTTGTCTGGAAGCCATGTATCCCTTGTTATACTACCAGCAAGCATAGCTTTTGCCTTATACTTCCTACAAAGCTTGTTTACTAGAGTTAATGCTTTTTTAGATAGCAATTTTATCTTCTTTTCTTGATCTTTAGTAGGTTTTATCTTTTTTAAAACATTAACAAGAACTTTCTTGTAATTTTTACCCATAATTCAATAATAGTCTTTCGTCGATAAATTGTTGTTTCTTTTTTTCATTAAATTGTTACCACCAAACAGTAATCTTTAAATATTAGTTACTACTATATAGTAAATATGAATATAAGGCAAGAAGTTGATGTACTGGAAGAAGAGCTGTTTCAAGCCAAACAAGCACTTTTTACAGCAAGATCAGTAAAAGAGCTCAAGTTTTTACAGAACAAGATAAACTACTTAACCAAAAGGTTGAAGGAAATCAACTCTTCTCGCATACAGTAACAAAACTTCCATCGTCCTTGTATAATTTTTTAATTTTCAAACCTGCTCTAACAAGCTCTGTCTCCAGCTCTTTCTGACTGTACAAATGATAGAACCTTTTATATACCTTCCCCTTGTAGCGCCATACCTTGTAAGTATCACCAAACTCGAACTTTTTCTCAAAAATGTTCAGGAAATAATCCTGTAAAAACCTTGGATAGTATCGACGCCATACTGTTATAAGGATCTTCCCATCTTTCTTAAGAAGCTCAACAACCTTCTTCAAAGTTTCTACTCTTAAATGAGAAGTTGGAATGTGGTGAAGGGCTCTGGTAAAGATTATAGCATCAAAGCTTTCTTCCTTGAAAGGTAGCTCAAGAACATCAGCAACCAAAAGGTCTGCACTAAAACCTTTTTTCTTCAGGAATTTTTTTGCCTCTCTTATCATGTTATGCGAGAAGTCAAAACCTACACATTTCATACCTTTCTCCAAAAAAGGCAATAGATTTCTTCCGTTGCTACACCCTACGTCTAGCACAAGCCCTTTCACTGAACTGGAAAATTCTTTAGCTTCCGGCCATGGTGTAGCTTTTAGGTGAGACCAACAATCTGCAATAGTGTTGTAAACTTCCCTCAACCTTTTTCTTTCTTCTAAAGCTTTCTTCAAGACTTCTTCCATAATTTTATCTTCTTCTTCAAAAAAGAAATAGCCCCGGCCAGATTCGAACTGGCGTCTTCTGGTCCAGAGCCAGACATCCTTGACCGCTAGACGACGGGGCTATGATATAGATTGTCTTTACTCCTTAAAATTCTTGAATGAAAGAATAACTGAAAGAAATTGTAAATCTTATATATGAAAGCCCAGGTAGCTTTGGAATACTTGATAATAGTCTCTTTTGCTTTGCTTGTACTAGTCCCTTATGTGCTTTACTTGAACGACTTGTCCCAAAGTTATAGCGAAACCAACAAGCTAACAGTTGCAAAAAACTCTGTTGATAAGTTAGGAAGAAATGTTGATTGGATTTATTCCCAAGGTGAAGGTGCAAAGATAGAAACTGAAATTTTAGTGCCTGATGGTGTAGAAAGCATAGAATTCTTAAACAATACAATAGTATGGAAAGTTAGAACTAGTGCAGGTGTTTCTGACATTCACTACACAACTGTCACTAATGTTACTGGAAACATACCAACAACACCTGGCTACAAAATAGTTTTAATCCAAGCTTTTAGAGGTTATGTGAATGTTAGCACAAGCTAGCACTGAATTTCTTGCTTTTGTCTCTTTGCTTTTAGTCTTAGTGTTCCTAGTAGTTTACAAAAACTATCAGTCTGCTACTCAACTAGAAGAATATAAGACCTATCAAGAAGCTCAAAACCTTGTAAATGAGATAGCGTTTGAAATAAACCTTGCTCTAAAAGCTGGTGATGGCTATTCTAGAAAGTTCTACGTGAGCAAGGAACTTTACGGTATATCCAATTTCACAGTAGAAGTGAGAGATTATGAAGTGAAACTAAAGTGGAGTAAAGGTGAAGTTACCGCAAGCATACTCACAAGAAACATTACCGGAGTGATAAAAACTGGAGAGAATATTGTCAAGAACATAAAAGGTGAAATATATGTGGAATAAAGGACAGACCTTCACATACGATTTTTTCATGGCCTCAGTAATATTCTTTCTCCTCTTGATAATTGTTTTCAGTTACTGGACGTATGCGATGAAAGAAAATGAAGAGATAAGAAGAAGAAAGGATGCCTTCAACTACTTGCTCATTGCTTCACAAGTATGGTTTAAGGAGGGTTATCCAAAGTATTGGGATGGTAGCTCTGTAATGGAAATAGGACTTGCTAACGAGAGAAAAATAAACGCTACAAAGCTACAAATTCTAAATTCTTCTATTGGCTACCAAAAGTTTCTTTCACTGCTAAACATAGGACCTTATAATGTTTTTTACAACGTGACTGATGAAAATTCTCAAACAGTATTCTGGTTTGGTGTTCAGCCTTTGGAAGCAAAGAATGTTTACCAGATAGAAAGAGTTGGTGTACTAAACAACAAAGCTGTAAAAATAAAAACGATATTATGGGATTGAAATGAAAGCAATTGTTTTCAGCACAGATGCTATCCTTGCAGTAATTCTTGGCTTGCTACTGCTAAGCTTGATTCCATTAACATTTGAAAGTAGGTATGAAGAAGCTTCTTTTCAATCTTTAAGCTACCAAGCAAACGACTTGCTCTCTGTTCTAGAAACTTTAACAGTTGCTGATGTAAGTCAAAAGCCAACCATTTCAAACTTAATAGCACAAGGAATAATAAAGGATATAGACTTGAACAAGACTGTTCTAGACTTGATAGGAACTTTTTGGTATTCTGGTAATGAAAGTATAGCAAGGAACGTAACAAGAGAAATGTTAGAAAACTTGACTGCTAAATGTTTCAAGCTAGAAGTAGGGGATGAAACTGTTTACAGGTCAAATTGTCCAGAAAGCAACACGGTTGCAGTAGCTTTTAGGACCGCGTCAGGCTATGAAGTTGGCAAGCCTGTAGCTGGCTACATAGCAAGAGCATGGGCTACAAAAGTAGTTAAAAACACTACCCAAATAATTCCGTTTTATCCTGAAGGCGCTGGATGGACTGCAAACCCAGTTGAAATCACTAAAAAGTTTTCTTTGCCTGCTAACATCACTATATACGATGCTATCCTTTATGTATCTGTGCACTTCGGAACTTCTCAAGCTCAAGCTGAATTCCAGCAACTAGTTGTAAACGGAGTTCAAAAGAAGAATGATGTAGTCTGGCTGTATCTGCAAGAAGAAAAGTCTGGTTCAGAAGTTACTACTGCTGCTTATGGTTATGTAAACGTGAAGAACGAGCTTATAGTTGGTAACAATTCGATCTACTTAAAATTCGGTACACCAAACTACAATGCTCACGTTCATCCAGGAATGCGTCTTGTCGTAACTTATAGCCTGACACAAGACATTTTTACAGCAAACACAACCTTCAGAAAAAGATACTACTTTGACGATGTTATCGGAAGGACTGGTGCCTGGTCCATGATTTCTTTCTACATACCAGAGAATGCAAAGAATGTAAGCGCAAGGTTAAAAGTAAACGCTAAAAGAGTTGATGACACACGAGTTTACATTGGTGGGACGTGGAGAAATTCTACTGATGTTAAGGTTTATGTAAACTCTAACACAACTTTCTATGCTGATGGGGACAACGAATACTGTTACTCTTATACTGATAAAGGATACTATTGTGTAAGGGATATAGCAGGTGTGATGAACCCTCAACTTGACTTTGATATAACAAGCAAGCTTGTGAACGGAACGAATATTGTTTCTGTCTATTTAAACAACTATGGGGATATCCACTGGGGATATCAAGACTCAGAAATCTATTCAGACCCTGTGAATGATCCTGAAAACTCAAGCTACGTTGAAGTCTATTACGAGCTCTCTGAACCACCTTTCTACTATGGAGAAATAGACATAACAAAAGACAAGCTCTTCGGCTATTTAGATTGTTGGAAGCCTTTGTGGAATGCTAGCAATCCTAAGAACTGTAGCTTTAACATAAGTGAAAGTGAGAAAAGAATTACAGAAAGTTTTGTGCATATAGCTCAAGGCTTTAGCAGCATGATAAAAGCATATGCTTGGTTTGATGACTTGCCAAAAAACCTCGTTTTCATTTCTCCGGCAATAAGAGCAGTTCCAGAAAGCGTGTATATAAAGCCTTCTATATGGAACGTTGGAAAGAATAATATACAGCTAGTAGACTTCCAGCCAGGTGGTAGCATTTCTTCCACAAACTACATCCTGCCTTGGTCTTCCTTCGAGTACACTTACCTAGCAAAAAGCATGGTAGGATATGGTTCTGTCTTTAACTCGAGTGATGCTGCAGTAGAGGATGCAATAGAAAGATTAAAGCAACAAATAGGAGCTGAAGGAATAAACGCAACCAACATACAAGTTGACAGCAAGTCTGTTTACGGTATAGAGTGGTTGTGGGGGCCAAGCTTGTTCAAGCTTTATGTGTGGTAGTATGAAAGGTATATTCTTCAGCTTAATTTTGGTCTTTCTGCTTTTCACACTAATAGCCATAGTATTCGTGCAAATATCCTTAGTCTCTAGCTACTCAGCAAAAGTAAGCGTGGAAAGTAGAGCAGAAGCAATGATAAACTTTTACAACAGTCTGGTAGAGGATGCAAAAAGGGCTATGAATATTGTTAGTAGAAGGAGTATATCTTCTGCTGTAAGCTATGTAGTATCAAACGGGACTGGTCTTCCACAAGCTAATTCTACTATAGTTGAGTTGATAACAAACGGGACAATAAACGGCGAACCACAACCACTAATGAACTATTCCACCATCACTGACTGGAAGAATAGTTTGGAGAGTCTAAGCCAATTAGAAAATTTTGATGCAAAAATAAGCATAGGTAATATAACTGTAAGCCCTTTTGATTCTTTTAACATTAAAGTAGACTTTGATTTCTCCGTTATTCTAACCGACAAAAACTTTGAGATAAACCTAACCAGAAAAGAAAGGATTAGCACTGTAGTGAGCATAACAAATTTCGAAGACCCTCTTTATCCTTTATACACTTACGGAAGAGCTGTGAACACAATTACTTTAAGCCCTCATTGGCGTAACTATTCTTCTACAGACTTAACGAACTTGCTTGATGACTTGAACTATTCTTACTATCATCCAAGTAAGTATGGAGCTAGCTTCCTGGACAGACTAGAAGGCAAATGCCTGATTCAAGACAAGTACAGAATAGATAAGGATATAGGGTTAGAAAGCTTTGTCGACAAGGATAAAATCTTAACTCTAGGCATACCAGTCTACTGGGAGAGAAGCAGTATAGACTACATATACTTCTGTAACATTTCTGCTGTTGCTTATCAAATCAATGGTATGCCGTCAAGCTTCAGACTTGATAATGAAACAAGTGTGCTTAATTGGGGACATTTACAAATTTATAATGTAAGTGAAAGGGTGGTCGAGTGAACAAGATTTTCTTAATTTTGCTTGCAATTTTAATAATTTTTGTAACTATTCTTCTCGTTTTTAGAAAGGAGGAGGTAATTGAAGTTATAACAAAAGGCATTTTTGGAGGTAATGCTACAGCAAACGAGACTACTACAACCATTTATCCTACAACTACTCTGCCCCAGGCAACTGAAAATCAAACAAACGAAACTTTAGGAAATGTTTCTGGCGCTGGTGGATTGGGAAGTCAGCAAAAGCCAACAACTCAAACAAACGCATCAAAAGTAATCACCCTAGAAATAATAGACTTGTGCGAAGGGAAGATGGGAGAAGTAACTGCTGTAAGCGAAGGTATGAGCCTTTGCCTAAATCAAAAGTATCCTTATTATCTAGTATTTCAGCTGAACGAAAGTAACCTTACTACTTGGGTTTACAATGTTTCTGGGTTTGAAGAGAGCTATAACTTAGAGAACGAAACAATAATCTACTATCTTTTTGTTGAGGATGTTTCAACAGTCACAAGAGAAATAGAACAATTTTACATGATTACGAACGCAAAAGGATTTTACTTAGGAAATTACACGCTTCACACGATTTGGTACTCGGACCTAACAACTGGAGAAATGGTAATAGTAAAAATGATAGCAGCTCTTCCTCTAAACGTTGATAAAAGCTCTATACAAAAGACAGAAGGATGGGAAGAAATTAAATTTTATCTAAAGACAGCTTTAAAAGATTTCTACCTGGGCAACCTTTTTGTTGAAATAAAATAAAAAATTAAAGGCTTACTTGCGTAAGGTTGCAGTATCTGTATGTAACAATCCTGAATCCATGTCCGTGTAGGTAATTGTTATTTGGTTCGCGCCAGCTGGCAGGTCAGAAGTATCAAGATATAATGTTTTACCAGCTATTGTCTCGACATTTAATGCATTATTTTCTCCAGGAGCATAACCTATTTCTATCGTGTCCGGAGAAACTCCAGTGATGTTTATCCTTCTGGCACCATTTCTTATTACTAGAATCTGGTTGGCTGAAGAGTAATCCACAAACGCAAAGTAACTGAAGCAAGGGCTACAAGGTACTGGTGCTCCACCTATCTTAAAAACGCCCATCGCATACAATGCTGCAACTACTGCAATTACTATCAAGATTGCCCATCCATAAGTCATCAGATATTCCATTGCAGCTTGTCCTTTCATATATTCCACTTAATATTATTAGTAAACCTATTTTATAAGCTTTATTTAAGCGTTGTTGGAGGCGTTAGAATAGTTACAAACTGAGAAATTACAAGCTTGCTTACCATGAAAATTGTAACGTTTAGCAAAAGCAAGATTGGGATATACTTTATCCCTGCCTTTTCATTACCTTCCTGTAACAAGCCTATGAGCAAGCTACCGAAGATAGAGTTTATTGCCAGTAAAGAAAAAGAGTAGAGCCTGAGGAAATCTGATGAATAAGATATAAGGCTTATCCTCAAGCTACCTAGAGTAGCATACCTTGTTGCTTCTCCTATTTTCAAGGTTGAGCCTATGTTGCTCATCGTCTCTACCAAGTAAGTGGAAAAGCTGAAGAGTAGAGGCGCGGCAAGTCCAGTAGCTATGAAGATGAATATAGCATACATCCCAACTTGAGTTGCAATTTCTTTCTTGAGTAGCTTTAAGTTACGTATATCCTCTGAAGTCTGTTCTAAAAGGCTTGCCATCTCCCCTCCTTTTCTCATCCCTTCCACAATAAGACCAAAAGTCCTTTCTATAATCTTAGATTTTATTCTTTTACCCATGGATAACAAAGCTTCTTCTAGAGGTTCACCAGCAACTGCTTTGCTAGCAGCAAACCTTAGCTCCTTTTCTAGACTGCCAAACTCTGGTCTTGCTGTAAAGAGTAAGGCCTTGTCAGGAGTTAAACCAGACCTTATGTTAGCAGCCATAAGCTGTAAAGCATCTGGTAAAACTTCCTCAACAAACTTTCCTCTTTTATCACCTATCAAAATTACTAACAAATCTATCAATAATTGAAAAGCAAAAAATACAACAAACAATGCAACCAGAGCAAAAAAAGAATGCCCTAGGATCAAGAGTATTGCATAAGCTATAAAAGCAAAAGCTAAACTGTACAAAAAGGAAAATGATAAGAATTTTTCAACACCCATGCTAACATCTGCATAAATCAGCTGATCGCTTAACCACCGCACATAAGCCTTAGGATAAAACCTTCTTATCTTCTTGTATAAATTTTCTACTTTCATACTTCCACGCTCGGCCTCCTACTTTTTACCATACCTATGAACATGAACTGAAAAATTGCCAGAATAAAAATAAGCATGTAAAAGACTATCTCTGGAACTGCAATTCCAGAAAAAGTGGAAAAGATTATCAAAAAAGTAACTCCCAAAGTAGGAATTATTATTGTCATCATCATGTACATGAGAGCCAACGGACTTAATTGTGCACCATACTTTCTTATCTTTACTTTCTGCTCTTCAGAGAGGTTTAAAGCAAGAAGCTCTAGAGTGCTTCCTAAATCACCACCAGCACGCAAGCTATTTATTATCTGCCACAGAGCTCTTCTAAAATGTAAGTTTGGGTTCTTGAAAGTTAGCTCTTCTAAAGCAACTATCTCGTCCTTACCTGTTGCTATTTCTTTTGTACATTCTTCCAACTCTCTCGATATTATCCCGTAATTTCCCTTAGAAACAGAAACTAAGCCGTCAAAGAGCGAAACACCAGACCTTACTTGGATGAACAAATGTCTTATGGCAAAGAGTAGATTCTTTTCTATTTCTCTGTCGCGTCTTGCTACTAGCAAGTTTGGATAGAAGAGGATGTACATGTAAGAGACTGCTGCAAACATACAAGAAAAAGGTATAGATAAGAGGAAAGGGTTCTGATAGTTTACTGCCTTAGCTAAACTGGTAAAAAGAGAAAAAATGATGAAGAACCAAAAGACTGATGAAAACATTGCTACAGCCAAGTATTCCCTAGCTTTTAGCTTTATTCCTGCCTGAATAAGCTTGACTTCGATAGAAGGCATAGCTTTTGCTGCAGATGATGAAAGAAAGAAAAATGCTCTAGCAGGCTTTAAGGCTTTCTCAAGCGACAAGGGTACAAAAGGGACTCTTTTTATTTCAACCATTCTTCTATCACTTTGTCAGGAGATTCTTTCATTCTCTTGAGCAAGAACTCTGGATCTGAATAGTAAATAGCTACTATTCTTCCTATCTTGTTTATGTCACTAACATGGCTTTTAACTAACCACTTTAGAATGTCTATCTTTTCTTCTAAGCTCTTCTTAACTTCGTTATCGCTCATACCAGTGTGAATCCTTATTTCCTCTAAAACTCTATAGCTATCGTTCACCTTTTCTATTTCATCCTTGGCAGGCCTCCACCTATAAAGGGTGTTTATGGTAACACCACCCTTCTCACCTCTTGGAACTAGCTCACTAAGCTGAAGCATCCTTCTTATACCGCTCCTCCTGTCTCTGAAAGCTACTACAAACATGTGTAAAGCCTCTATTACCGTTTCTGGAACGTTTATAGGTGGGTTGCACAACCTCTTCAAAGCCTGTTCTGCTGTATCTGCATGGAGTGTAGCATATACCGAGTGACCAGTGTGCATTGCTTCAAAAAGAACTTCTGCTTCTCTTGCTCTTCTTATTTCACCGACTATAATTCTATCAGGCCTCATTCTCAAGCTATTAACCAACAAGTCTAGCATACTTACTCCACCCAAGCCTTCTGGGTTTGGCTCTCTTGTCGTTAGTGGGACCCAATGGAGGAATTCTGGAAGCTGGAGTTCTCTAGTGTTGTGAGCAAGAATATTGTTGCAGATAAAGTTTTCATTCTCTTCTACTGAAAGATCATAGACATATCCTTCAAACTCGATCTTTCTTATCTCCTTAA
>CAYYVK010000016.1:0-11305 GCA_964475145.1 uncultured archaeon
AGTAAAGACAAGTGTAAAGACAAGTAAATGCTAAAATTCAAGAATCTGATAGAAAAAGCGCTACATAAGACTTTTTTTTCATTTTTGTTGTTCGTTTACTGCCTGTTTGGGAGTATTTTTTTCCAACTTTTAGTTTTTGCTGTCTTTCTTTGCTTTTGTTCTTTTCTGGAATTTAGGTTACTCGAAGCAGACGTTCGTTCAATCAATCTAAGATGATATAAGAATAGAGCGAAAAGGATAAATACTTAACGTTCAAACTGTAAACTCTAGTCTCTTAAAACCATTTTTAATTTCTTCTGGAGTTGTGTAGAATATAGTAAAGCTTTCCCTATGATTAACACTATACTTTGTTGCTTGTTGTAATAAACACTTCTCTATTTTTTCAGAAGCGCAAACGAAGTACATCTCCTCTTCTAAATTTTCTTTCAAGATTTCAAAAAGCTTGTTTAAGTTCTTTGTTTTTGCTAAAAGAATGCGCTGCTGGATACCATCCTTTTCTACAACTAACTCTTTTTCCCTTTTTTCTAGAATTTTATATCCTTTTGTTGAAAGAGCTTCAACAACCTCCTCTTCAAAACCTTCTACCTTTGAATCTTCTTGAAACTTACCAGTTTTTAGTGCTAGGACAAGCTCACCTTCGTGCGTTAAGAAATAGCAAAAAGCTTTTTGCTTGTACGCTTTAGCTTCCTTAAACCCTACTAAACCTAAGTTAACGAGCTTTGAAACCTCTTCCTTAAAGCTTTTGCAAGACATTCTTAAAGCTTTAGCAAGCTCGGAAGTGTATACACCACAACCATCCAGCAAAGCTTCTAGGATACGCCATCCACTACCAGTAATCTTTTTCATCTTTTCCTCGACTACAAAAGCTTCAAACCCTTTTTCCCTTTTATTTTCCACACTTTCTAAAAGCTTGCCTTGCATCAGTTTTCTTAGTTCTTCATCACTAACTTTTCCTCTTTCTTCCAGGATAAGTGGAAACTTGACCAAGAAAGGATTTGGAAATGCAGATTTTCTTACAAGCATAAAAGCATGGCCAGTTGGTAGCCTTCTCAAGTAGCTTATATCTTTCTCATCCTTTAATCCAAGCATGCTTGCTGCATCTTCCACGTCTGAAGAATACTTTGTGTCCAAGCCTAAGTTCATGTAGATATGAGTAGAAGTATTACCAAGTGCAGGATAGCTGATTAAGGAAGGGTGTTGGTCTGTATAAACAATTCCGATACCAAGCTCTCTTATTTCTCTAAAGATGAGGTCTGTTACAGCTTCTATTCCAAGCTTTTTAGTTTTTTCCCTGTTTAGCACGTGATGCGACTCTTCTAGCACAATTACACCAACTAATTTTTCTCTTACGTTCTTTACTATTAGCCAATCCCTTATCCATTGCAGTATAATTTCTATCAAGAAAGTCTTATCATCGCTCGAAAGCGAATCTAACTCAAGAACACTAATCTTCCCATCTTCAAAAAAGCTTGAAGGAAGAATACCTTTATCACAATCAAAAATTCTACCAGTTTCTCTTAAGCATAAAGATTCTAAAGGTCTCATTGCAGTAGCAATCCAATTCTTTTCTCTAGGAGAAAGAGTAGCATAAGAATATTTTTCCAACCATTCCTTAACGTCAACAAGCCTAGGCGTTTCAACATTGCTGTAAATTTCATTCAAAGCTTTTAGTATAACATATCTTCCACCGCCTAACAACCAATAAGCATGATCAAAAACTTCTGCAAACTCTTTCATCCACTGCACAACAGAAACTCCATCTGGTGGCAAAAGAGGGTTAAAGCGGAAAGGAACGACTTCTCTACCAACTGTATAAACTGTAATTCTCTCTTTAATTTCTGGTAGAGTAAGCAAGTCACGGTAGTTTCTCTTGGAAAAATCAAAAATCAAAGCAGGTATTTTTTGTTTAGCTAAAGATTCTATTAGGTAATGGACTATGTTGGTTTTACCTGAGCCAGAAGATCCGAAAATTCCTACATGAGTTAGCAAGTCCTTTTTGGAGAAGAAAAATGGATAAAGTTCTTTTTTTCCGTAAAGGATCTTCCCTAGCTCTATTTCACCTGAAACAGCTTCTTGGGGTGGAGGCTCTAAGAGGGGAGATTCGCGCAATTCTGTGTCAGAACTTATGAAAGCTTTTATCCTATCAACAGCTTCTACTATTTTTTGCCTGTACTTTTCGTTTCCGAGCAAATAAGCAGTCTCAAGCTGAGCAACCTTTTCTCTTCCTAGAAAAGGAGTTAGCCTTCTTATTTCTTCTGCTATGTTTTCTTCCATCATCCACCACCCTTCAAGGTTGAGAAGATGTTAGCTATCTTCATTTCACTTTCATATTCTTCCATCAACTCTTTCAGCTGGCTCCTAAGCTCCACAATATCCTTCCAGAAGTTTATGTTTTCCTTACGCTTTTCCATTCTTAGAAGAGTAATGTTAAGCTTAAATTCTCTCATTTCTTCTCTGTCTGAGATTGTTGACAAAACTTTCTCCAGTTCTTCTATATCCTTTTCTATCTCTTGATTAAACCTTGCGTTCATCTCTTCTCTCATTCTGATAGCTCTTTCCAGTTCTTCTATTCTACTTTTCAAGAACTTTATCCTGTCAAAAATATCGCCTACAACTTCTGCTCCTATCTTTGGCAATTTTCTATTCTCTTCTGCTTGCATATCTTTTATCATTTTTTGGAGCAAAGGAATGCTTACCTTTTGCACCTTAGGTTTTTCTGCTTTTATTTCTTTAGGCTTGTAGCTTTCTGCCTGTTTATAAATTCTAATTACTTTAGATTCTTCCTCCTTTTCTTTCTCATACTCTTCAGGCTTATCTACTCTATAAGGAAGCTTGTATTCTTCCCTTTTCATGTTGTTACTATTAGATAGTAAAATATTTAAATACAACTGAAGACAAGAAAAGACGATGATTTTCATTGAGACAATTTTCTCTCTAGCTCGTGGAGCTTCTCTTCAGCTTTTTTCCTCAACTCCTCATAGCTTTCTTTCGAAATTATCCCTTCTCTGTACTCTCTTTCAATTATGGCTAGCATCTTGTTTATTTTCTCTCTTTCTTCCTTCAGCTTTTGGGCAGAGACTACACCAATAACAGCTTTTTTCAAGGTTTCTGGCGGTACGCTTACTTTTGCTTCATACTTTATGCCTCTCAGCACAACAAACAAAACTACGGATATACATCCAACTATAATTGCCAAAACTAACAGTAGCCATTTCTGCAAAAGTTCGATTAAGTTAGCAAGAACTGGTTTTTCAAGAGGCTTTGCAACTTGTAGCTCATACTCTGCTTTCTCCAAGTACTGCCTAGCCATGTCTACCATATCTTTCGCATCATCGTAGAGCTTTTGGTTCAGGTATCTTTCAGCTATTGTTAGCTTATCTCTTGCATTATCTAAAAGCTGTTTAACTTTTGTTACATCCTTATTTTCTTTTTCTGCCTGCAACGTTCTACTTTCTATGTCCTGCAAGGTTTTCTTTAGGGTGAGTATCTGGTAGTATATAAGTTCAGCTCTTGAAGCAAAGACTCTTAGCACAAAGCTTTTTTCATCCTTAGCTTCTAAGGAGCTAACGATAATTTTCCCATCATAATTTCCTGACTTTGCGGTCATAGGGATTGCAAACCTTATCGAAAAGCTTTGGTTTTCTCCAGCTTTTAAGTCGAAAGATTTTGGTAGTTCGATCCAGCTTTGGTCCACACCTTGAATGTTGATAAAAATGTTGCTCAAGTCTACATTGCCAGAATTCTTTACAGTTACTGCCAAAAAACCTATCCATCCTCTTTCTATTTCTAGCTCTTTAGTCCAATCGACTATCTCAAGCTTTGGTAACGGTTGTGCTATTACTAGCGGATAAGTGACTGGAGGAGCGTAGGGAAGAGTAGTTGTTGTAGTTGGCAAGAAGGTTGTGAAAGTAGCGTATGCACCAGCCTTTTCAGTCCCAGAGTAGTAAACCAAAAAAGTTATTTTCACATCACCAACATAGCTTGTACTTGGATATACTACATGCTGTTTTACAGAATTTGCAGGAACAAAGATTGTATCTGCTCCTGACGCTAGAATTTCGCTTGTATCTACTCTACTCAACTTCCATTCAACAGTTACATCCTGTCCAGCATTACCCTTATTCTCTATTTCTACACCTACAGCCAAGTCTGGCACTGTATAGTCCAAGACAGTTATACTTCTTACGTCAAATGGCCCACCGACTAAACGTGTAAAAACTTCTTTTGTTATTGTATTCGGTACTTTTGTAGCAGTAACGACCCACTTCCAGTTGCCTTGTGTCGAAGAAGAGGAAGTAGTATAACTTCTGAAGTAAAGACCTGTGCTTATCTTACTCATTGAAACATTATCCAGAATTAAATTCCCAATAGGATCGAACAAGCTTGATTTTATCTCATCCACATCTATGTTTTTCACGCTATCAGTTGTAGTCGCAGAAACTTGTAAATCTTTTCCAACTTCTACTTCAGAGGGTGCTTCTAAACTAAGCATGAAGAAAGGTATCTCTGGCTTTTCATAGACTGAAAAGCTGTAGGCATCAAGCCTACCTGCATAAACGTTGACTAAAGGGTCTAGATAGGTTGTGTTAGAAACTAGGGTATAGGTTCCTGTAGGGTCTGAAGTTGCTAGAATAAATGTTGGCATCGGCTCCAAAGTACCGTTTACAGTAGTGCCTGTATACTCCCAGACCAAGCTATTGCTAGGGTTTTTTATTTGGAGTATCACGTTCGCATTTTCGAGCAAATTTCCTTCTCCATCCTTCAACAAATACTCTACTCTTCCACTATCACCCTGATAATAGTAGGTTTGTTGCGTTCTCAGGCTTACGTTGAGCTTAGTATAGGCTTTTAATGTTGTATTGCTCCAGCCTACTCTACCAGTATTATCACTAGAATAAACAGTAATAAGGTATAGCCCTCTTTGGGAAGTGTTGGTATAGTTTAAAGTCCATATGCCTGGAGCTATGCTTTGCATTTCAATTAGCTCTAAATTGTTGTTGGGTTGTGTAATGTTAGCTCTTGTCCAGTTTATGCCAGTTCCAGACTGATCTTGGACAGAAGCGTTTATCTGTATCCAGCTACTAACTTCTATTACAGCAGAAGACAAGTTTATGTTTACTATTGGCGGACCAGGTCTAAGAGTAAATCTATCAACCCAAAGAGTAGAGTTTGGGTTGTAGTAAAGCTTAGAAGAATTCATCCTAACAGAATAGTTTCCTAAAGGCTTTTCTGTCGAATTCCATGTACAATTGTACCAACCATTACCTTCGTCCAAAGCATCACATGTATATTCTTCAGTTCCGTTTGAAAGGACAAATTTTACAGTTGCACCACTTATCAAGTTAAAGCCTTCATCAGTAACGTTTCCTCTTAACAAAACAATTTCTCCTCTGTCTATCAATGAGCCATTCAAAGGAAGTTGGAGTTGATTCTTCAAGGTTTGCATGCTAACATTTCCTTGAATTATTGCAAGCGTAGGAGTAGTGTAATTTGCTACAGGATAAAACTTAATCCAGTCTATTGCAGTACCGTAAATGCCGTAACTATCAGAAGTTCCGTAGGAAGGATAAGATCCTGAGCTATCAGAAGTAAACCTTCCTACAATTCTACTTCCAAGAAACTGAGCAGTTTCAGCGCCTGTTCCAGAATTCTTCCTTGTTTGGACTCCATTCACGTAGAGGTAAGCAAAATCATAGTTAGGTTCAGTGGCCCATTTCCAATAAACTTCAATCATTTGAGCCCATGTTCTATTCCATTCGTAACCTATTCCTGGCAAAGAGCTTTGATTCGACCAGACATTCATGTTGTTTGTGTACCCACTTCTCCAGTAAGGTTTTTCGCTTATAATTTTTCCTTTAGGCTTTGCTCCGTTCTCCAAGACATCAAAGTATATCCAAAAAGTCCTGTTCGTGTTTGCTGCTGTAGTTCCGTTTGCTATCCAAGTTATGTTTCCTTTTATTAGAGTTTCGTTTTCCCAGTCGTAAGGATGTTCGTAAGAGCCTTCTAAAACTCTTATAGAGTTAGGGTCGAAGCTTCCACTAATACCAAGGCTTTCTAGCAAGGAAGTAAAATTCACGTTTATTTTTACACTTGCATTTTCTACAGCTAAAGGAGAGCTTATGTTCACAGGAAACCTGAAGTGCCAGTTTGTGTCCCACCATTCTTGCGCTAAGCTTACTGAAACCAGGAGAAAAAAAGCAAGGAGTGCTAACAGCAAGAACTTTCTCATACTAAATATTTGGATTTTCTTAAAAATAGTTACAAACTTTTTTCTATTTCGTCAATCCTTTTTCTAAACTCTTCTATCTTTTCATGAAAAGGTGTTTCTTGTTTTTCGCTCAATCTTTTCTCAAGCTCACCTGCTCTTATAGTCAGGCTTGCAACTCTTTTGTCCAAAATTTTTATAGCATTTCTTTGCGAATCTAATGCTTCTTCCAGTTTGCTTATGTGGTCCAAAAGCTCCTCTATCTTTCTGGTAGCTTCTACGTCAGAAGTTTCTGCTGGTATAAAACTTTCCAGCTTTTCTATCTCTTTGCTTATCCTTTCTAATTCTTTTACATTTTTCTCCTTAACTTCCTTATAAGTTTTTTCAGATATAATTCCACTTCTATACTGGTCTTCAATGCTTGCTAAAAGCTCTTCTATTTCTTTCAATTTTTCTTTTAACATTAAAGCTTTTGGAGACGGTGATTTTTGAACTACTTTAACTACTTCCGATTTTCTTTCTGCTAACTTTTTAACCTCTTCTTCCAGAGCAGCTATCTTCTTTTCATTTAGGCTAATACTAGCTAGTGCTTCGTCCAACTTTTCTCTCACGAATTCTAAGAATTCACCAACATCCTTAGGCTCTTCTTCCACTTTCAACCTTTCCATCTCTCTTTCCAACTTTTCTAGGAATGCTTTGTTCTTCTCAACAACTTCCTTGTAAGAGCTTTCTGATATCATTCCTTTTTTGTATTGTTCTTCTAGGTTGGTTAGTAAGGTTGTAATTTCCTTTTTTCTCTCTTCTATTTCAGCCATCTTTTCTTCTTTCTTTCTTCCAATTTTTAATTCTTCTTCCACAGCCTTTTTAAGCTCCTCTTTAGTCACACAAGCATCCAGCCTTATCTTGCTTTCATCAACACTTCTTACAAGCTCTTTTGTCAATTCTTCAAGCTTTTCTACCTTTTCTCTAGTTTCAGCCATTTCGCTAAGTCTTCTCTCACTTTCTAAGTAAAACCTTTCAGTCTTTGCAGCATCTCTTTCTACAGAAGATTTTAAATCCTCGATTTTCTTCAGCTTTTCTTCAGCTGCGTTCAACAAGCTTTTCAAGTTTTCTATACTTTTTATACCTTCGAGCACCTTTTCAACTTTAGAAAGTCTTTGGTTCAAATCTTTCGAAGCTTCAGAAAACTTTTCTATCTTTGCGTTTATTTCTTCTATCTCCTTTTCCTTTTCTTCCAGAGCTTTCTTTATCCTTTCAGGTCTTATATCCTTTACACTTTCTTCTACTTTCTCAAGCTTCGTTTCCATCTCTTTTATGCTTGCATCTCTTTGGAAGTATAAGGACCTGACTTCTCCTATAGATTCAGCAAGCTCTTTTATCCTTTCATCAGCCTCAAACTTCACTGCTTTTAAAGTGTCTACTATTGCCTTAAGCTTTTCAACTTCTACTAGGATGTTACGTACGTCTACCTCCTCTTTCACAGGCTTCTCTTCTACCTCTTCTTTAATTATCCCTTCCTCCTTCAAGATTTCTCCAACAGGCTTTTCTTTAACCATCATCTACCCCTCTTTATCCTTGCTTTTAACGATTCTATGTAAGTTTCAGCCATCCTGAACTGAGCCTGCTTAACCTTTTCTTTTGCTAGCTTTAGCTCAAGCTCCATATCATAAGTATCTATTCCTCTCTTCTTCATGCTTTCTATCGCTTTCTCTATTTCCGCAATATCCTCTTGATACTTCCTGTACAGAGCCAGTTCTCTTTCTGGAATTCTTGAAGTGTCGTGCAGCAAAGGCCTAAACTCGATGAACCAAGGTCTACCTTCGTTGTACTCAGGATTCTGCACCATACCAGTACCTATATTTAATTTTGGTAACGTTGCAGCATATTCACTTCCATAGCTTTTCTTTACTCTATCTATATCTCCGCTGTACTTTGTTCTCATTTGGCATTCACTCGCTATAACAGCTCTTATTGCTCCCTTAAAGTCGCTCAAAACTTGTGATATCATTACTAAACCAATTCCCCACTTTCTAAACTCTCTTACTCCTCTTTCTAGAGCCAAGTAACCTTTTCTTCCTCCATACTTTGGTAACAGTCTGTGAACTTCATCGTAAACTATGAGCAACCTAAGCTTTCTCGATTCTTCCCAAGGAACGCTAAATATTGCATCAATGGTTCTTGAGACAAAATCATCTAGCTGGCTTGGTGTCAGCTTTGTCAAACAGAAAACAGTTATTTCCCCTTTGTTCAAGTACTTTTCTATTTCTATCTTCATGCTTGGGTCGATTACGTCGACAATGTTCCCCTTGAATGCTGTTGCATCCTCTCTTCTAAGACCAAACTTTGGATAAAGGCTTAGCATGTGCTCGTCTCTAGAAGCTCTGACAAAACCAGTCCACTGAGCAGTTGGGTCGAAGACTATGACAGGAATATCTTTTTTCAGAGCTTCTTCTGCAAGAATCATTGCAGCTACAGTCTTACCAGAACCGGTACCTCCTGCTATTATCATATGCTGCGTAAGCTTGTCTAAGTCCCAGTATGCATCTATGTTAGTTTCAGCTATCTTCCCTACTTTAACACCCTTTGGTAACTTTCTAAAGTCTACTGGGAAAACATACTTCTTCCTTGTAACTTGAGCAATCTTCCATGCTATATACTTCCTTACTGCAATCATGCCAACAGCTACAATAGCTATTACGACATAAGTTCTCCAGTCTGTGAACAAGTTTCTTAGAAGAACTACTATAGGCGGCTCTTTAAACACTTCAAAGCTAACCACTGAGGTTGCTGTCTTGTTGTCATAATAAGCAAAAGCTTCTACCAAGTACCTGCCCTCTTCCAAGTCAGAAGGTAGCTTTATAGATTTGGTATACTCAAGCCTTCTATCAACAGCTACTGTATCAGTGCTTGTTAAAATCTTTTCCATGACTTCAGCTTTCTCCACAGTATAGTTTATAGTCACATCTACAGTTCCAACTTCTCCAAAAGTGAAGACAGTTACTCTTAAAGCTAAAGTTTCGCCTGCTCTCAGCTTTGGTGTTAGTACATCCATGGTTATATCTAAGAGTGGAGAGGGCTTAGCCTCAACCTTGAGCGTTACTGGTATCTTGTTTGTTGCATTGTCTGCTCTAACTACTATTTCTCCTACATAGTTTCCTAGTGGTGTTGAAGAGAGTGCAAAGAACTTTATTAGCACGTACTCAGTTGCACCTTTTTCTATTTCTAAGGAGGTCTTCTCAAACTGGACAAACTCCCATATCCTCCCTTCTACCGACAAGTTTGCTGTTACTTTCTTGTCAAGATTGTTTGTTATTCCGAGCGAAACTATTCTGTATTCACCAGGAGACAAAGTTACTTCTATTGTTTCTGTGGTGAACTGAATTGGCTTTTGAGTTATAGGACAGTCTTGCGGACAGTTCTGCCAGTTTTCTCCTGTTTCACAAATTCCATTTCCACAAACAGGCCATGTTATGTTTGGTCCAGGACCTCCCCATCCTCCACCACCAGCAGGTAATGTTGTTGTAGTAGTTGGAACAACTTCCTGATATTCTCCAACAAAATATGCAGACAAGCTTGTTACAGTTGTTGATGCTTTGTGAGCAATTTTATCCAGTGTTGTAGTTAGTACTGTCCAGCTCGAGTTGCAGTTCCAGCTTGTAAAGTCCCAGTCAGCACACTTGAAGATCCTTATGTTATCTTCTACATCTACACTTCCAATATAGTCTGAATAGTCTAGAGTTATTGTGACGTTAGTAAAGTTGAAGCTCATGTTTAATGCTACACCACGAAGCTTTGTCTTTGCGTTTGGTATGTTTACTGCTTGTGCAGTTAAGTTGCCTATCAAAATGTTTTGCTGTATATCTGACCTAGTTTCTAGACCAGCAAACTCTAGCTTATCCTTGAAGAATGCTATTACAGCATCGTAGCTTCTGTTGTGTAATGTTTGATTAAAGATGCCAGTAGTTTCATTAGAGCTAAAGTTGTGTATAAGATAATAACTTATTTTAGGTTTATCGTTCCTGTAGAATAGGAAGTAAGTCTTTACCGGATTTCCGAGCTGATCTTTAGTAGTTCCGTTGAACATAATTTCTGTATAAACTTCGAACCAACCTTCTGTTGTGTTTGAATTACCCTTTGCATCCTGAGCATATATCTTGAAGTCATAATCTCCTAGTTCTTGTGTGTTTGTGAACTCGTATTGATAGTGGACTAAGCTAGTATTTGTCATCGTAAAGTTTGTCTTGAAGCCGCTTGGATAAGTTACTTCTGCCTTAGCTTGTGTTGTTGCTACATTGTCAGGTATATCTGCCTCAATAAGCACGCTACCACCTTGCTTTACAGAATTTGCAGAAACGCTGTAGAAGCTTGGTGGTGTAACGTCTGTATAATAAACAGCATTAGGCTCAGAATCAGAAGCAACGGCATTGTAGTTCGTATAGTTTCCATAAACGATTAAAGCGTAACTTCTTCCATCAGGCAAGGAAGGAGCTGTACAGTTTATTAGCCAGCTGTCTGTCACAAAACTGTAGTTTGTTACTGGGCATTCTGTTTGATTAAGGTAAACTTTCCAGGTCATGTTCTCTGTTATTATTCCTTCATAAGTTGCGTTTGCTCTGACTTGAACAGTATCCCCAGCTTTAACTTCTGCAGGGTAGCTCTGGTTTGGTGAGATAAGCTCAACCTTTAGCTTTATTACTGTCAGGTAAACTGTTGTGTTCATCTGATTTGGTTGAGCAGAAGAGTTTGTTATGCTTATGTTTGCTTCGAAGAATCCGTCTGCATCGGTAGTGTTGTACTTTACTTCTATGTAGCCTTTAGAAAGTTTATCAACTAAAAGCTGAGTCGTGTTTAACAGCAAGTATTGGGAAGCATTTCCTTCTTTTGTCACGTTGAAAAGGATTGGTATGTTACCTAAGTTGCTCACTTCTATGTTTCCAATCAGGCCAAGTGATTCAGTACCAGCTGTTATAGAAAAGTTTTCAGGAGTTCTATTCCATTTCCAATCTTCTGCAACGTTTACAGTTAGGTTTACTTTGTCCCATGTTTTGTTTCCAGAAGCATTGAACATGAGCTGGTAACTTCCTGGCTGGTAGCCACTTG
>CAYYVK010000016.1:11405-14956 GCA_964475145.1 uncultured archaeon
TTGTTTCCAGAAGCATTGAACATGAGCTGGTAACTTCCTGGCTGGTAGCCACTTGCAACAGACAGGTTTATCAAAACAAGCTGTGTATCTAAAGGCTGCAGGGAAGATAGGGAAGAAGGTGTGATAACTACGTTAAAGTCTGTGCATTGTTGGCCTATACAAACAATTTGTATGTTTGTCACGTTGTCATTTCCAGTGGAGTTTAGTGTGAAGTTGCTAGAAGCATTCTGTCCAGGCGGAACAGTGACGCTTAAAGATTGTTCTACTATATTCAAAACAGGATTGCTTGTAACGTTTATGCTTATCTGTTGCTGAGTTTGTCCTAATGTATTGTTTGGGTTTGTCCACTTTGCTGTTAGTGTTGCTGTATACGAGCCTGGAGAAGTGCCTACAGGAATGTTTATCGTAATCAGATTCGACTTCCATGTGCTTCTTGATATGTTCTGGTAGTCTACCATAGTTGGGGTTGTTGACCATCCAGACGGCAAGCTGGCAGTCAAGTTTACCCAGTAAGCACCTCCTTGTCCTGTGTTGTTCAGAGTGACGTTTACAGGCAGGCTAGCTCCTTGGTCTTGAGTTATTCCGTTTATCGTTGCAGAAGTTATGTTTGGTGTCATGCTTACAGTAGTTGTAGCTATAGAAGTGAAGTTGAATAGCTGAGTGTAATTAACTGCTCCTGTTGGTGTTTGAGTATCGTTTGCGTATATCCTTACATAATAAATTCCGGCTTGAGTTGGTGTGTAAGTTTCTGATAGGGTGTAAGTTTTGCTCTGGACTGTTTTATTTATTATCTCAATAGTTTGGTCTGGTCTTGTAATGTTTATCCAAACTTGATCTATCTTAATGTTGTCGCTTATCTCGGCAGATATAGTTACTTGTTCATAGTTTTGGTCTACTATGCTTGGAGTTACAGAAGGATTGTCTATGCTTGGTGGTAAGTCTGTAACTTCCATGCCTATTGTTGCTTGTTGGCTAGTTGGTGTTGAGGTTGTATTGGAAAAAATAAGGATAAGTGTATAGTTTCCTCCAGGTGTGTTAGAAGAATCGTATGTGCATGTTATATTGACAGAGCTTGCTTTTGGAACAAAAACGCTTGGTGGGCAGCTTGTCATGGCTTGAGCGGGGTTGTCGCCACTCTTTCCTATAGAGTAAGTTTTGTTTATGTTTCCTAGGTTTGTAACAGTAACGTTAAAGCTCCCTGTAGTGTTTGTAGGAATAGTTAAGTTTTGTAGGGTTGGTGAAATAGACCAGCTAGTGTTTTCTGGCACAGTTATGTTGAGAACTAAATAATCCCAACAGTTTGTAGGAGGATTGCAAGAAGAACCAGTAGCGTTTGATGTTATGTTTGTAAAGTAGTTTCCAGGATCTTGACCAAAGGGTATGCTAACAGTAACTGTTACTGTTTCGTTCGAGTTTTTCGGTACATAATTATTGCTCATGTAGATATTAAGCCATGAACCAGGAAGATTGCCACCAGAGTTAAAGTTGCTTATTCCTTGGAGTATATAATTCCCATAGTTCTGTATCAAATAGTTGAAACTTTTCTGAGTTCCGTGCTGTATACTATCTTCTATACTTTCTTTATCGAGAAGAAGCCATGGGTTAGGTATTATGTATATGCTTGTTGTGTTGCTTATGTTAGCGATGCTACCGTTCGGATTTTGCCAGCTTGCATTAACATAGACATAATACCACGTTCCTCCTGCTGCATCAACAGTAACAGTTATGTTAAAGCTCCTTGTACAATTCTCACCAACCGAAAGGTTACCACAGCTTTCAAAGGTTGAGTTGGAATAGACTCCTGAATCACCAGAAATGCTTAAAGATAAGTTTACAAACCTCATCGTACCATTATCAACAAAATTAGACGAGCCAATGTTCTTGAGAACGTCATTCAAGACAAAAGTGTAATTTCTATCACGTGTTATATTAATAGCATTTGTTTGCGTAGGTTCTTGCTGTAAATAGCCAGTAGCTGCTCCAGTCACGTTAAAGCTTCCTACAAAAGTTGAGTTGATGTTGTTAGATGTGTCGTTTGCATAAACAGTAACATAATGAGTGCCACCTAATTCTGGCATGTATGTTGCTCTATACGTATTTCCTGAGTCCAAGAACATTTCTTTAATTGTTTGTTGGCCTGTTGGCAAGCTTATGTTAGCCCAAACTTTGCTTACTCCAATATTATCGCTTACGTCTGCAGAAATGTTC
Organism: uncultured archaeon; assembly: GCA_964475145.1. GTDB lineage: Archaea > Aenigmatarchaeota > Aenigmatarchaeia > CG10238-14 > SCSR01 > CAYYVK01. Next base: position 13,614 of record CAYYVK010000016.1, read on the forward strand.
AAGCTCTCGTAGTTTGCTTCCAATAGGGTTCTGCTTAGTGAAGCATTCTCTACTAGTGGTGGAGTAACATCTGCTACAGTTAGCTTGAAAGTTACATTAAGCTGAGTAGGCTGAGCAGAAGAATTTGTTATTGAAACATTAGCTTCATAGTATCCAGGTTGCTGATCAGCAGGAACTGAATAGTTTACAGTTAGGTTTGCTGAGCTGCCAAACGGAACTACTATGCTATCAGGAATTATTAAAAGCGAGGAGGCATTTCCTGATTTGGAAAGAGCAAAAGTTATGTTTACATTTCCTTCGTTTGTTACTGTAACGTTTGTTAAGAAGCCTGAAGTAGAAGTGTAAAGTGTAGCAGAAAATTCTTCTGGACTTCTTTTCCAAGACCAGTCTTGAGTAACATTAACAGTTATGTTCAAAAACTTCCAACAGTTTTCTTCTGGCTGGCAATACTGCATCGAATTTGTTGCATTAACTACAAACTGAGAAGTGTAAGTCCCTGCAGGTTGCCCTGCTGGTACTGTTACGTTTATATAGATAAGCTTAGAATCTCCTGCGGAGATGCTTGGCAAATAGTTTATGTAAGTTCCAGTCCAAAATTCTACCCATTCCTCAGAAAGGTTTCCAACAGTTTTATTGAAGAATATCTCACTAAGCTCGTAGTTGCCAGTAGAGTTGACGTAAAAGCTTCCTATTGTTTGCTCAGTAGAGTGGTTTTGCTCAGCATAGAAATCATTCTGGCTTATGTTCAATATTGGGTTTTCTTGAATAGTAACTGTAGTATTGTTTGTTACTGCTGGTGTAGTGTCGTCTGGGTTTACCCACTTACCCTCTCCTGTTATGTTATAAACACCTGGCTTTTGTGCTACAGGTATTGATACATTCCACCTAGCTGTATAGTTGCTTCCTTTTAGTATAGACAAATGTTCGTAGCTAGTCATGTTTTCTACTGTCCAACCTGTTGGTAACGAGTCTAGCAGAACGCTAATCTTTGCATCTCTCATCGTAGCATTTCCTGTATTGTACAGAGTCAAGTTCAAAATAAAACTAGCTCCTTGGTACTGAGAAGTTCTTAGTGCTATGCTTGTTGGCAGATTTTCTAAGTAACCTATGGTTTGATTGTAAGCTATGAAGTAGCCTATGTAGCTACTGTTTAAATTACCAGAAGTATCGTTTGCATAAACAGTAACATCATGCCTTCCTCCTTGAGATTTTGCAGGTGTATAGTTTGCTTCATATCTTCCGTTCTGAGAATTTCCTGCTATCAGCTGCATTTGAACAATCTCGTTTCCACCGTTTGGCAAGCTTATGTTAGCCCATACTTTGTCTACGCTTATATCATCTGT
>CAYYVK010000017.1:0-3528 GCA_964475145.1 uncultured archaeon
AGAGTAGTCGAATTTAGAAACTCGTAGCTGCTTGTATAAGCGGAAAAGTTTACGGTCCAAGTCCCAACTTCAGCACTGGTAGGCAATAGAAATATATTAGTAAAAACTTTATCTCCTGCTGTTTCATCTCCATGAGTTCCATCATCGTACAAAACAATTGTTTGGTCGTCGCTCTCAGAAGAAGTTCCCATATCAAAAGTAGCATTCATGTATTCTGTCAAGTTGTAAGGATCTCCAGAAGAAACGTTTGCCTTTATCAGCACCGCTTCATTCCTGTTGTAAATTGTTGAATTAATCGAAGGTATTATTTCAACGTACCACTTTTCTGGTAAGAATTGTGTAACACTGACAGGATTTGAAACTCTATCTTTTATACTCAAAAATTCTGAAACAGCATCACTCCCACCCCAACCAGCAAAATAAACTAGAGCAACTTCCTTTATGCTAGCACCTGCAGGAATTGTTGTTTGATTTAGCTGGATACCAATCCTTCCGTAGCTTGTACTGTTGGTAGAATAGTAATTGGAAGTCCCGCTCTCTTCAAGGTTAACTACACCAACCATTTCACCTCCAGAACCAGAACCCCAAACCCATGAATAAGGATCTATAGAATTGAATTCTAACGTATCTATATAGCCTGAAGAAAGAGTTCTATTTAGATCAAAAGCCAAAGCACCTGCTGGAGTTGAGTTTCTTTGTATCGTATATCCTGCAACATTATTAAACTCTTGTGAAATTTTTATAAATGTTCCGTATTGTTGAGGACCAGCTCTACTGTAAATGTAGTATTTTTTGACTATTTTTCCTTCGTTAGTCTTTTGAGCAGGATTTCCAAAAACTACTTCATCTCCTTCTTGCTTTATCACAAGCCTCACAGGACCTTCAACAAAGCTTGCATTGTTTCTCAAATCAAAAGTAAAGTTCATTGTACCGTTAGAGTATTGCAAATATTCTGCTGTCTTATCATCTGAAGAAGCTGTAATTACAACTGTGCCTCCTAGATCTTCTACATGGTAAATACCTGAAGTGTTTTCTCCTCTGTTCGTGTCTATGTAAATTCTTAAAATTGTGTTGTTAACATTAACAGCTTGTCCGTCCCAGCTGTATGCAAGCTGTGTAGGATAGTTTGGAGTTCCTTTCGGACCATTTTCCACCGTATCATAGTAAACAAAATATATCCTCTTTACGTTAGGTTGTGTAGTACCGTTCATCAAAAAGACTAAAGTTCCAGCAGCATTAGTAGAAGCATCAAAATTTTCATCTTTTTCAAACTGACTTGGAACTTCGTAGAGTATATCGCCAGACTGACTATACTCAAAAACTCTTACCGAATTCTCGTCAAAAGTTCCAGATGGTAACAAATCAGTAAAGTTAACGAACTGCTCTATAGGCCAGTCAGTTCTGCTGTACGAAGTTGAGTTTATCTCCAACCTAAACCTATAGTGCCAAGAAACATTCCACCATTTAAATTCTCCGGCAGGCTGGCCAAATCCAACAAAAAGACCTGTCAGAGCTTTACTAGCTACATACATTGCTAGAATCGCAAGAAGGGCCAGAAGTACTAAAAGTGCTGCTTTATTCATAATTAATATAATCTTCTCGAATAATTTAATATATGAGAAAAATTTTCAACATATTCTTGCTAGTTTTTATCACATCAGCTCTTCTCAACGTTTCCATAGCTGCTTCTACTGTCCTGCTACACGAATCAGGACATTATCTAATGGGACTACTAGCAGAATGTAAGAATATTAGGTTTGTTTTAATAGATCAAAATTTAGGGACTTATACAGAAATGAACTGTCCTCATGAACAGCCTGCGTACTTTCCGATAATTGGCGCTTTTCTGTTGACTTTACCTTATGCTCTTTTTTTCTTGTTGTTAGATAAAATGCCAGAAAAGAATTTGTTCTTCATTACCTTAGGCTTTAACCTTCTTATAAGTGCTTCTGACCTTCCGCCCCTGCAAACCTTGCAGTACTTAATCTTAGTAGCAGGTGGTATTCTCATAAGTATGGGAGAGTTTTTATTTATAGACAGACTATTACTATTTGTAACAAAAGTGAAAGTATGATACTCCCAGAAACTTTTCCAATATATACTTCAATAGCCTTGCTTACTGTAGTTTCTTCTGCGGTTGTTGTTTGGAGGTTTCTAGCTCTTAGAAAAAGTTTGTTAAGTTTGAGTCTTGTTCCTGTCTTTTTAGTGAATGGTGCGAAGCAATCAGGAAAAACATCTTTTATCAATGCATTGAGTTCAAGGCTTTCTGCAACCCTTAGTAGACAGATTCAATTTGTGGAGCTCCCTGCTATAACAGATGGGACTGTGGAGAGAGAAATCAAAAAAGTAAACCCAAATTTCATAATCTACATTTTCGACGTTTCAAAAGATTCTTGTCCAATAGAAAAACAGATAGAAGATTTCGAAACTTTGAAAAAAATTACAGGTAATGTACCATATATACTTGTAGCGAACAAAATAGACTGTGCAGATGAAGCCAAGTTAGCTGCACTAGAAAGCAGGTTTGGAAAAGTTGTTAAGCTCAGCCTCAAAAATCCTGATTCTATAGACTTGAAAAAAGAATTTGAAGATTTATTAACACTTGTGCAAAGTCTAAAACCAACTCCACTCAAAGCCTGAAAAATCTTTTGATCTTCCACCAAAAACTTTCTTCTCTAACTTCTTCGCCTGCAAGCAGAGAAGCCAATTCTCTGAAAGCCTTTGCTGAAGGTGAGTTGTGACTAAGAACTATTGGAGACATTTTTTTAATACTCTCAGAAACTTTCTTATCGTATGGTATAATAGATATTACTTTGGTCTCGCAAAGCTCTTCTATGTCAGCCTTCTTCAGTTCATGTTTCTCGTTAGAAACTTTGTTAACGACTAAGCCTATCGGCTGGACGTTCAAAGCTTTTGATATTTTTATTACCTTTATTGCTGCAAGAATAGAAGTCATTTCAGGATTTGTGACTATAAGTGTGCTATCGCTAGCTGTAATAGCTGCTATTACCTCACGTCCTATACCAGCTGCTCCATCTATAAAAATAAAATCGTATGCGCTCTTTACTTCTGAAACCTTTTCTTTTAAAACTTCTGGGTCTGGATAGCTTGTTTTCGGAGAAAGGCTAGCAGGTATAACATGTAACCCACAAGGGTGAATATAAACTGCTTGATACAGTTTTACACTCCCTTCCAACACGTCGTCCAAAGTCCTCTCTTGCGACAGAATACCAAGATGTATACCAAGAGACGGTGTTGTGATATTACCGTCTATGACTAAAACTTTCTTTCCAAAATCTTTGACGAGAGATGCTCCTACGTTAGCAGTTAGTGTAGTCTTACCAACACCACCCTTTGCACTCACAACGCTTATTATCATTTGAACCTTTCCCTAATTTTCTTGAGAATGTCTACCATCTCCTCCCTCTTTGCCTTTTCTTCTGTTTCTGGTTTTTCTGGAATAGACTGCTTACTCTCTTCATGCTCTTGGGCCCTAACCTTCTCTGTCTCGACTTCAGCCTCTTTCTT
>CAYYVK010000017.1:3628-5040 GCA_964475145.1 uncultured archaeon
TCTCTTCATGCTCTTGGGCCCTAACCTTCTCTGTCTCGACTTCAGCCTCTTTCTTCTCTTCTTGAGTCTCTACAGTTTCTTCTTGTTTTACTTCTTTGCTGACTTCTTGTTTTTGCTCTTTAACTTCTTCCATCGTCTCTGTAGTTGTCTCTTCTGTTTTCACTTCTGGTACACCCTTAGAAATAATCTCTTCTACTAACTTCCATTCTCTCTCAAGCCTCTTTTCTACATCAGCTAACCTCTGTAAATTTTTCTTTCTCACCTCTTCATACTCACCCACACTTATTGCTCCAGACTTCAGCTGATCTTCCAAAGAATCCAAGAAAATAAGTATATCTTCCTTTTCTCTTTTAAGTTTCTCGATAGTTTCAGGAAGCCTTGTTTTGACAATTGGTAAAACCTTGTTTATCTCTTCTATCTGTTTTTTAATGATTAATATATCGCTCCTTATCTCTTCTAAATCCTTTTTTGTAGGAATGTTTTCAAAGCGTGCACTTATCTCGTCAACACTTTTCAATAAATCTCTTACGCTTTCTTCTAAAGTTTCCTGTTTTGCTTTGTAAAGAGTTATGTCTTCTAAGCTTTTGCTTAAGTCTAGGAAAGTCTTTTCAGTCTTAAGTGCAAGTCTTTCTGTATACTTCAACGCTTCTTTCATATCTTCTAATTTCTTTTGTAAGTCCTTGTCCAACTTAACCAAACTTTCAATCCCACCAACCTTCTTTAGCATTTCATGTACTTTGTTTATCTTTTCTGAGAGGTCTTGAATCTGCTTTTCAAACTTTTCCAAAGTCATTTGCTGCTTTTCTATAGTCTCGTTAACACTTCTAATCTTCTTGTCTATCTCTTTTGGTTTAACTTCTTCTATTTCGTCTTCCATCTTTTCCAACTTAACCATAGCCTCTCTCAAGCTTCCGTCTGTCTGGAAAATCATCGACCTTAGCTCGCCTATACTCTCAGAAATATTTCTTATAGATTCTTCAGTAGCTTTGTTCGCCTCTCTTACAGTATCTATCATCACCTTTAGCTTTTCTATTTCTACGTCCTTGCTAACAGCTTCTTCTTCAGTTTCTACCAGCTGCTCTTGCACCTCTGTCGGCTGAGCTCCTGCCTCTGCTGCTACTTGCTGAGCAAGCTTTTCTATCACTTCTGGTGTCATCTCCTCTATTTCCCCAACTTCTATCTCTTTCTTCTTTTCCACAGCCTTTTCCTTATCTTCCTTTTTATCGCCAAGCTTAGATCTCAACTCTTCAAGTTTTTTAGAGTACTTTCCTTTCATTTCCTGATAGTACTTTTCAGATATGTTAGCTTTTCTGTAGTCGTCTTCCAACTGGGCTAGCAAATTCTTTACATCCTCTATTTCCTTCATCAGTTCTTCTTTCTTAGGCTTTTTGAAAAGCATTTACTTCCCCTTT
>CAYYVK010000017.1:5140-14859 GCA_964475145.1 uncultured archaeon
TTCCTTCATCAGTTCTTCTTTCTTAGGCTTTTTGAAAAGCATTTACTTCCCCTTTTCAAACTTTTCTATCCTCTTCTCCACAGACTCTAAGTATGTTTCTGCCATCTTGAAAGCTGCGGTCTTTATCTTGTCCTTGGCAATGTTCACTTCTATCTCGATGTCGTAAGTATCTATACCTTTCTTCTTCAGCTCTTCAATCCTCTTCTCTATCTCCTCTATTTTCTTATTTAGTTTGATGTACTGATTAATTTCCTCGTCTGTTAAAGCAAAAGGTGAATGCAGCAAAGGTCTGAAGGATATGAACCATGGCCTTCCGTTGTTGTACTCTGGATTCTGGAACAAACCAGTACCTATAGTAAGTCTTGTAACTTTTGAAGCATAATCAATTCCATACTTGGACTTGACTCTTCCTATGTCCCCTTCGTACTTTGTCCTCAGCTGAATTTCGTTTGCTATGTTTGCTCTAACAGCACCCTTGAAGTCCAGCAAAACCTGAGATATTAAGAAGACTCCAATTCCCCACTTTCTGAACTCTCTGCATGCTCTTTCTATCGCAACATAACCACCCTTTCCACCGTACTTCGAAAGTAGCCTGTGAACTTCATCGTAAACAAGTAGCAGCTTAAGCTCTTTAGATTCTGGCGGTCTCATGTCGAATATTGCTTGTACACTCCTTCTTACAAACTTGTCTAGCTGGTCTGGCTTAAGCCTATTCATGACAAAAACAGTTATCTCACCTGGGTTCATGTATTTCTTTATGTCTATCTCCATCTCAGGATCTTCTACAAGTACTATGTTTGTCTTAAACCCTCTGGCATCAGTCGGCTTAAGACCGAACTTTGGATACAAGTCTAACATTGGTTTTAGCTTGCACGGCTTCATGAAACCAGTCCACTGAGCAGTTGGGTCGAAGACTATGACAGGTATTTTTCTCTTGAGCAACTCTTCTGCGCAAACCATTGCTGAAACACTCTTACCAGAGCCTGAACCACCTGCTGCTATAGAATGCATGACAAGCTGTGAAATGTCTATGTAAGCCTTTACATCAGTCTCTGCTATTCTACCTACTTCTATGGAGTTTGGTCCAGCCTTTGGTAAGCTCTTGAAGTCTATTGGAGCAATGTATCTTGCCTTTGCTGCTTTAGCTGCTTGATAAGCAGCAAACCATCTGTAGCCAATTATTATTCCTGGAATTCCTAGGAATAGAACTATGTATGTGATTGGGTTAAGGAAGATAGACTTTAATACTAGCAAAGGAAGCGGTAGTTGACTAACTTTAAAGCTTGCAGCCGAAGTTGCAAACTTCTTACCATACCAGTAGGAAGCATTTACTTCTATTATATAGTCTCCTTCTGGTGTGCCTGCTGGAATTTCTATTTCCTTCTGGTACTTCTTCATATTCTCCACAGCCAGAGTTTCAGAAGAGCTTGTAATAACTGTTGGTGGCTCAGTAAGCGATTTAACTATGTAGTTTACTGTTATGTCCTCTATCTTTGCAGTTTCTCCCATGTTTATAAGCGTTACTTCTATCAACAGCTTTCCTCCTGGTGGAACAACGCTAGAAAGTACTGCAGCCTTCACGTCAAGCAAAGGCTCTTTTATGGCCCCTATTTTAATTGTTATCGGTATTCTATGAGTAATTGTGCCAGCTGTGATTACAATTTCTCCTGGATACAGACCAGGAACTGCTGTCAAGGGTGCATAAGCTTTTATGGCTACAACCTCTGTAGTTTTGGCCTTAACAGTCACCAAAGGCTTCTGGACTGTTAGCAAGTTAAAAGCTGGACCTTCTACAGCGACTGTAGCTTTTATGTCTTCGTCCAAGTTATTTGTTATATCTACTGAGAAAGTCTTCTCCTCGCCTGCTATTAATGTGGTCTCTAATAAGGTGGATTTTATTTCTAATGGAACTGGCTTAGTTGGCGCAACAACTGTAGGCGTTACTGGTGGTACTACAATTCCGCCACCTACACCTACACCAACTCCCACGCCAGCTCCACCTACACCTCCGACAGGTGGAGCAGGCGGTAAAGCTGGACAATCTGATGGACAATTACTGCTGCTCTCGCCAAATGCTGACTCGCAATCACCGTTCCCGCATATAAATTCTGCAAGTATGTATGCACCTTTTACTGAAGACAAGTTTACTGTTGCTGTGAAAGATGTTAAATTGACAGAGTTGTCTGAATTGTCACCAGCTAAGTTTGTTATTCTTGTCCAGAGCGTGTTCTGCGAAATAGTACTTCCTGGTGTCCAGTTTCCTGAATACTTGTAGATGCCCAGGTGTTGAGGATCATATATGGTTATTCCGCAACCGCCAGCACTACAGTCTGAGAAGCTTATGGTTAAGAGTGAAGATGAAAAGTTAAGTACCGAATCTATATATACACCCTTAACAGCGCTTGTAGTAGTTCTTAACCTTGGAATAATACCAATTGCTATGGGACTGAAGTAGTTGGTTGCTAGGTTGACATCATAAAAGCTGATAGAATGCTTAGATGAATCGCTAAGTATGCTTGCAGTTATGTCATAAACTTTCACGTCTATATCAGTCTTGTTGTAGTAGCCTGTTGTAGCGTTAGAAGTAAAGTTGAAGCATTCTCCTGCTTTATCACAGAAGTTAAACCTAACAGGAAGTGGTGTGAGCTCAGAAGATTCTACGTCTAACGAATAACCGCTGAAGAAAACTGTCGGATATACCCTGAACACTTTAAATTCTTCTCCACAGTTTCCTGAAATATCGCATGCACTTACAGAAAAGTTATAATAGCCTAACAAGGAAGTGTTTGTAATGCTGGCTAGATAAGCATAGACATCTTCAGATTTGCCTACAAAAGATAAGTTTATAGCCTCGCTCCTGTTATCAGGATATGTTAGCAAAGCAGTCACATTCTTTATTCCACCGCTTTCTGTCACGTGTATAGAAACTGGTATTGTAGTGTTTGCAACTGGCTTAGTAAGCAGTTCTATTTCTACTACAGGCTTAATAGTATCGTTGTAGACAAGAGAATCTTCTGACAAAGCAGACCTTACTCTTCCTTCTAGCAGAGTATAGTTGGCAGTAACGTTTAGACTATAAATTCTGGCTAAGCTCAAGTTTGGTGCTATAAAGTAAACGTACCACAGAGAATCTGTAGAGTTAAAGTATGTACTGCTTACAGTTGCAGGAGCAGAAAGTGAAGAATTGTAAACAGAAACGTTGAAAATAACACTAGAGCTTACTGGAACGTTGTTTGAAGTTACGTTAACCCTAGTTAAAACTAAATCGCTTGGATTTATCCCTACCGCTTTGCTAACATTTGTTGGGCTCTTTATCGAGACCTTGTAGCTGTAAACGTAAAGCTCTACATAGCTATACTTCTCTTTTATGGGTGAAGAAGGTTCTAAATCACCAGTTATCATGCTCTTTACATAGCCTGTGTAATTAGTGTCAAAGTTTACGTCTGGGGCTGCATAAGTAATTCCTACTGGTTTGCTCTCACCATAACCCAAAGTTGCTTGGCTTAAGTTCAAGCTAACTTTTCCAGCAATAGTTCCATTAACACTCAAGTTTAGAGTTATCGGTATGTTTCCTGTGTTTATTAGAGTAATTGTCCCGAAAGTTCCACTTTCGTTAGCGAAAACTTTCCTTCTTATTTCTGCTGGTGTTTGCTCCCAAGAAATGTTTATAGGAACTGTTACTTCAATCGGCAATGTTGAAAACTTGTTTCCATAGCTTATTTTGATTGTTCCAGTGTGAAGACTGTAAGGATAGTTTAATGGTACATAAACTGAAACAGATATGTTTGCAAGCTCTCCTACACCTAAGTTAGAGACGTTTTGTGGTTCAAAACTAACTGTAAAATTGGTACAAACTTCTCCTGAATAGCAAGAGAACTGGATGTTAGTAGCGTTCACGTTACCAGCAGACTTTATTGTAAAGTTGGAAGTCTTAGTGGTTCCTCCTTCAACGTACATGGAAACTTTATCTTCTAGAGCATGAACAAACTGGTTTTCTGTCACGTTTACTTGTAGGCTTGTGTTGCTTCTTCCTAGACTATTGTTCAAGTTCGTCCAGTTTGCAGTTAGGTTTATTAAATAGATTCCAGGTGTTGTGTTAGCTGAAATTGAGAAAACAGTGTAGTTTGTCTTGTTAGACCACTTTAGTATTAGCCCATAGTAAAGAAGGTTTGGTGAAGAAGATATGTTTTCTGGAGTGAATATTGTCAAGTTTGCCTCCTTTGCTCTAGAGCCTCCTGTGTTGTTCAAGGTTAAAGCTACTGCAAATTCTTGTCCTGAATAGATTGTTATGTTATCTGCTGTTATTCCAGTAACGTTAGGCACTATTTCTAAGCTAGTAGTTTCAGAACCTTCTATCAAATATTCTTCTGTGCAGCTAACCAAAGATTTTGTATCGTTTGCACATATCTTAAGCTTGTGTGTTCCAGCCTGCAAGCTTGAGTAAGTTGTGTTGTATATGCCGTTTGGATAAGCATCTATTTGCTGAATTATTATCGTGTCATCAGGTTGAGTCACGTTTATCCATGCACTGCTGACTGCAAAGTTGTCCTTGATGACTGCTTGCACGCTTACATTTTCATAACCTACTTCAAAAACGTAAGGAACTATGGAAACATTGGAGATTATTGGCGGTATATCTGTTACATTCAAGGTTACGTTAACAAACTGTTGAGGCGGAGTTGTACTGGAATTCTTTAGAACAATTCTCACACAGTACAAACCTTCTTTTTTGTCAGGTGGTATAATAAATGAAACGTTTATCAGCCTAAAGGATCTTCTGTCTACTTCGATACCTGTAGCAGGATCTTCGTATACAAGACCAGTACCACCGATCTCTCCACCAATTTCAGAACCACAGTCTTGCTCTGACTGAGCTATTCCTATCTTTATGTTTCCTATGTTTGAGATGTTAATGTAGCCTATGATTCCTTGTGTGTTTAGTGGAGCAAGAATTGTTCCAAAAGTTTCTGGTGTTCTCACCCAGCTTGAATTTACTGGTACACTCATGTTTAGCAAAACTGTATCTGTTAAAATACCTCCAAGAGGAGCTGTTCCAGCCGCTTTTACTCCTAACAAGTACAGACCTGGAGACGTTCCAAACGGTATGCTTGCATAAACATCAACAGGTAAGCTTGTTCCTGCAGGCATGCTTCCTAGCTCAGAAGGAACTAGAGATATTGTACAACTTTCGTTACCAAATCCACATTCAGTTGCAAAATCTTTATGACCTTCTGGGAATATAGACAAGCCATAAGTGTTTAGATAAACATTCAAAACTTCGTCATTACCAGAAGAAGAAACATTTAGCCTGCCTACAAAGCTTTCTCTTCCGTGTGGCGTTACGTTTTCTACTTTATCTTGAAGTATGTCCAAGACTGGATTAGAATGAACGTTTATCGAAGTTAAACCTTCTGTAAAGTTTGTGCTTAAATCTGGATTTCTCCAAGTTGCTCTTACTTTTGTTTCGAGAGTTTGTGGAGGTGTTGCTGGAAGAACTGTTGCCAAGAAGGTCCATGAGCAGGTTTGACCTGCATAAAGATTTCCACAACTCTTTTCCGTTTCATTGTAACTCATGTAACCTGAATCTAAGTGAGTAAGGTTTAGTGAATACATGGTAGCAGGACCTAAGTTTGTAAAGTTAACTTTAACCTCAAAAGTAAGACCTTGTGTTTGTGTGATGAATGGAGCCTCTAACTCATTATCACAATCTGTCAAGTTTCCATCTTCTGTATTATTAACACACTGTTCTAAGAAGCCGTAGCTTTTGCCCCAAACGTTGAAATAGCCAGCAAAAGTGCTGTTTACGTTGTATTCTGGCAGAGCATCTCTTGCATAAACTACTACAGCATAAGTTCCTCCTATTGGTGGAAGATAAATAGCTCTGTAAGTTGCCCGATAATATCCAAAGTCTATCTCAGGAACTGTTATGTTGCTCATTTGCACTATTACAGTACTCATGTTAGGCAGTGTGATGTTTGCCCAAACAGAATCTACTTGATAATTATCATAAACAGTAGCTGTTATGTTTGTTGCGTTCAAGTTTGCTTCTATGCTTTCATTAGGAATTACAGAAACGTCAAATATTTGAGGAGCTCTTGTATCTTTTACCCAAATTGTTTCTTCCACTTCTTTTACATTTGCTGAATAGTATTGAGTTTCATTGTCTCCAATTTCACACTTAAATGTTATGTTACCTTTTTGTGTCGGAACGAAGCTATAAGTTGCATATCCTGTGCTATTGGTCGAGTAAGTTCCGTTAAATATGAATTCTGAAGAAGGCTCCCACTTGTAAGAGAAGTTTACTGCATAGTCTGATATGCCTGAACCAGATTCATGGTCTTTCACCAGACAAGTTGGATAGAAAGTATCAGGATAAGGTATAATGCCAATTGGATATACCCAAACAACATCTGCCAAGCCTGTTATAATTACAGTTACGTTAGCTGTTCCTTCATCGTAATAATCCTTAGTAGCAACTGCCATAAACTGATGAGGCCCTGTTCTCTGCTCAGCTACCTTAGGCTGTGGTAAGACTGTATCGTTACCAACTGCTATCAGCGCAGTTTCGTTGTACCATGTTATTGTTGGGTTTAAGACCAAGAAACTTTCTCCATTCTCACTTGTTCCATTTGCTTTTAGTGGTATAGAGGAAGATTTTGGATAAAAGCTATTGTTTTCTGGCAAGATTATGTTTGTGTACAAAATTCCTTTCACTATTATAGAAGTAACGTTAGTTAAGGAGTTTTCGTTCTGTTCTCTTGTTGCATTTATGTAAATCAGGTAAGGTCCTGGTGTTATAGTATCTCCTGGGTTAAAGTTTAGCAGCGTGCACCAACCAGTCGAGTTTGTCAAGCAACTATACATGAAGCTTGTAGAATTGTAGAAGCTTACGTTAGCATTTTCTGCATTTCCTATATCAGCATCTCTCACATGGACTGAAATGTTTGTTTGGTAAGGCCAGAAAGAATCATTCCTGTATATACTTGGATACTGCCTTATTATCTGGTCTATTATCAATGGTCTTGATAGCCATACCCATGTCTCTCTTTGGGAAATAGAAGCATTGTAGAACTGAGTTGAATTATCGGTAATCTTACAGGTTAAGTTGTACCAGCCAGCAGACTCGCCAGTTGTGTACCAGTTAGCGCTTGCATATCCTTGTTCATTTGTCGAACTGTTGGCAAAATTGTTCCCGTTCTTGTAGAAGTATACCATATAGTTTGCTAATGGTTGAGAAGTATTACCGTCTATTACTTTGCACTGAACGGTTACAGTAGAACCCGCTGAATAGATAGAAGAATTGGCAGGACTTATCTCACTTATGTCGCTCCACCCATAAATATAGACAAGGGTATTGTTGTAATTTGGATCGTAGTATTGCCTTGTAACATTGGAATAAATTGTTTCTGCTCCAAGCTTGTAAGTTGAGGGTACAAGCCAACTTGGATTATAGCCTGTTGCCAAAAGGTTCCACGAAGAGTTGTACCAATTAACTGTTGCATCGTTTATTTGCTGACTACAGTCATCGCTAACACTTGCGTTCAAGCTTGCAACCTTATCACGATTTAATATTTTTCCATAAGTCGGTTGAATGATGGAAACGTTTAGCTGGCCAGAGACTGTAAAGCTTGTAGCGCTCGTGTTCAATCTTTGATAGCAAGCATCTACTACTCCTCCTTTCCAGTATTGTAAACCAACAGAAGAGCTGCAATCAGGATTATAATAGACACTGCAATTACCGTTTGTGGATGTACAAGTCAAGTTTAAATCAAAATTGCTTCCGTCTCTTGTTATCCATACAGTTCCGTTTGCATTGTCAACATAAGCTCCTCTATCACTGTCATAAATCAAGAATCTGAAGTAGGCGTTATTGTTGCCAATTCTTCTTACACTTGAGCTTGAATCGCTCCCAACAGATACTGTAACATTGTCCACATCCAAAGTAAAGTTGAAAACCGAAGTTTCGTCTGAATAGCCGTATTCATCAACAGCACTAATCTTCCAGTAGTTTATGCCGTTAGTTGCATTAAGATAATCTTCACAAGTAAATCTTTTCTGGAAGCTTACAGGATAGTTGGAATAAGTTGGTTGAACTATCTTAGAATCTACCAGAACCCAATTGGTTTGGTCAAAGCTCTTCCACAAGCTAACGTTGTTAAAGTTTTTATCCGTATCGGTTAGCTGTACGCTAAATGTGTAGAGCTCACCCCAGCCTCCTACAGTATGGTCAAGAGAAGGATTGCTCAAGCTTGGCTTGCTTGCAACAAAGTAAGCATTTGTTTTAAGAGTTTCTGTTGGGGTCGGATAGTTGCCATAATACTGCTTGTTTGCTGTCATCTTTATGTTGTGCCATCCGAATGGTCTTCCTGTTGTGTCAAAAGTGCAGTTGTAAGTTCCATTCTGCTGATCGCTAACAGGAGTACAATCATACCAGCTTGCTCCAAAGTTGTCTCTAAATGTTACAGTTGCTCCAGGAACTCCTGAACAATCATCGTACACATACCCTATGAAAGGAACTTTTACTCCTTGTAAGAAAGCTTGGCCATCAGGATAAGTTATGTTTAGAGCTATCAAAGTTTTTATCGTCAATGTAAAGTTTGTAGTGTTCACAAACTTGTAATAAGCATCAGGACCTGAGCCGGCCTTCCACTTTTGCATCCCAGTGGAATAAACACATGTAGGATCAAACGGAAATTCTGCAGTACCATTTTCATCGGTTAAAGTCACAGTTCCTGAGTCCCAATCTAAGCCGTTTGTTGTAACCCAAAAAGTGACGTTCGCTGATGTAGCAGGAAGGTTTTGGTCCAGATCAGTGACATTAACTTTGAGTGACACTGTCTGAGTCCCATTTCTCCAAACTGTTGCTCCATTGCCTTCGACAAGCTGAATTGTTACATCATCCTTCTCTATCGTGAAGTTCCTTGCTGAAGTGTTTGCTGTGTAGAGTCTCGAATCCTCAGCCTCAAACTTGAACTGCCAAGTTTCTTGAGCATTCTGGAACAAGCCTGGGTTCTTGTAAGTTAGAACAACGGTTTTGTTTATCGGTCCTTGTAAGTCAGGATTTTCTTCAAAGCTTGAAATGTTTGCTATTTGCCAAGCTGTCTCTGGATCGTTAAACTTCTTTATCTTTAGATAAACTGTTACATTGTCTCTATCTTCATCTGTAACATTAACCTTGAAAGTCCATGTTTCGCCCCAGCCACCTAAATCACTTCCTTGCTGCGAACTAACATTTGGTGCTTCAAGAACAGGCCTAGTTTTTATGAAGAACGAATTCTGGATAAGCGTGTATCCAGGATTGTAATATGTTTTGTTCGATGTTATGCTTACATTAAACCATCTTGCTGGTAGCAATATTGGCGAGCTCGTATTTATTGTGCACCTGTACTCACCATTTCCCCAATCTATAACAGGTGAACATTCAAAAGTTTGAGAATTTTCATTGATAAGTGTGATGTTCACTTGCGCATTTTCAATGTCTATTGGCTGATCATCCGTAACGTGAGCTATAAAAGTTATGTTTTCTCCTCTCAAGAATTCTGTTCCCAGCTCAGGCAAGACTAAGCTGTTCAAAAGGTCTCCATAGATTGTTAGATTGAATTCACTTGAGTTTGCATCAAAGTAGCAGGCATCTTGATAAGTTCCTCCTTTCCATTTTTGTATTCCAACAGAATAATCTGCAGCAGGGTCAAAGTAAAAATTAAGATAGCCAGAAGAAT
>CAYYVK010000018.1:0-11539 GCA_964475145.1 uncultured archaeon
GAGAGGAAAAAACGAAGAGATATCCAGTTTGAAGAGTTTATGAACTTAGTTAGAAGAGTTGAAGAAAGGGGTTGTATAGAAGGTTTGAGTATGTATAATGATAATTTGTACGTTAGTATCTTGCAATCCTTAAAAGATACAAACTATGGAAAGAAGCATAAACAAATAGCCAATAAAACAAATATTAAAGTGAGGGAACTTACTTGGAAGCTGAGAAGGTTAAAAGAGGAAGGTTTAATTAACTATGAAAATAAAAGGTATAGTCTGAGCGATAAGGGAAAACACCTGTGTAAATACTTGTTTAGTGAACTCTTATTGCTTGAATCAAAACAATAATGTTTTAAACCATATTTATTGTATGCTAGACTTTATCCAAAAGTACTTTATCGAGCCTACTCTTCTGCAAAGTGGCTACAACCCAGTCAACACAACAGTTTATTCATTAATTTTCATTCTCTGTTTGTATGCAGCAATAAAATTTTTTGAAAAAAGTAAGATAAAGCTGGATAAAAAAGCTTGGTTTGACTTATTGCCCTTTGTCTTTTTAGGAGGAATTTGGAGAACTCTTTTCGACCTAGGTTTTTTCAATTTTTTAGGAATTGTTAAATTCTTTTTCGTCACACCATTAATCTACTTCTCAGTCCTTCTCACCATCATAGTTTGCGTAGCAATTAACCAGATATACCCCAACTTTCTCAAGTATTCTGGTCTTGCTCTAGCAGGATTTTTTGGTTTAACAGCTCTAACTTTTGGAAAAAACTTGTACCTTTTTTTGACTGCCTTATTCTTCTCCGCATTTGTTTTTATATTCCTCCTACTCGTTTTAAGAGCGTTAAAGCTTGACAAAATTGCTAAAAGCATAAACTCTCATGTAATTTTTGGTCATGTTCTAGATGCTTGCTCAGCAACAGTAGCAGTTAAACTAGCAAGCTTTAAAGAAGCACAAATACTTTCTTCTATAACTATTCTTGCATCACCTTTGCTCTTCCTCTTTCTAAAGGCCTTGGTTCCCATCCTGCTATTGTATTACATAGACAAGAAAACAGGTGGAAACACGAACTTCATCTTAAAGTTTGCTCTTCTTGTGCTAGGTTTACCGCAGGGCATACACACCTCTTTGATTTTGCTTACCGTGTAACAATTTATTTTTATAAATCCTATAGTTATTCTATTCAGTGAAGAGTATGAAAAAGGTAATTTTGGTAACCACTAAAACATGCCCCTTCTGTCCTTTAGCTAAGATTTTATGGAAAGAATTGCAAAAAGATTATAAGTTTGATTTTGAAGAAGTTGATGCTATGTCGCCAGAAGGAGAAAAGCTTGTTGAAGAATTTGGTATAGGATCTGTTCCTACTACAATCATAGAAGAAAATGGAAAGAAAGAAGTTGCTTTCATCGGTGTTCCAAGCAAGGAAGAAGCTATAAAGAAAATTAAAGGATGATTGTAATGGAGTATGAGCTGATAATAGTTGGTGGTGGACCTGCAGGTCTAACTGCAGCAATTTACGCTGGTAGAAGGAAGCTTAAGACACTTTTACTAACAATTACTGCGGGTGGCCAAGTGCTGGAAGCCGAAAGAATAGAAAATTATCCAGGCTTCTTAGGAGTTAAAGGTTCTAAGCTTATGGAAAGATTCTATAAGCAAGCTATTAAATCTGGTGTTGAAATCGTCTTCGAAGAAGTAAAAGAGATAAAAGAAATAGAAGGTGGTTACACAGTAAAAACTAATGCAAAAGAATATACTACAAGAGCTGTCATACTCGCTTTTGGAAGAACACCAAGAACCTTAAACGTACCAGGAGAAGAAAAGTTTAGAGGAAAAGGGGTTAGCTACTGTGCTACGTGCGACATGCCTCTTTTTAAAGAAAAAACAATAGCTGTTGTTGGCGGTGGTAATGCTGCCTTAGAAGCTGCTCTTTACGGAAGCAAAGTTGCAAAGAAAGTCTATTTGATTCACAGAAGAGACGAATTCAGAGGGTTTGAATCTTTTGTAGAAAAGGTGAGGAAAAAAGAAAACGTAGAACTTGTTTTAAGTAGTGTTGTTACTGAGATAAAAGGAGAAGATACTGTAAAATCAATAGTTGTTCAAGATTTAAAAACAAGTCAGCTAAAGGAGTTGCAAGTTGATGGAGTTTTTGTAGAAATAGGTTCTGAAGTAAAGACTGATTTTATAAAGAACCTAGTAAAGCTGAACGAAAACAATCAAATAGTTATTACAAACAATTGTGAAACTTTCTATCCCGATAAGGATGAAATTAGGCCTGGAATTTTTGCAGCTGGTGATGTAACTAGCACTCCATTCAAGCAGATTGTTACTGCAGCTGGTGAAGGTTGCAAAGCTGCGCTCCAAGCTTACAATTACTTGCACGGAATAAAAGGAGCTCCTTTCACTAGCGAATGGAAGCATTAGTATGATAGAAAGTTTTGCTGACGAGTTTGGTCCAGAAAAGATAGTAGAAGTTTACGATCCTCGCGTGAAGCTTAGAGGTTTTGTCGTAATAGATTCAACAGCGAGAGGGCCAGGGAAAGGCGGAATAAGAATGACTCCTGATATAACAATAGAAGAAGTCTTCAGGCTTGCAAGGGTGATGACTTGGAAGACTGCTTTAGCTGACTTGCCGTTTGGCGGAGCAAAATCTGGAATAGTTTTTGATCCTAAGAAGCATTCTCTAGAAGAGAAGAAGAAGATTATGATTGCTTTTGGCCGTGCTCTCAGAAACATTGCACCAAAGCTTTACATAGCAGCTCCGGATGTTAACACTGGTGAGAATGAAATGAGATGGTTCGTCGAGGGAAACGGTTCTCTAAAGTCTTGTACCGGAAAACCTTTAGATTTAGGTGGACTACCACATGAGCTTGGTTCGACAGGGTTTGGAGTTTGTTGGGCAACAATTGAAGCTACTAAGTTTTTAAAGATGGATGTAAAAAGCATGAGGGTTGCTGTGGAAGGGTTTGGTAATGTGGGTAGCTCTACTGCAAAGTTTCTCTCAGAAGCTGGAGCAAAGGTGGTTGCTGTGAGCGATAGCAAAGGTGGAGTCTACGATGAAAATGGAATAGACGTCCAAAAACTCTTGGAAGTCAAAAAGTCTACAGGCTCAGTAATAAACTATCAAGGAGGAAGAATTATTTCGCACGAGGAAATTTTCAAGTTGCCAGTGGATATACTGATTCCTGCTGCTATGTCTGACGTGATTAACGAGAAAAACGTGAACGAAATAAAAGCAAGAATTATAGTTGAGGCTGCAAACATCCCGATGAAACCTGAGATAGAAGAAATACTCCATAAGAGAGGCGTTCTAGTAGTTCCTGACTTTGTTGCTAATGCTGGTGGTGTTATTTCTTCCTACGCAGAATACAGAGGATACGACAAAGATAAGGCTTTCAAACTTATAGAGAAGAAAATCGTGAAGAATACAAGGCTTGTTCTAAAGAGGGCCAAGAAAGAAAATGTAAAACCAAGGGATACTGCTGAAAAAATTGCAAAAGAGAGGGTACTAAAAGCTATGAATAAAATTTAATAAGGTTTAAAAACAAATGAAAAGTATGGAGAGAGCTGCCACAGCTTCTATCCTTGAAAAAAGTAAGCTGAAAAAAATTCTTCTAAGAAAAGGTTTCATTGCCTCAAACTACAGACCTGATTTTGTGTTGTGTTATGGTGGAGATGGAACTGTCTTGTATGCCGAAAGAATATTTCCTGGTATACCAAAGCTGGTAGTAAAAACTACTAAAACAGTTCGAAAGTATGATTACAAACCTTCACAACTAGAAAAAATCTTGGAAAAAGTTAAAAGAGATGAGCTAAGAATAGTAAAAGAGTCTAAGATTTGTGCAGAGTTTAACAAAAAAACTTTGACTGCGCTTAACGAAGTCCAAATTCGTGCTTGCAACCCTGTTAGAGCTTTAAGGTTTTCTGTCTCTGCCGGAAATAAAAGATTTAGAAAATTAATAGGAGATGGTGTAATAATTTCTACACCATTTGGGTCTACTGCCTACTACTCTTCTGCTGGCGGAAAAATGTTTAGGAAAGGAATTGGAATAGCTTTTAACAATTTGCATGGAAATCGTATAAAACCTTTTGTCATACCTTCCAACCAGAAGGTTAAGGTTAAGATCGAAAGGGAAAAGGCTTGGCTGCTTATCGACAATTATGAAAAGTTTTTCGAGCTCCAACCTGGTGATACAGTAACGGTAAAAACATCAAAAGAAGTTGCAAAGTTTATAAAAGTAAAGTAGTTAAACTAGCTCTTTCAGATTTTTTACTCTCTTCCTTCCAATAATCCTTCTCAACTCTGATAAAAACTTGGAAAAGAGCGTCTCCTTTTGAAAGAAATTCCTTCCAGTTATCTTGGATGCTAACCTGTTTATTGCAATGCTAGAAGGAGAAAACGGTAAGTATTCTATCACAGGTTTGTTAAAAGCCAGAGCTATGTTTACGCTCTCGTCATAAGGTATCTCTTCCAGAACTTCTATCCCTGTTAATTTTTCCACTTCCCTTTTGTTTAATTCATGAGGCAAACCTTTTACCATGTTTAAGACTATGCCTAACGGTTTTATGTTGAGCTTTTCTACTATCTGAATAGCCTTTATCACGTCTACTAAAGCTGAAGTATACGGTACTGTAACAAATATTACTTCATTGCTTGTTTGCAGAACGCTCATCGGCTCTTTTCCAAAACCAGGAGCTGAGTCTAGAAGAATAGCATCGCTGTCTATTTCCCTTACGTACTTGTGAAGTACGTTTATGTCTAAGTCGATTAAAGAGTTTAGCGAAAGCGAGGCTGGAATTATGTTAAGTCCGTGGTAATTGTACATGGCCTCTTGCAAACTGCTGAAACCTTTTAAAACATCGTTCAAAGTTTTATCATAAGTGTAAATTCCAAAAATAAAACCAAGATGAGAAGTAGTAACGTTGCAGTCAACCACAGTTACTTTCATTCCTTGATTTGCCATTGCTAAGCCCAAGTTCGCTACTAGTGTAGTCTTACCAACGCCGCCTTTGCCAGAGACTATTCCTATAACTCTTGACATATTTAAACCCTTCTAAATATAACTAGTGAATTCATGATTAAATTCTTTAGAGAAGATTGAAAAGAAGAAAAGAGAGAGGGTATAGGTTCTCTATAACTCTTTCCCAAAATTTTTGCTGCTATTTTCTTAAAAGCAATGCTAGACTTTGAGTTTGGCTGAAGCACGATAGAAGGGGTATGGAGAATCAAACTTCTTTGTACAGAAGAATCTTCTGGAATTGAGGCTATTATTGGCAAGCCTAACTCTCTTCTCACTTCCCTATCTGTTAGCTCGTATGGAGCATACCTTACTCTGTTCAAAATTATTCCTTCTAGAGAAGCACCAACTTTTTCAGCAACTTCTTCTAGCATTTGTGTTGATAGGAGAGAAGAAGGGTCTGGTGTCATAACTGCAAAGGTTTTGTCTGCTGTCTGAAGAATGGTAGTTACTTCTTCTCCAAGAGTTGGTGGTGAATCTATCATGATCATACTTTCTGGTTTGTCTAAGGTAGAAATAGACTTCCTAAAAGCTTTCTCGTCAAACTTTTGATTAAAACCTAGCTCAGAAGGAATTATCTTAACACCAACAGGATGTCTGTATAAAGCGTCGAAAACAGAACACTTTCCAGAAAGAACAGAATTCAGAGTTTTTGGAAAATAGAACATACCAAAGTGTAAGTGAAGGTTTGGTGCTGTGATGCTCGCATCTACAAGCGTTGTATCTGTGTAGAATTGGGTAGCAAGTGCTACTCCAACATTTGCAACTATCGTTGTCTTACCAACGCCGCCTTTGCCAGAGACTATTCCTATTATCATTTTTCAACAAGCTATTTTACTAATTCCTCGTATATTGCCAGAGTTTTTTTAGCGGCAATATCGATTGTAAACTCTTCCTTCACCCTTTTTCTTCCGTTCTTACCCCATTCTTTTGCCTCCTCGAAATTCTTCAAAACCTCTTTTATTCCCCATGCTATATCGTTAGGGTCTTCTCCGTTCACATGTATGCCAGTCTTATTTTCCCCGGTTGGTATAACTTGTTCTCTTAGGCCACTAACTCCTCTTGCACCCACAACTATAGGCTTCTCCATCGCCATAGCTTCTAAGCTTACTATACCAAAAGGCTCGCTTATGGAAGGAAAAACACATAAGTCTGAAAGAGCATAGTGAGCTATTCTTTCTTCTTCACTAACCCATTCTGACCTTATAAGAATTTTTTCTTCGTACAAGCCTAATTGTTGAGCAAGAGAGATTAAGTTTGTGTACTCTTCTCCTTTTCCAAGAATTATCAGCTTTGTTCTTGGAAATTCTTTGAGCACTTCTACCATTGCCCTTATCAGGTTGAAAACCCCTTTAACCCATGTTAACCTTCCAACAAAAAGAATTACTTTCTCATCCCGTATATTGTACTTTTCTCTCAGCTTTTCAACAAGTTCTTTGCTGACTTTTTTTGGGTCATACTTTTCAACGTCGCAACCATTGTAAACAACTGATATTTTTTCAGCAGGATATCCTAGAGAAACAAGAAAGTCTTTCATAGAGTAGGAAACTGTAATTATCCTGTCAGCTTTTTCTGCCATAGTTCTTTCGATGTGCTTGACAACTTCTGAACCCTTTCCTAAACTTCTTTGCTCTTCTATCGAGTGGAAATGAACTACAACAGGCATATCCTTCAGCTCATTCTTTATCATTAGTCCTGCGATAGAAGATAGCCAATCATGAACAGAAGTTATGTCGAAAAACTTCTGTTCTTTCCGTATGAGTTGGTTAACGTACTTGCAGGCAGAAAGTATGTTGTAGTTGTAAATTTCAGCAAAAAAGTTTATGTTGGTTCCCCACTTCTTCAGATCTTCTGCCACAAAAAGCGGAAATATGTTGCTAGAATCTAGAGTCAAAGGCCTGTGGATGTAAATATTGTCCCACTTTTCACTCGTAGGAAGTTTACCATCATTCATAGTAAAAACATAAATGGTGTGTCCCATCTCTTTATACTTTTTTGTCATTTCAAGAGCATAAGAGCCTAAGCCACCTACAAGCCTTGGCCAAAATTCCCACACAAAGAAGCCAATATTCATATTACACTCTTTAGTTTTCCGAAATATAAGAGTTTCGCCGTTTCTTCTGGCAAGGTTTCTGCCACCGGCTCTTTCTGCATGTATTCCATGAAACCTATGTCTGTCGTGTAATATGGCTTAAGCCTTGCTCGAGAAACGATCTCGAAGTTAAGCCTGTAAAACTTTTTTGTTTCCTCAGTTCCAGAAAAGGATGAAAAGTTTAAGCTGTTAACGTTTAGCTTCTCTTGTAAACTTTTGAAAATTAATGATAAACCATTTGCCAAGTCTTTCATGTGCTTTTCTTTCATTTCTAAGAGAGAGGATATACCCTTAGCTATTACCAGGATGTTATCGTTCTTTCTTGGTGCATACTTTGCAAGAAAGACGAAATGCTCTGTTTCGCCTATAAATCTTTCTTTCAGCCTTTTTTCTTCTTTTATTAGCTCTAGCCAATAGTTTTTCTTGGTTTTTGAATAGAACTCTTTACTCTTTTTCAGGAGGAGTTCTTGATAGCTTAATGGTTTATCTTCTGATAGAAGTTGCATGTGTGGATGAACTAAAGATGCAGCTCCTGGGGGCATGTAGTTGAAGTTTATGCTTAGATATTTTCCGTTGAATTCTTTGAAAAATACTTGGGCTGTTTGAAAAGAGAGAAAGAGTACATCTGGTGTGAACTTGTTTAAGGGTAAGTAATGTTCTTTACTCATCACAAGTATTGCATGAGCAGAAGAATATGGGTACAAATTTGGAAATATTGTAATTCCATTTTTTTCTATTCTTTCCTTCTTGCCTAAAAATTTTGAAACAGACTTATCTAAATTTTCTGGGCAGAATGGACAACCTTTCTTAGAACTTTCGATGAAATCGCTGATATCGAAAGGAGTAGTATGAAATCTTTTCGTCCTGTTGACGTTAACTCTTGTCTTCTCTCCTGTTAAGGGATCTTCTCTTACCTCTATCTTCTGTTCTTCCACTTCAAAATTTTTTAGTGGTGATCTGATTCTGGCTGTCAAAACTTCCTTCTTAAATTGGATTTTCATATAATTATTATAGGAGGTATTAAATGAATTTGTTTCGTGCGTACGACCTGAGAGGGGTATATCCAAAGGAAATAAACGAAAAAGTGGCTGAAAGAGTTGGTAAGGCTTTAGGGACTTTTCTGCAAGGTAAAGAAACTGTATGCGTTGGTTATGATACAAGGTTAAGCTCAAAAAGGATATTTAAAGACTTTTGTTCTGGTCTAGTCTCTACAGGATGTAAAGTTGTTTCTCTTGGGTTATTACCAAATCCTGTTGTGTATTTTCATGCTTGGAGAAACAAAATGTTTGGTTGTATAATTACTGCTAGTCATAATCCAAAAGATTGGACAGGTTTTAAGCTCGTTAAACCAAATGGAACGAGTTTTTTGGAAGAAATAGGAAAGTTGAAAGAAGTTTTTGAAACTGGAAAATTTTTAGAGGGGAATGGAAAATTCTTAGAAGAAAATGCTTTAATCCATTATAAGATATTTCTTAAGAAGAATTTTGGAAAAATAGAGAGGAAAGCTGTAGTTGAGTGTTTTGGAGGAGCTGGCGTAAAAGGTATTGAAGTTCTAAAAGAATTGGGGTTAAATGTGATAGGGTTACACGATAAGCCTGACAAGAATTTTTTTGGTTTTGAAAGACCTGAACCAAAAGGAGAAAATCTCAAACCACTTATTAAAGCTGTAAAAAGAAAGAAAGTTGACTTTGGTGTGGCCTTTGACGGAGATGCAGATAGAGCAGTTTTTGTAGACGAAAAAGGGAGGGAATTGAACGGGAGTATACTTTCTGCAGTTTTCCTTCAAGATATTTTGAAAAAGAAAAAAGGAAAAGTAATTTTAACTGCAGATTGTGCAAGTGAGCTAAAAAGAATGGTAGAAAGATTGGGAGGAAAGCTGATTTGGTGGAGAGTTGGTCATGGCTTTATAGAGAAGAAATTATTAGAAGAAAATGCTTTATTTGCAGGAGAAGAAAGTTCA
The DNA here is from genome assembly GCA_964475145.1 of uncultured archaeon. Classification (GTDB taxonomy): domain Archaea; phylum Aenigmatarchaeota; class Aenigmatarchaeia; order CG10238-14; family SCSR01; genus CAYYVK01. Next base: position 9,057 of record CAYYVK010000018.1, read on the forward strand.
CACTTCTACTTTAACCAATTCTATCCATTTTCAGACGGAATCTTAGCAACTGTATACTTAGCCAAAATCCTCTCAGAAAAAGAAGAAAAGCTTTCTACCATTGTTAATAAGATAAGATTGCACCCAACTGAAAAGATTTACATTAATGTGGTCAACGATGTAAATAAAGTAAAAATTGTGGAAAAATTGAGGGAAGAATTTCCTGAAGCTATCAACCTTATGGATGGTATAAAAATTGAGCTGAACAAGGTAGAATGGGTTTTGATAAGAGCGAGTCAAACTCTACCTGAAATAAACATTTGCGCGGAAGGAAAAGATAAAAAAAGGTTGAGAGAAATTGTTGCAAAGTATAAAAAAATTGTGGAAGAGAAGTTGAGGGGGTTGAATGAATAAAGTTACTGTTATTGGAGATGTAAACATAGATTTGCTTCTTTCTCCTATAGAAAATTATCCAAAAAGAGATTTGCAAAAAATTCTTTCTTGGATAAGGGTTGAGGTTGGGGGAGGAGGTGCACATGTTGCTTTAGCTTTATCTAAGCTTGGAGTGAAAACAAAGTTAATTGGGTTAATCGGAGAAGAACCTTTTGGAAAATTTATACTTGAGAAAGTTAAAAAGTTCGGAGTAGAGAGTAAACTTAGAACTGTTGAAAAGGAAACTGGCATAAGCATTGGAATAAATTTTAAAGATGGTTCAAGAAGTCTTTTGACTTATAGAGGAACAAACTCTATTTTCTCCATAAAAGATTTTAATCTTGAGGAAATAGAGGGGGAAATTTTGTTCTTGAGTGGTTATGGTCTGCTTGAAAATTTTAGGAAAGATGTAAGAAAAACTCTAAAGTTTGCAAAAAAGAATGGAATGATTACTTGCATGGACCCCGACCTTAAAAGTTATAGGCGATTTGATGCTAACGAAATGAAAAGTGTTTTAAAGCTTATAGATTTTTTCTTTCCAGACTTAGAAGAAGGAAAAGTAATAACTAGAGAAAAAGGGAAAATGAAAATTGTAGAAAAATTGCTGAAGCTTGGTTGCAAGACCGTAGCGCTAAAACTAGGTAGTGAAGGTTGTATTATTGTCGACAAAAACAATCTTCTTATGCTTGGACCAATAAAAACAAATGTAGTAAATTCAACAGGAGCAGGAGATTTTTTCAACGCTGGCTTTGTTTTTGGTTATACAAAGTATAAAGACTTGGAAAGTGCTGGAGTTTTTGGGAATGCTGTAGCAGCTTTTGCAATAAGCAGGTTTGGCGACGAGAGATACCCTTCTAGAGCTGAAGCAGAAAAGTTAGTCAAGGGGTATGAATGGAAAGAAAAATAGAAGAAGTTTACCAGGAAAGTATTAAAGTAATAAAAGATTGTTCTCTTAAGAATGGGGCAATAGTAGCTGCTAACATTCTTGACGAGGCTTATCCAAAGGATGTGAAAAGCTATTTTTACGTTTGGCCAAGGGATGCAAGTTTTGTTTGCTACGCTGCTGACCTCTTAGGCTTACATAAAATTCCAGAAAAATTTTTCGAATGGTGTTGGGAAGAAGCTGAATTGTTCAGGGAAAAGGGTGTTTTCCTTGCCAATAAGTATTATCCGCATGGAAGGATGGCTGGAGATTTTGAAGTTGAGATAAAACCGAATGAAATCAAAAACAGGAGAATTAGAGAATTTGCTAAAAACCAAACTTTTACCAGACTTTTCTACACAAGCTTTCAGCCAGATCAAACTGCCTCATTAATTTGGGCTATCCATGAGCACTCGAAATTCAAGAGTGTAAAGAAATTTAAACCTATAGTAGAGAAAGCTGCAGAGAGTATATCCAACTTTTGGAACAAAAACTGTTTCAAAGTACCAACTTATGACCTTTGGGAAGAAAAGGTTGCTTTGCCAAAACTTCAGCAAGTGCATACCTATTCTTTAGCTATGTGTAAGAAAAGCTTGGAATGGGCTGTAGAAATTTTAGGTCCTAACAAGAAATGGTTGGAGCGCATTCAACAAATGAAAAATATCTTAGAAAGATGTTACTTGAATGGATATTTTGTCAAAACTTATGGGAAAGTTGTAGATAGAACAATAGATTCTTCTTCTCTTGGCTTAGTCTGGCCCTCTGAAGCTTTTAATGCTGAAGATCCTAGAATTGTTAATACGGTAAAAAGGATCTTACAAAAGAATTGCGTAGAAGGAGGAATTCATAGGTATCCTAATGATAAGTATGATGGGAAAATAAGCTTTGGTAAGTTGTCTCTGGGTGGGGCTGGTGCATGGCCTGTTTTGAATTTTTGGCTTTCGATCTATTTTTGCTTAGCTGGAAAAAAGCAGGAAGCGTTAAAACATTTTAATTGGGTTTTGGAGAGAATTGAGAAAAAATTACCAGAACAAATTAAAGATGGTAAGCCTGCTTCTATAATTCCATTAGCTTGGTCTCATGCAATGTTTATAATTGCAGGGAAGTTTTTGGACTTGTTCTAATATTTGTAATACGTATTACATAAAAA
>CAYYVK010000018.1:11639-14285 GCA_964475145.1 uncultured archaeon
TGCTCCCAGCTCTCCCACTCAAGCCTGCACTCTCTGCACTTCAAAACATTAAACCCTTTTTCATAACTTGCAAATCCTGTGCAAGTATCTGATTTAGCATGTGTAAACTGATCCAGCTTATCCGCATGTTCGTGACAAACAGCCCTCCCACAAACTATGCATACTCCTCTAGCTTCCTTTTCACAGAACCAACACTTCATCTAAGAACCTCCTCATAAACTTTTAGAGTCTGCTCAGCAACTTTGTCCCAAGTGAAAACTTCTTCGGCAGCTCTTCTTCCGTTCGTGCCCATCCACCTAGCATGCTCAGGGTTCCTTAAAATCTCTTTTATTCCCCATGCAATAGAATTTGGAGCCTGATAGACTCTATACCCAGTAACATCATGCCATATAAGCTCGCCAGCCCCTGTCCCATGAGTTGCTATGACAGGCTTGTAACAGCTCCATGCTTCAAGAACTACTATACCAAAAGGCTCATTTCTGCTTGGAACTACTACGCATTCAGCAGCCTTCATAAGCTTTGTCTTTTCTTCGTCTGAAATGTAACCAGTAAACCTAACAGCATGTTGGACCCCAAGCTCCCATGCCCTACGCTCAAGCTGACTTTTCATGTACCCATCTCCAACAAAAACAAACTTTGCGTTTGGGAAATCTTTTAGCACGTCAGGAACAGCTTCTAAAAGCAAGTCTGGCCCTTTCTGAGTAGTCATTCTTCCGACAAAAACTATTAAAGGATCGTACACACCAAAACCGTACCTCGATTTTACATCCTTCCATGCATCTATAAAACCATCAAACTTCTTTGCCCAAACACCATTTGGTACTATTCTAATCTTCCAGTCTGGAACTCTATGGAGTTGCATCACTTCGTTCTTCATCGCATTTGAGCACACGATTACCCTATCAGCAATGTATGTTCCAAACCATTCTATGTTGAGTATATCCTTTGCACCACCATCATGAAAACGATTGCCGTCTCTACCATACTGTGTAGAATGCATGGTAAATATAACTTTTTTGTTTCTTGCTTGCTTTATCTCGTTCAAGGCGGTAACAACATGCCAATCATGTCCATGGATTATGTCAAAGTGTCCTGCTACATTTTCTGTCTCAAAAAAATAATGTGCCATAGACTTGCTCATGTTGTTTGTCATCTCATAGATGAAGTTAGAGTTGAAAGCAAAAGGACATCTGTGATAATGCACGCCATCTATCACTTCGTATATCTTTTGATTGTTCCCTATTCTAGTAAAAACATGAACTTCGTTTCCTTTTCTCTGCAAGGCTGCAGCAAGCTCAGTAACATGAACAGAAATGCCTCCAACAACAATAGAGTGTAAAGACTCCCATGAAAAGAGCGCTATACGCATCTACAACACTTATTTAAATTCTACCGATTATACTTATAAAACTTACTCTCCAAGCTTTTTAAATCTTTCTAAAACTGCTTCTATAGTCCTTTCTCCCTGGTTAAACCAGAAATCAGTCCCCCAGTAGTTGTAACAACTTGTCTCAGCTATCAAAAACAATTTTTTTGTTTTCTCGTCTACAGCATGGAAAGAATGAAATTTTTCACTCAACTCATAAAGCCTTTTTATCATCCTTTCTCTTCTGCTGCCTTCTACCCAGAGGGTATGCCCATCTATCCAAGAAGCGCCTAAACTTTTCAGCTTTATTTCTTCCAACTCTTCTGGATAAAATTTTTCCAAAAATTCTGAAATTAGCATAGATCCGATCTTTTCATCAACCTTTTCTTCAAAAAACTTTTTATAAAACTGTGGGAAGAACTCGTTCATCATCACATTCCCGTTCTCCCCGTCAGAAGCAGTGATAACAAGAGCAGGCCTTTCATCAGCTAGCTTTCCAGCCTCTAAACACTTTGAATAAACTTCTTCAGCGCTCATACCTGCCTGTTGGTCAAGAAAATAAGTAGGAGCTCTAAACACTACTTTTATCTCCTCTCCGCCACAAGAAACTCTCCACGGCTTAATTATCGTTTCTATTCTTTGTGTATAGGACATTCTTTCATACCCTTCTACTGCCTGCAAAGGAAGTATACACCACTCGTACCCTTGCTCGCGCAGAACTCTTATCAGCTCTTTTAAGTTCTCTTCATGCTTAGGCACACCCATCTCAGGCAACCAAAAGCCTTTTACCCTTTTTAGCGCATTTTCACCAAACAAGCAACTAAAAACGTTCCTCCACTCTTCTACTTGGAGAGCATAATCTTCCTTTGGTATTACTGGAAAGTATGAATGGGCGTAAGCTGTTCCTGCAAACTCTATACACTCTGGATACCTTTTTAAAACTTTTTTATAGTAAGCTATCACACCACCAACTTTTTCACCACCAACCTCCACTTTATCCAAGAACCCTCTTTCTTCCAACTCTTGTAAAGATTCTAGCAGTATTCCTGAAAAGTCTAATGCTATCCTAGGCTCATACCCACTTTTCTTCAGCATTTCTACGTACTTAGCAGGATTTTTGTAAGCTCTTGCTATCAGCCTGCCGTCCCAGCTTTCTCTGGAATCAGAAGAAAGTATCATTTTTTCTAGGTTGCTTACGAGCTTATCGTCAAGCCAGATCAAGGGCTGGTGCATGTGCAACCAAGGAAGAAAAACAGCTTGCATATATTTATTGAATGGTC
>CAYYVK010000019.1:0-5694 GCA_964475145.1 uncultured archaeon
CTGGAACATTCTAAACTTGTTTGTACAATTCTTTCAGCTGTTGTTTAAACATGTTGTTAATTGATTTTACACGATCAAAATTTTGTTTAATTTCACTTGGTGAAAACACTTTCATGCTTTTCGTTCGATATCTTTTTACATCGGACTACAAACTTTCCCTGTAAAATCAATAGATGAAAGAGTAAGGATGATATTAGAAAAAAATCGATTTTATCCAGAAAGTTCCTGCTAAAAGGACTTTCAGATTTTGCAAAGTATATCTGGCTTATCGCTGGCTATTCCATCAACACCCTTTTTAACAAGCTCTCTTGCCCTTTCTACATCGTTAACAGTCCAGACTATTACTTTCAAGCCGTTTTCATGAGCTTTCTGAACGTTCGCTGTGTGGGTAAAAGCATGCAAAGGAAGTAAATAGTTTGCTTTAAGCTCTAAAGCAGCTTTTATCGGGTTTTTATGCTTAACATAAATCAAACCAGTTTCTACCTTTTTGTTTAACTCTCTAACTTTCTTCAAAGCATCTTCCAAGAAAGAAACTATTATCACATTTTCCTCTAGACCTTTTTTCTTAACAAGGTCTAAAACCTTCTTCTCAATTCCAGTTTCTTTTAGCTCTATTAGGATTTTTACCTTCTTGTCTATAAAATCTAAAGCTTCTTCTAAAGTTGGAACTTTTTCTCCTCCCTCTGTTTTCAAAGCTTTTATTTCTTTTAGAGTTAGCTCGCTTACTAGTCCCTTTCCATTCGTTGTTCTACTTACTTCTGCATCGTGCATCACGATAAGCTTTCCATCTTTTGTCTTTCTAACGTCAAGCTCTACTGCATCTACTCCAAGCTCTATTGCTTTCTTAAAGCTTCTTAGCGTATTTTCAGGCTCATAAGCTCTTGCTCCCCTATGGCCTACTTTAAGCATGCTTCTTTACACCAACTTTTGGGCATAATTCTTTCAAAAAGCAATTTGAACAAGCTGGCACTACTCCGCATAAAGCACGACCATGAGCTTTTATCCTGTAAGCTATAGTTTTCCACTCTTCTTTGGGAATTATTTTCATCAGGTCTTGCTCTATCTCGTCAGGGTCTTTGCTCTTAGTCCATCCTAGACGATAAGAAACCCTAATTACGTGCAGATCTACGGGAATTCCTTCCACAATACCAAAAGCATTTATAAGAATAGAGTTTGCAGTTTTTCTTCCTATCCCAGGGATAGAAGTTAGTTCTTCCATGCTTCTTGGAATCTGCCCTTTAAACTTCTCCAGAATTACTTGGCATGCCTTTTTAATCCTTGCTGCTTTTACTGCAGGAAAGCTTATCGGCTTTATTAGTTCTGTTAGTTCTTTCAAGTCTGCTTTTGCATAGTCTTCTATCGTTTTATATTTTGCAAAAATTTTTGGAGTTGTTGCATTTACTATCTCATCTCTTACCTGAGGGGAAAGCATTGCTGCAACTAAAAGTTCTGTTGGATTGGAAAAGTTTAAGTAATACTTTGCATGGGGATAATGCTCTTTTAGCAGAGTTATTACCTTTAGCACCTTTTCCTTTTCCATAATTATCCAGCAAACAAGAGCTTGAGCAAAAGTTCTAAGACGATTATACCAACTACTATGTACATTACCCATTCAGGCTTTAGCTTGACCATCTCTTCCTCTTCTTCTGGAAATCTAACTAGGCCTCCAAAGCCTGAAGGCATGTAGATTTTGTCCTTTTTGGCCATGTATATTAATTGAAGTAGCTTAAATAAATTTTTGGTTAGAAGGTTTGTAATCCTAGAAAAAAGTGCTTACAATTATTCTAAAATATCAAAGACTACGTTCAGGATGCAGAACATCACAACTTTTCTAAAAATAAAAAGGCTGGCATGCTGAGAGTAGCCCATCTTCTGTTCGAGACGGCATTTGTCTAAGCGCTTAGCTTGCACCCCATCAGACAGGTCAGTCCGTTTCATCCTTTCCAGCCGCGCTCACTCTTGCTCATAGCTTAAGCAGCCGAAAGGTCTCGTTTCTGATACTGACCTCCCCTTCTCAGGGGTTTTGTCTTAAGGTGGATGGAACTTCCTCACCCCTGCTCTGACACAGGAGCGAAGCCGTCCCCTCAGCTTACCAGCCAAATTATTTTTAAGCTAACTACTTTATAAATTTTTCCTCTATAAAGCTTTTTAAGCCTAAACTTAAACTTCTAATTATGGTTTCTTTACAAAAGGAGAATAGGGAGAAGTGTCCTGAATGTGGAAGCATGAACATCTTATACCACTCAGAAGCAGGAGAATATATTTGTGGCAATTGTGGTCTTGTTCTCTACGAACATGTTATAAATAGAGGACCTGAGTGGAGATCGTTCAACGAACAAAAAACAGCCAAAAGAGTAAGAGTTGGGGCTCCACTAACATATTTGATACACGATCAAGGACTTTCTACCCAGATAGACGCTCGAAACTACGATGCGTATGGAAAGCCTATATCCTACGAAAGAAAAGCTGATATTGAGAGGATAAGAAAATTGCAAAAACGTACAATGGAAAGTAAAGAAAAGAGTCTAGCCTTAGGTCTATCTAATATTTCAATGTGGTGTAATCATCTTGGCCTACCAGAGCATGTAGCAGAAACTGCTTCACTAATCTATAGAAAAGTATGGGATCAAGGGCTTTCACGGGGTAGAAAGATAAACCAATTGTCTGCAGCATCTGTATATCTTGCTTCCAGACAGTGTGGATCAACAAACCATGAACTACTCAGAACTTTAAAAGAAATAGAAAATGTGTCTGGTGTTCCAAGGGTGAAAATTGGAAAAGGTTATAGGCTGCTTTTGAAAAATTTGGGTTATCTATCTCCGAAACAAAAACCTGAAGGTTATGTTTCAAGAATATTGAAGTTGTTAGGGATTACTGGACAAACTGAAAAAATTGTCTATGAAACTTTAAAAGCTGCTAGAGAAGCAAAACTTACAGCTGGTAAAGGACCTGTTGGAAGAGCGGCTGCTGCATGCTATATCGCTTCTACACTCACAGGAGAGAGGAAAACACAACAAGAAATAGCTAGGGCAGCAAACATTACAGAAGTTACGATAAGAAACAGGGCTAAAGACTTAATGAAAGAATTGATGTTCGAAGTATACCTTTAAAAGTTTAAAAAGCTTAAATTCTATTTAGTTTTTATGGCTGAGGAGCAAACACTAGTAAAAATAAAGATCCCTAGAATAAACCCTTGGATGGCAGCTACTCTAGTGCTTGCTATTGCTTTGGTAGTAATTTTAGCAACTGGTTTTAGCTTGACTGGAAAGGTTGTTTTAGTAGGATCTAATTCCTTAACGCCTGAGGAAGCTGCTAGAGAGGCTGTAAACTGGATTAAAAACTACTTTAAGTCTGGTGGAAGTGACGTTCAAGTAGAGCTTATTAATGCTACCGAGACAGGCATAGGCCTTTACAAGTTTACTGTAAAGCTTTCTAGCAGCTCTGGATCAGTTGAAGAAACTTATTATGTTTCTAGAGATGGTACCTTGTTCTTCCCTCAAGCTATTTCCACTCGTATAACTACTACTCCAACTACCCAGCCTCAACAGCAAGCACCGAACGTTCCAAAAGCTGATAGGCCAGATGTAAAGCTTTTTGTCATGTCCTACTGCCCGTATGGCCTGCAAGCAGAAAAGGCAATGCTGCCTGTGATGAACCTTTTAGGTGATAAGGCTGATATAAAAATACATTTTGTAGATTATGCGATGCATGGAGAAAAGGAAGTTTATGAAAACTTAAGACAATACTGCATCCAAAAAGAGCAAAAGGATAAGTACTATAGTTATCTCCTATGCTTTGTCCAGTCTGACGATTATTCCAAGTGTTTAAGAGAAGCTGGTGTAGATGAAAGTAGGCTGAAGGCTTGCATGGATGCTACCGATAAAGCATATAATATAACTAAATCTTTACAAGACAAGTCTACATGGATAAGTGGTTATTATCCACCCTTCCCGATTGAAACAGACTTAAACCGACTTTATGGTGTAAGAGGTTCGCCAACAATAGTAATAAACGATGTTGTAGTCCAGCTTTATCGCTCTCCAGAAGCTTTCAAGCAGGCGATATGCAATGCTTTCAACAATCCTCCAGCCGAATGCAACACTACACTCTCAACTCAACAAGCTTCGCCAGGAATAGGTCCACTCACAGGTTCCTCTAGCTCTTCTTCAGGATCTTGTGGATAAAACTTTTTAACATAAAACTCCCATAATTAAAGCATGCTTAGATGTTTAGACCCTACGGCAATTCTTCTATTCTCCTTCATACTAATTTTCTTGGTTTCAGTCTTTTCTCCTACCTTACCTGCTTCTACTCCGTATACTATCACACAAACTACACAAAGGCATGTAAAAAACGTTACAGAAGTTTGTAACGAAGAATGTAGGAACAGAGGATATGCCTATGGCTCATGTGAATCAGTACCTCACTGTGAAGATATAGGAGGAGTTGGCATAGGACAAAATGGCTGTATAGTTGGAACTCCAACTACCTTTTGGCTACTATGCTGTTGCTTTGGAAGCTCTTAAGAAACATTCCTACGTACAAACTCACAACACCTATAAGAATCACAACAAGATATGTCTAAAGTTGTACAATCTTTCAGAATACAATCCTCACAGTAATTTGCTATTTCTTCAAACACTAGACAATTTTTGTTAACTTTAGAAAATTTTTTGGCACCCCCACATACATCCAATAACTGTGAGTAGCAAATCGGCCTGTCAACTCCACGAGGGTACGGAGGTTCGAAAAGTGATGGTAACATAAAACTAATCAATATAATTATTATTCCTGCTACAAAACTGAACAAATTCAAGTAGAAGCTGAAAACCATACTTTTTTGTATAGGAATCTTAATTAAAGCTGTTATCAGTAAACCCTCTAAGAATACTGCTATAACTTCGCCCACTAAAAGCATTAGGAAGGATTGTATAGACAAAAGCCAAACCAATGGAAAGGATGTCAAATTACTAAAAACTATCACAAGCAAAAGTTTCAGTTTGTTTATTCTTTCTAGCTTAAAAAACTTCAAAAGAAAAATTGAAGCAAGATATTCTACAATGATTGTGAGTAGCAAAAACTTGATGTCGATAGAAAATGTAAGTCTAATTATCATATCAGCTTTAGCAACAGGGATAGCTAAAACCTGAAGTACAAGAGCAAGAAATGCTGCCAAAATTTTTCTCTTCATTCGCTTATCGCTTGTACCGGACATGAAGCTATAGCTTCTTTCACACACTTAGCCTTACTCTTAGGATCTTTTACCGTTGACTTGCCATTCTTCCCAAGCTCGAAAACTTCTGGGCATATAGAGGTACACAAGCCACAACCTATGCATTTGTTTTGATCAACCTTTACCATACAATCCCTCCTTTTCCCCTTCTTCAAAAACTTTTTTGTTTAGGTCAAAAAGCTTTTCTGATAAAACCTTTCTCATCCCTTCCAAAATAAATTCTCTTTCTATAGGTATTAGCTTTTTGGCAGAACAAAAACCTAGTAAATAGACGTTAGAAGCGACAAAGCTCCCAGTCAGCTTTCTAACTGCTTCAGAAGCGTTTACAGCAAAAACCTTTTCACCAAACCTTCTCAGTATCTTTTCTATTTTTGATAAGCTTGGATAAGGCTCTTTGCAAACTTGAACAGAAAGAGGGAAAATTCTTTTTGTATCTATTACAAAAATTGTCTTGTTCTCTT
>CAYYVK010000019.1:5794-13359 GCA_964475145.1 uncultured archaeon
CACTCTCTCCTTGCTATTATCACGGAAAGTTTACCACTTGCTAAAAATTCTTTTATTGTTTCTTCCATTTCCTTCATGTTGTAAGGATCTATCACTTTTACATTTTCTACACCGCATGCTCTAACCAAATCCAAAAGTGAAACAGGCTTAGTAGGCTCCCCTAAACCATTCACACCAATACCAGGATGGGGCTGATGACCAGTCATGGCAGTAGCTCTGTTGTCCAAAATTATTATCAATGGGTTTGACTTGTTGAAGACCATGTTTATTAAACCAGGAATTCCTGCATGGAAAAAGGTCGAATCACCGATGAAAGCTATCACCTTCTGCTTGCTTACTTTGGATATACCATGAGCTAAACCTTCAGAAGCACCCATCGCTAAAACAAAGTCTAAAGTCTCTAGGGGAGGATGAACACCAAGCATATAACATCCTATATCTCCTGCAAAGACTGCTTTAGGTTCAGCAAGCTTAGCAGCATAAAAAGTTGCTCTGTGTGGACAGCCAGGACACATCAAAGGAAACCTTCTAGCTATCTTCAGCTTTTCATATTGTTGCTTGTGCTTAGAAAAGTTAAACTTAGGCCTTTTTCTTACAAGCTTACTTATAGCTTCCAAAACATCTTCTTCTTTCATTTCGCCTGCTTTCGGCAATACATTCTTACCAAGGATCTTCATGCCTGGATTAACTTTTCTTGCTATTTTACACACTGCCTCCTCCAAGTAAGGCTCTAGCTCTTCTACTACTAAAACTGATTCTAAATTTTCCAAGAAATTTTCTACTATGCTTTCAGGTATAGGATGTGTCATGCCAAGCTTTAGAACAGGCAATTCTACACCCAAATCTTCTAAAGCTTCTAGTACATAGCCGTAGGATATACCTGAAGTTACTATTCCTTTGTTGCCTTTAGCTGACAAAATTTTGGTGAAAACTTTTCCATATTCTTTTGCTATCGTTTCTAGCTTTGAATGAAGATCCTTGTGCGTATTAATTATCTCAGGCGGAAAATCTCTCCATTTTATATCCTTCACAAACTTTCCACTTTTCTCACCTCTAACAATTTTTCCTAGTTTAACAACCCCACTTTCATGACTAACTCGAGTACTGAGCCTAATTAAAACCGGTACCCCAAACTTTTCTGAAACTTCGAAAGCAAACTTGGTAAAATCTTTGCATTCTTGTGCATCAGAAGGCTCAAGCATGGGCAAATGGGCAAGCTTAGCATAATAGCGTGAATCTTGCTCGCTTTGAGCAGAACTCCAGCAGCTCGGGTCGTCTGAAACTACTATTGCCATTCCAGCTTTTACTCCTACATAAGCTAAAGGAAAGAGGCTGTCGCTTGCAACATTCAAACCAAAGCTCTTGAAAGCAACTAAAGAGCGAATGTTAGAAAGTGCGGCACCTGCTGCTGCTTCTAAAGCAACCTTTTCGTTTGTGCTGTACTCGAAATGAATACCTAGTTGCTTAGCAACAGAAGCAAAAGTATCCCCTATTTCTGAAGCAGGAGTGCCCGGATAAGTAGAAGTAAAGCCTACACCAGCTTCTAAAGCACCGCGAACTATTGCTTCATTCCCAAGCAACAGCTCTTCTGGCTCTTTGGATAAAACTCTATCTAGCATTTAAATCTATTTTGTATTTTCTTTTAAATTAAATGATTTGTCTTTGATTGTGAACACGGCAGATTTTACCAATCCAAATGATGTGTAATTGAAACTACAAAATGTCTAATTTCTTTGAAGGATGAAGATTCGCTATTAAAATAACCCGTCAGCTGCTTCCTCCCCGTATTCCTCTACAGTTTCCCAATAGAGTTCGTCTTCTATCTCTTCGTAGAGAGAACACTCCTTAGAACTAGCATCTTGAACATTTGTCGTCATTCGTCCAGTAACTTCCATAGTAAGCAAAACCTTCTATTATTTCACTCATACTTAAGCCTAAACCTTCATACATCTCAAGCAAACATGGAAGTTTCCTATTGGCAGCGATATATTTATTTATATCCACATTTTTCACATTCTTCGTACTCTATCATTTCAAACTCACCTATTTTGCTCTTAATTGAAGTACAGAACAATAAATTTAAATTGCTTATTTTTTAATTATAAAATATGCAAGTTGCAAAAGATATACCAAGTAAGTTAATAAGAAAAGTGATAGAAGGTAAACTACATCGTGAGACTGGTAGCCAAGATTTTATGATTGATTGTATTTCAAAAACGATAAAAATATTTGCAAACCCTATTAGAAAGAAAATATTTCTCGAGTGCTTAGATTCTCCAAAAGAATTCGATAGAAATCCTAAAATACTTTACCATTTAAGGATGCTGGAAGAGTATGGATTGATTAAGTACACTAGCAAAGGATATGCAGCCACAAAGTTTGGAAGAGAAATATGGGAAAGCATAAGCAGGCTAGAAGTTATACCTAAATCTTACCTTGCTTTAAAAGTATTGCTATCTTTATCTAAACCTAAGAAGTTCTTAGAGCTTAAGAAAGAGTTAAAAGTTAACGAAGGTTCTCTTTTTAGAGCATTGAAATTTTTAGCAGACAATACACTAATAGTAAAAAAGAATGACAGTTATAACCTTAGCCCGACTGTAAACCTATCAAAACTTAACATTTTAATTTCTAATTACACCGACTTAATTAAAGATACCTCCTACGATAGAAGTCTAGAATCTCTAACTTTTCCCAAAGAGAAGGAAACTGAGATTTTAGAGTTATTCGAAACTGCTGAAAAAAAGGAGTATACAAAGAAAGAATTGTGGAGAGAGGAAGATGTAATTAAAGATCATATAATCATTTCATGCTCCTATACTTCTAGCTTAGAAACTGATAGAATAATTGAGTATATACTAGAAGAATTTGGTGGATCGTCTAACCTAGCTCGTGTAAAATTGCTCCAATCTTATGAAAAGAACACAATTAAGCTTGCATACGAAATAAAATACTTGTCCTCCTTGCAAAAATTACTTAACCTCCTCCACCTCCACGGCTGGCGCGCTTTTGATTCTATGCTAATCGAGGATATAAGTTTTCCAAAGAAATTTATCAAAAATTTTGAAGGCCCAAAATTCGGAAGGGAAGGAATTAGAAGATTGCTCAACTTAAAAGATACTCCTATTTTGCAAGCTGGTCTCTTACCAGACGAAAGTTTTGATGTCCAATTTATTAAGGATTCTGTTAAGAAATTATTTCTTGCAGGTGTTAACGAAATTTCAGAAAGTCATGCAGTTCTCGATGATCTAGAAAGTTTTAAAAATAGAGTTGAGTTAATTGCTCAACTGATGGATGAAATTGAAGGTTACGGGCGGAAAATATACTACTTTTATATTTATGGTGACGAATACGAGGAAAGACTTGATATACTAAAAGAAGTAAGTAGTAAAAGTCTCGGTATCATGGTCTCACCCATCACAGTTGGCTTCCCTTTAGCCTCACGTATCATAAAAAACTCTAAGTATCCTGTTCAAATTCATCTCACTTTGATTGCACCGTTCATCAAGTATGCGAAAAGAAGGATAACTAAAGAAGGTGAAGTGATACCAGGTTATGGCGCAAGCATAAACGTGTTACTTAAGCTTTTTATTTTATTAGGGGCTGATGAAATTCCAATAGAGTCGCCTTTTCAGGGTCGCTACGAATGGTGGGAAACAAAAACTCAATGCGCTATTTTAAACAACTATTTTAAAGAATTAAATACTCCTCTGCCGGTTTTATTCGGTAATATAACACCAGCTAATGCTTTAACGTTAGCAAAAAATCTTGGCAATGATATTGTTATTAAACTTCGTGCTTGGGATGTGATTAAAGCTGAAAAATTAGGATTTAGCATCGAAAGGTCTATAAACGCTTTCAAACAAGCGATAGAAATAGCAACTTTAGGGGAGAAAGAAATTACCAGCGAAAAATACAAGGATTACATAGATGCTTTAAAGTTTTACAGTACTTGACGAATTACCAGTGTCCAAACAAGCTTTAAAGCTTAAGTGTGCCAGGTGTAAAAGATTTATTTGATCCTGTTTTATGTATTAATATGAGCTTACCATCTACAGAAAAAATTGAACTACATCTCCATGCATACGTGAAAAAGATCGTATGTCCATTTAATTTTAGTGTAAACAGTCTTGGCGATACAGCAAGCCGACCTGTTGAAGTTTATCTATCAAGGCAGAAGATTGAGATAGACAAAAATACGATGGACATAAAATATTATTACAACTGTTTGTATGCAGAGGCATGCAGAGAAGAAAGATGTATTTGGAGAAGGAGCCAAATAGCATATGAAAAAACTAAATTAGAAAAGGTTATAAACATTTCGAACAGTTCTAAATAAACTTTATTCTTTTATCAAACTTCGTCAGTAACGAGAATATTTTAAACCTTAAAATCAAATTATAACTTATGCCTGAAAAATGGGTTGTAAAAAAAGGTAAAGTCTTCTGGCCTTCTGAAGAAATGAAGAAAAGAGCTTGGGTAAGCGATGAAAAAATTTATAAGATAGCTGAGAAAAATCCTGTAAAGTTCTGGTCTAAACTTGCAGCAGAAGGCATAACCTGGTTTAAAAAGTGGAAAACTGCTTATGTTTCTAAGCCACCATACTTCAAATGGTTTGTTGGTGGGAAGCTGAATGCTTCTTACAACTGTCTGGATAGGCATGTAGAAACTTGGAGAAAGAATAAAGTTGCGATTATTTGGGAGCCTGAACCTTTAGAAGAAAAGGAAAGGATCTTCACTTATTATCAACTTTACAAGGAAGTGAACAAGTTTGCAAACGTGTTGAAAGATTTAGGGGTAAAGAAAGGTGACAGAGTTTCAATTTATTTGCCAATGATACCAGAAGTTCATATAGCAATGCTTGCTTGCACGAGAATAGGCGCTATTCATTCAGTAGTCTTTTCTGCCTTCAGCCCAGAAGCTTTGAAGGCAAGAATAACAGATGCAGAAGCTAAAGTATTGATAACTGCTGATGGTTATTACAGAAGAGGACAATTAATAAACCTGAAAGCAAGTGCTGATGAAGCTGTAAAAGGAACGAGCATCCAAAAAGTTGTTGTAGTAAAAAGGGCTGGAAATGAAGTAAACATGCAAGAAGGAAGAGATTTTTGGTGGCATGAGCTGATGAAAAAAGCAAAAAGCTACTGTAACCCTGAAGCAATGGATGCAGAAGATTTGATGTTTATTCTATATACCTCAGGATCGACTGGTAAGCCAAAGGGTGTTTGTCATTCTACTGGAGGCTATTTAACTCAAGCTTACTGGACTGCTAAATGGGATTTTGACTTGCACGAGGAAGATATATTCTGGTGTACATCTGACATAGGATGGATTACTGGGCATTCGTATGCTTGCTATGGACCGTTGCTAAACGGAGCTACTATGGTGATTTATGAAGGGTCTCCTGACTGGCCTAACCCTGACAGATGGTGGGAGATAATAGAAAAGTATGGAGTAACAGTTTTCTACACTGCTCCTACTGCTATAAGGATGTTTATAGCGTTAGGTGAAGAATGGGTAAAGAAGCATGACTTGAGCAGTCTAAGACTTTTGGCGAGCGTTGGCGAACCTATAGATGAGGATGCATGGATGTGGTACTTTAACGTGATTGGTGGGGGAAGATGTCCCTTAATAGACACTTGGTGGCAGACTGAAACTGGGGGGACGCTGATAAATTCATTGCCAGGTATAGGTCCTTTTGTCCCTACTTTTGCTTGTAGAAGCTTCCCTGGAACAAGACATGCTGTTTTAAACGAAAAGGGTAAGCCTGTTAAGCCTATGGAAAAAGGGTCTTTAGTTCAATTACCACCTTTTGGCCCTGGAATGTTAAGAGGAATATGGAGGAATCCTGAAAAGTATTTAGAAACTTACTGGAGCAAGTTCGGGTTAAAGGTATACTATACTTCTGATGCAGCTGTTGTTGATAAGCACGGATGGATAAGAATTGTTGGTAGAGAGGATGATGTAATAAAAGTAGCTGGTCATAGGATCGCTACTGGCGAAATAGAGAATGCCTTGAACTTGCACGAGAAAGTTACTGAGTCAGCAGTCATTGGAATGCCTCATAAGATAAAAGGTGAAGTTCCTTTAGCTTTTGTTATTCTTAGAGTTGGTGAACAACCTTCGAAACAGCTTGAAGAAGAACTTGTTCAGCAAGTCAAAAAGATGATAGGACCAATAGCAAAGCCGGAAAAAATACTTTTTGTAGAAGATCTGCCAAAGACCAGGTCTGGAAAAATCATGAGAAGAATTCTTAGGAATTTACTAGTTGATCAACCTGTTGGAGATACTTCAACGCTTGCTAATCCTGAATGCGTAGAAAAAATTAAGAAGATACTCGCAGAACTTAAGTCCCAACCCGCTTAGACTTTAATTCTTCAAAAGCCTTTTTAATATTCTCCAAACTTTTAAAGTACGTTAGATGGCTTTTGCACTTGCAATCTGAAGATCCAAACCTTTCTACAGGCCTGCCAAATTTTTGAATAACTTCGTTTACTTTACATTCTATCCTTTTTTCTGTCTGCCTTGTTATCACCATTTCTACTTCTGCATTCGGTGAAGCAAGTAAATAGTCGATGTGCCATCTCAACTTCTTTTCAGAGCTTAGATGCCTTGCTACTCTTGCTTGCAGGTTGCTTAAAGCTGAACCTACATAAACATAATAACCTTTAGGTAATGTTAGTCTTCCAAGCTTGCCAATTTTAATTCTTGAATTTTTCTTCAGGTTTATTACAAGAAGATATACTCCTTTCACAAAAAGAATTTGGCAGAACTAGTTAAATATAACCTGCCAGTAGCAACATGTCTTCAGTCTCTGATAAGGTATCTTCTCTCATTCCTTGAACCAAGTCTATAATTTCTTGTTTTTCTTCAGTGCTGACTTCTTTCCCATCTTTTATGTAAGTCAAAATTTCTTTGTAGCGATTGAATTTGTCCAAAACAAACTTTTCTGCTTCTTGTGCACTCATCGGTTCGTAAACTTTTTCTTTTAGAACATTGTGTAAAGATTTAAGTACTCTCCTATAAATCCTCAAACTGTTGATTGGATCGCTTAAAGTATAGCTTTGTCCTTTCTCAATTGCACGGAAGTAATTAAAGCAGTTTATACACTTGTCCATAACATCGATTGCCCCTGTAAGATATTCATCCCGATGTGCAGGAGGTAGCCGTTTTGAGTAAGGACTACCTACCAAGATATCGTACACTCCATCATAAAGGAACCTTCACCAAGAACATGAGCAATCTCATCAATATTTTTCATCATAAGTTAATGTTACAGCTGAAAATATTTAAACTTTTGGATCAAGTTTGCGTTCATAAGATAAAGAGGAAGTCTATAAAAACTTTTAAGTTTTGCTGAACACTGATAAATTATGCGAAGGCTTACAACAGAAGAAAGAGAAAAGATAAGGGAATTGCAAGAAAAGGGAATTAGTGATGTTGAGATAAGCAAGATGTTAGATCTCCCGTATTATACTGTATATTATCAGAGGCCTGAGGTAAAGGAGAGGAAGAGGGAATATTATCAGAGACCTGAGGTAAGAGAAAGAGTGAAGAAACGGATGAGG
>CAYYVK010000020.1:0-12365 GCA_964475145.1 uncultured archaeon
CCTGGCTTTGCTTCTTTTGGCAATTCATACAAGCAAGGGCCAATTTTTCTTAATTTTTCTTTCAATCCCATCTTTACACCTCTTTATACTATTTATTATCTGAAAGTAACTTAAATGCTTTAACTAAAATTTTATCTTGTGATAATCCTGAAAAAAGGAGACATAACTGAAGAAAAATGCGATGCTATAGTAAATCCAGCAAATTCCTTTGGCATAATGGGAGGAGGCGTAGCTCTAGCAATTAAGTTAAAAGGTGGAGAAGAGATAGAAAAGGAAGCTAAAAGTAAAGCGCCGATTAAAGTTGGAAACGCAATATTTACTACTGGAGGAAAGCTTAAATGCAAGTATGTAATTCATGCTCCAACTATGGAAAGACCTGCACAAAAAATTCCTTTAGAAAATGTTAAGCTTGCAACAAGAGCAGCTTTAGAGCTTGCTAGAAAGTTGAAAATAAAGAGCATAGCTTTCCCTGGGATGGGAACTGGAGTTGGAGGGATAAAAGCTGAAGAAGCGGCTAAGATTATGCTCGAAGAATTCAAAAATTTTAAAGAGCTAGAGATAAGAGTGATAGCCTTCGAAGAAGAGCTGTTTCAGGCTTTCCAAAAACAGCTTAACCTATGTAGCTGAGCTTTTCCTTTTCAGGCTTTTCAGCAGGCTTCATTATCTGAGCAAAAGCTCCCGCTTGAACTTCTTGCATTCTTTTAATTATCTCTTCCATTTCTTTTACCTTTTTCTCTAGTTTGCTCGTGTCTATTTTCAGCCCAAGTATCTTGCACAAAACGTTCAAAACTTCTCTCGCACTCTTATGATCTGGTAATATTGGATATCCAGCTGTCTCTCCAAGCAAGCATAAACCTTTTATTCCATAGTACTTTCCTATCCCTAGCAATAGGCCAGAAGCACCTACTATCGTTCCTAAATTCTCAGTAGTCTTAAAGTCTATTCCACACTTTTCATACTTTTTAATCATCTCTTTGTCGTTGACAGCACCTATCACCTTTGGCATTGATACTGGTTCACCAACACTCCATCCAGCTAAAGTAAACATTTCTTTTACACCAAACTTTTTCACATACTTCACTATTTCTTCTGCAACTTCATAATGTCCTTCTGGATCGCTACTTTGGCAGTCACCAATCAGAATTATCAAGTCTCTATCTTTCCCTTTGTAGTAATAGAACTCGTTCTTGAGCAAGTGTACTTGTGCTGTTTTGTGCAAGAAAACGAAAGGCATGAAATGAGAAGAAAGTAGCTCAGCGAACTTTTTGGCTTTCAGCTCTTCTACTAAATAGCCAGCAGCAATTCTTCCAACGTTACCTATTCCTGGTAAACCTTCTACAAAAACAGGATTTTTCAACTTAGGTTTTTCCAGTTCTATTATCCTTGTTGTCATGAATTATTATTTAGTTTGGTAGTATTTATTATCTGCATCCTACGATACTTCCCGTATTTGTCGGCAGGAGAAAATTTTGGTGGTGAAGGCTCTACAGTAGGATTGCCACACTTAGGGCAAAGATGTTTGAAAGTGTATAAGTTGCATGCTTTACACTTTCTCATCTTCAAGAATCTCACCTTACAAGCTTGTAGCTGTATTCTAATCCTTGCTTCTTAGCATCTTTAGAAATGAGCTCAAGAGCTTCTAAAACTTCCCTCTCCTTAGCTTTTGGATTTTTTGTAGTCAAGGTTAGCCTATACTTAGATGCTGCTATATAGGTTACTTTTCCACCTGTCTTGTTTTGGAGAGCTATTAAAACTTCCTTTATTTTTTCTATTCCATCAGGAGCATAGCTTCTGATTTCTAGATCAGCTTTTAAAGTTACTTCTTTCTGTTTCATTGCTTTTGCAGCTATACTTTTTAATGCATCTTTCCAGCTATTTTCTACAGACAGTTCATCTAACACTTCTGGAGACTCTTTTATGGACTCAAAAGCGGAAAAGAGGTCTCCAAAATTTTCTTTTAACACTTTCCCAATTTCTTCGTAGGCTTCTTCCAAAGTTTTGCCCATCTCCTTTGCAACTTTTTCTAACATCTTTTCAGCCTTAACTTCCCTTCTAAACTCGTTCATCTTAGACTTTTTTTCTGAAGGAGAAACTCTTTTCAAGCTAAGATCTGCTTGGTTTTTCTCGTGATCAATCTTTAGAACTTTTGCTACATACTGCTTCCCTTCCTTCACGAAGTTCCTTATATCATAAACCCACTTACCAGCTACTTCACTTATGTGAATCATACCTTCCACTGACTCGTACTCGTCTAAACTACACCAAGCAGCAAAAGGAGTAACCCTCTTCACAGTTACTAGGACTAATTCGTTTATTTCGGGCAAGCCTTTTTTCTTCATTTATCTATAATTTCACGCAAATGATTAAAAGCTTTAAGAGTATGGCTTAACAGAAGAGGATCTTAGGAGAGCTAAGCTAGTTTTAGAAGAGGAGAGGATATACCGATAGCCTTATAAAAGTCTGCGTAGAAAAATACGAAAAGTTTGAGCATCAGCAAACTTATATATATATAACAGTGTTATATAAAATATGAGACTTTTATGCGAGACTGCAACCTTCGAGTTTATTCCAGCAATTCGTGCTCTGATAACTAGAGAGCTTATGGAAAAGTACAACTACACACAAACAGACGTGGCTAGAGTCTTAAACATAACTCAGCCTGCTGTTTCCCAGTACAAGAAAGAGTTGAGAGGACAAGCTGCAAAAATTCTGGAAAAGGATGAAGAAGTTTTAAGCTTTATAAGCAACTTATGCGCAGAAATACACACAAAACAAGTTAGGCCTGAAAACCTTCATGAAAAGTTTTGCGAGTTATGCAAGCTTTTAAGGAGAAAGAAATTGATTTGGAAGGGTATACCTGTGTGAGTGATTTTATGCGAGTCTACATGGACTATGCAGCTACAACACCAGTAGACCCAAGAGTACTGAAAGCTATGCTCCCCTATTTTACAAAAAAATTTGGAAATACGATGAGTTTACACTCTTTTGGAAGGGAGGCAAAGAAAGCGCTAGAAGATTCTAGAGAAACAATAGCAGAGTTGATGAACGCTAACCCAGAAGAAGTAATTTTTACAGGGTCGGCAACAGAAGCGAACAACCTTGCTTTAAAAGGAGTTGCTTTCGCAAACAAAGAGAAAGGAAAACACATAATTGTTTCTAAGATTGAGCATGATTGTGTGCTTGGAGCTGCTAGATGGTTAGAGACTCAAGGTTTTGAAGTTACTTATTTGCAGGTGGATAAGTATGGTTTGGTAGACTTGGACGAGCTAGAAAATTCTATAAGAAAAGATACAATCTTAGTTTCGATAATGCACGCAAACAATGAGATTGGAACTATAGAGCCTGTTGAAGAAATCGGAGAAATTTGCGCAAAGCATGGCGTTCTATTCCATACAGATGCTGCTCAAACTTTTGGAAAAATTCCTGTGAACGTTAAAAAGTTAAACGCTAGTTTGCTTACCGTGAGTTCGCATAAGATGTATGGGCCAAAGGGTGTAGCTGCTTTATACATAAGAAAGGATGTGAAGGTAGAACCTTTGTTGCATGGAGGTGGTCATGAGTTTGGCTTGCGCTCTAGTACTGTAAACGTTGCAGGAATAGTTGGGTTTGCCGAGGCTGCAAGAATAGCAAAGAAGGAGATGAAGCCTGAATATCAGCGAGTATCTAAGTTAAGCGATAGGCTCGTGAAGGGTGTGCTTAAGATAAAAGGAACTCGCTTTAATGGACACATAACTAAAAGGTTGAAAAACATAACAAATTTTTCTTTTGCTTTCATCGAAGGTGAAAGCTTGGTTACAGAGCTAGACTTTCATGGAATTGCTGCTAGCACTGGTTCTGCTTGCTCTTCTGAAAGCTTAGAACCAAGTCATGTTCTGCTTGCTATAGGCTTGAAGCCACAAGAAGCTCATGGAAGCTTAAGGCTGAGCTTGGGAAGATGGAGCAAAAAGGAGGAAGTAGACTATGTGCTAAAAGTTTTACCAGATGTAGTAGAAAGGTTGAGAAAGATTTCTCCTTATAAGGGAAAGTGGTAGCGATGATTGAGTTAGACTATACAAAAGAAATAATAAAACATTTTAAAAATCCTAGAAATTTGGGAAGGATGAAGAATCCCGACGCAGTAGGTGAGGCCGGGAACTTATTATGTGGAGACGTGATGAGAATTTACTTGAAAATAAAAGAAAAGGATGGAAAGAAAATAATCTCAGATATAAAAGGTGAGGTTTTCGGTTGTATCGTTGCTGTAGCAAATACAAGCATGCTTACTACGATGGTTAAGGGGAAAAGTTTGGAAGATGCTTTAAAGATAGAAAAAGAGGAGCTAATAGAAAGATTAGGAGGGAGAGAAAAGATTCCTCCTTTTAAAATTCATTGCTCAATCCTTGCTTTGGATGCTTTCCACGAAGCAATATACAATTATTACAAGAAAAATAAAATCTCAGTGCCAAAAGATTTGGAAAAGGAACATGAAAGAATTCAGAAAACGTTAAAAACAATAGAGGGGAGACACAAAGAATTTATAGAATTGGAAAGAGGTTTGATGAAGTGAACACAAGACAAAAAGTTTTGGAGGCTCTGAAGAACGTCGTAGACCCAGAGTTAGGATTAAGCGTTGTAGACTTAGGATTGATTTATGGGCTAAAGGTAGAAGGTAAAAAAGTTTTGGTGAAGATGACTCTAACTTCTCCTGCTTGTCCTATGTCAGGAATGATAGTTTCGAACGTAGAGGATGCTATAAGAGAGCTTGGGCTACAGCCTGAAATAAAGCTTGTCTTCAACCCACCATGGTCGCCTAAAAGGATGTCTGCAAAAGCAAGGAAAGCTCTCCGACTCTAAGTGAGAGAATGAGCTACGAAAATCTTAAAAGAAGAGCAGACGCCTTGAAAGAAGAGTACTCAGATTTGATAGAGAGTTTGGGGGAAGATATCAGAGACAGTACGGGCATAGCTGTATACTTCATGCCAAAATTCATAGACAGACCAAAAAACTTAAGAGGGTTAATAATTCCTAAGGATGAGTTGTGCGAGTTTAAGATGTATGCATTTACTGCTTTTCTACACGAGCCAAAAGGTTACAAGAAAGTTCTGGCTATAGATGCGTACACACCAGATTTTAAGCATGTGCTGAAGTATGGGATAGAGAATCTCCGTGTTCCGAAGGGTAAAATACTTTCGACTGAAGAAGGGTATACGATTACACAGGAGAAGGTTATATCTAGATTGCCTTTTGCAGAAATACCTATAATCCTTGAAGAAGAAATAAGCGATTTATTCATGACTTTTAAGAAATTCGTGGAAGCAATGAAAACCAAAAGGGAATAGTATGACAGAACTTCTCTACATGCAAGATTGTTACCTAAAAGAGTTTGATGCAAAGGTTGTTTCAGCTGCAGGACTGGAAATAGAGCTGGACAAAACTGCTTTCTATCCAACTGGTGGTGGGCAGCCATGTGATAAAGGAAAGATAATTTTTGATGGAAAAGAATTTTTGGTTGAGGATGTGTATAAGAAAGAAGGCAAAGTTTTGCATAAAGTAGACAAAGAAGGAATTCCAGTCGGTGCTAATGTTCATTGTGCAATAGATTGGGAAAGAAGGTATAGGCTGATGAGGATGCATACAGCTGCTCACATCATAAGTGAAGCTATAAACAAAGAAACAGGAGCTTTAATAACAGGAAATCAACTTGATGTGGATGTTTCGAGAATAGACTATAGCTTGGAAAGTTTTGACAGAGAAAAGATACAGCACTGTATAGAAATGGCAAACGAAGTAGCAAAGAAAGGGCTTGAGGTCAAGGTATACTTTCTGAAAAGGGAAGACGCTTTAAAAATACCGAAGATAACTAAACTAGCAAAAGGTTTGCCTCCAGGAATAGAAAACGTGAGAATTGTTGAGATAGAAGGCTTTGACTTGCAGGCAGACGGAGGAACTCATGTGAAGAACACGAAAGAAATAGGTGAGATAGAATTGGTGAAGATGGAGAATAAGGGCAAGAACAACAGAAGGCTTTATTATACTATTAAGGAGAAATAGGGATTATGAAGAAGACTTTGGAAAACCTTGCAAAGGCTTTTGTAGGAGAATGTCAAGCAAGAAATCGTTATACTTTCTACAGTAAGGTTGCCAAGAAAGAGGGGTTTGAGCAGATTGCTGAGATTTTCTTGATCACAGCAGAGAATGAAAGAGAGCATGCAAGCTGGCTTTTTAAGCTAATCCAGGAATTGAAGAAAAAGAGTGGAGAAAGCTTAGAGGAGATTAAAATAGAAGCGTCAGTCCCAACTATTTTTGGCACAACAAAGGAAAACTTAAAATCAGCAATAGCAGGAGAAAATTACGAGTATACAAAAATGTATCCTGAGTTTGCCGAGATAGCTGAGGAAGAAGGTTTTCCTGAAATAGCAAGTAGACTAAGGGCAATTGCAGTTGCAGAAAAGCATCATGAAGAAAGGTACAAGAAAATTCTGAAAGAGGTTGAAGCAGGAACTGTTTTCAAGAAGGAAAAGGAAGTTTGGTGGGTTTGCAGAGAATGTGGCTACGTGCATTTTGGGAAAGAGCCACCAGAAGTATGTCCATCGTGCGGGCATGAGAGAGGCTTTTATCAGGTGAAATGCGAGGAGTACTGATGACGAAACAGTTAGAAGTGTACAGGTGTAATGTGTGTGGTAATATGGTAGAAGTTCTTCACCCAGGAGTAGGGCAGTTAGTTTGTTGCGGACAACCTATGGAACTGCTAGAAGAGAAGACGGAGGATGTAGGCAGAGAAAAGCATGTTCCAGTGGTAGAAGAGACAGAAAAGGGAATAAGAGTAAAAGTAGGCTCTGTGCCACATCCTATGGAAGAAAAGCATTACATAGAGTGGATAGAAGTGATTGCTGATGGTAAAGCTTACAGGAAGTTTTTGAAGCCAGGTGAAAAGCCAGAAGCAGAGTTTAGCATATCAGGGAAAGTAGTCGCAAGAGAATATTGCAACATACACGGACTTTGGAAATCGAAGTAAAGATTTTAAGATAGTAATGCGACCCTATTTAGTTTAGCCTTACTGCGGCCCTTATGTAGGCATGCGTTTGATGGTCCACCTCCAGGAAAAGTCTATCAATAAACTTTAGAATAAAATCTTTGTTTAAAGAATTGAGCTTATCCAATTTCTTTAGAAAGTGCTCTAAATGCTTATCATAATTGTGTATATCCACTTTCATATTTTAACACCAGTCTTCTCAGCTCATTAAGACTGGTGCATAGGAATAGAATCAGATGCAGGGGGTGGGATTTTCAGGCTTAAGCCATTTGAACCCACGAAGGCACTAAGCCAGCAGGTATCTTATGTATCTAAGCATCAGCCAGTCTGAGCATCAGCCGATCTGTCTGCTGCCATTGACCAGGCTAGGCGACCCCTGCAATATAAAGTTTGGTTTTTAAAAATAAAGTTTTGCTTTTTTAATTTATTTTGCTTCAAAATTAGGATTGTACTCTGGACACATTTTCCTTCTAGCTTCATAACATTTTCCTTCTATTTCACACCTTGGTCCTAGTCTTGAGCCAAACTTCTTCTCTATTTCTCTTGCAGCTTCCCTGAACCTGTTTCTTATCTCTTGCTGAGCCATATAACAAGTTCTCAGCATGAAAGTATAGAGTATATTGTCCCTACCATGGATGGTTGAAATTACATGAATTTCTTTTCAAAGAGGTTGAGAAAAGACAGCAGATTCTATCTTACTATCTTTCCAAAACTCCTCCCCTAAGTCTTGAGCAGTCTTATAAATATCACCAATAAAACGTGATCTAGGTTTTAGAGGAGATGGTAGAACGTATTTATCGCTCATGACAACTTCTTCCCAAGAAGGCCATAGAATTCTTTCTTGCCTATCTCTTACTTGTTGATGGAAGCTGGCTATAGAACCTTTAATGCTCATCACCAAGGTATCAAAATAAGGGGTATAACTACAACCTTTTGCACTTTCTAGCCATTTTCTTTGCGGTATTTTATCTCTCATAAATAATGGCATATAGTTTTCCTTGGAAGGTAATTCCGAAATGTCTAACCCAGATTTTTCTAAGTTCAACTTTTTTAAAGTTTTTCCAACTTCTCCAGCCTCTGTGAAGTACAAGCTAGAGAGATAATTGCTCCATTTTCCCAGCTCCCTACCTAAAGGAACTTGGATTATCTCCTCAGTTTTAGTTGCTAATGGTAGTATGTACCTTGCATCCTCAAGCTCGTAACCAGCTCGTGCTAACTCCTTGTACATTTCAAAAGAGTTTTCACAAAGCTCTTTAATGCCTTTTTCACCATTATCCACAAAATCTTTGACTTTAACACGTCTCAAAGATTTTTCTGTACCAACTCCCTGAATACCACGAGGGGCGCCTATCGCCATCCAACTCACAAAAGTAAAAAGTCTGGAAACTCCTTTAAGATAAACACCCTCTTTTGAAAGCTCTGCTACACTAGAATGCTTTTGTCTATATACTCTACCAACAAGGTCTTTGGCCTCAGAAGGATTCTTGTTAAAATAACTTATTGCATCCTCAACATCAGCTTCTTCTTTCCTGAGTTTACCAGTAGATATAACACATCTTAGAGCAGGTATTTCCCACGGCTTTTCAGCCTCTAGCCAGTAGATTTCACCACCATAGGAAGTCTTACCTAAGCGATACTTCTCTATCATAATTTAAAGGAGATGGAGAAAAGTATTTATACTTGTTTTGGACTGTTACAAACCTAAGATTTTTAGTAATCAGAAAAGCTTTTAAAGGCTTAAAACCTCTCTATAAGTATGAGCATGCATTATCTATTAAGGGATAGAAGTAAGAAGGTGCAAATATCTTACCAATCTCTTTGTGCAGGGATCGAGAGTGTTTACAAGGAGTACTTAGACTTAATAACCAAATATTTGGAAAGGAGTAAGAGAAAGAAAGAGGAAGAACTTTACAAAGAAGGAAGAATAGTCTTGTTCGGAATTGCTGCATTACTTCACAGGGAAGGGTTGGAAAAGGCTTTCTTGAGTGCTGCAGAAGGTGGAATAGATTTTTCCAAAGCTGATCGTGAAACAAAGTATCAAGCTATAAAGCTGAATGAAATGAGGTTTTTAGACTATCATGATGGGAAGTTTGTTGTAAGGAAACTTCCACCAAAAGAGTTTTGTGAGTGGCTTTCAACACTAGGATCTTATTACTCCAGAAAGTACAAGCTGGAAGGTAGACCTTCTCCTTTATTGGATAAAGCAATAAACATTTTAAACAGAGCTGCGATAGAAAAAAAATAGTTAATGATGCTTCCTAAAAAACTAGGTTTATTCTTTTAGCCAAGTTTTACCATCCTTGAAGTTTAGAACACCTTTTCTGACCAAGTCTTGGACAATCTCAGCAGCTTTATGCTTTTCCTTGCTTTTCATACCTTTAACTATTTCTGAAAACTCTAGCGGGCCGTTAGCCTTTTTGTGTATCTCTAGGATAAGATTTTCGTCTATTGGCATATTTTCATAGTATGCTACAATTCCTGAAGGTTTTTCACGCTTTAGGGTTGTTGACTGTAGAACCTTAGGAGCTCTAACTTCAACATATCCTGCTTTGCGATAGGATGTTCCAAGCTTTAGAAGTTTCAAGGTCAATTCTCCTCTTTTAAACCTATAATCGTAACTGTTGAGACGTTGTAGGCTTGGTATTCTTTCTAGTAGACCATCTTCATACAGTTGATAATCCCCAGTCAAATGACTTATCGTACATGAATAACCTTCTACTTATTTTTATCACTTCTTCTTTGTTTTTCGCCTTAATCGCTTCATCCAGTTGCTTTCTGATTTCTTGTCTACATTCCAGCCATAGTTTGTACGCATCATCAGTAGTAAACCATCTAGGAAACTTTTGATAGGCCTTAAACCCAATCCTAAGCTTCTTTAGACCCTCTTAAAACAAGTTTGTACGGCTTAGATTCAGGAGATGACCTATCTATAACTATTTTATCCATCCGTACTTTTAGTTTTTCAAAATCGGTTTTATAGCTTTCTAGTATTTTCTTAAGGACTCCGTCTACTTCTGGTAGGGCATTATCTATAGCTTTGAGGATGTTGGAGATTTGCTCGGACAAACTATCACAAAAAAAGGAATGTTTTCAAAAATTTAAATTTTTGAGTATTCGTTATTTAGCAAATACATTTATTTAAAGGAGGTATGATAATTGATTTTGAATCCTATGTCGAGAGATTAGGAGATAGAATTTCAGAAAAAAAATTAAGGCTTGAAGAAGTTTTTATGCTTCAAGAGTATGTTGAAAACATTAAAAAAACATTTTTGGTCTTGGAATAACCCTTTCAACTTCAGAGGTATAGACAATCAAAAATATTTAAACGCTAAAACCAATTAAAATGTATGAAGATCGAAAAAACTATTGGAATATTGATAGTAGCTACACTACTCTTGCTACCAGTAGTTCTAGCGGTTTCGAACAACTCCAAAGTACCAGAAAGCAAAGGCTCTAAAGAACCTCTAGAAAAAATAGAGTTCATCCATTGGAAGAAAGGTTTTGCTAAACCACCTTGTGACTATGACGGAATCTGTGAGCCAGAACTAGGGGAGAATCCGAGTTGCGCAGATTGTAAAGAAACTGAGGGGTCTACAACAACATGCTACGCATTCTTAGGTAAATATGGGAGAAAATATTTGAAATGGACGAGTTTGCCAGTAAATTATCTCATTAATCCAACAAACTCTCAA
The DNA here is from genome assembly GCA_964475145.1 of uncultured archaeon. Classification (GTDB taxonomy): domain Archaea; phylum Aenigmatarchaeota; class Aenigmatarchaeia; order CG10238-14; family SCSR01; genus CAYYVK01. The sequence continues at coordinate 10,705 of CAYYVK010000020.1, forward strand.
CTTAATGAAAGTTTTGTTGCTACTGCAGTATATAATGCAGCGGAAGAATGGGATGCTCACACTACTAGAGAACTTATGAATAACTACACGATTGACTATACAGCAACCTACGGGGTTCAAGACTATAAAAATGCTATCTCATTCGGAAACTATCCAACGGAAGGAGTAATAGCAGTAACAAGTGTATGGTACAATCCAGCAACTAAAGAAATAGTAGAATTTGACATAATGTTTGACACAGATTGGCAATGGGGAGATGCAACAATAAATACAACAGTGATGGACTTGCAGAATATAGCAACCCATGAATTTGGGCATGGTATTGGTTTAGCAGATGTTTATGATACAGCCTGCTCAGAGGTGACAATGTATGGCTATTCTGACTATGGAGAAACAGAGAAGAGAACTCTTGAGCAACCAGACATTACTGGTTTGCAAACATTATATGGAGCTTAAAACTTTCTTTTATTTTCTTCGATAATTTTATAGCTCTGGTTAAAAAAGTCATTTCCTTTTTCTTGGGATCGTGGAAGAGGAAGAAATAATTTTTTTCGTCTGGAGGAAAAGCTTATACTCTACACCTTTAATTGGTAAGGACATGTGGTTGTGCCGTAAAGCCCTGGGCGGGATTTGAACCCGCAATCCCCACATCTCCATTTATTTACCAGTTTCACCACTATTGTGGTGCTTTAACCAGGTTAAGCTACCAGGGCGTAATCTTTAATGTGCTTAGGATTTGAAAACCTATTTTCATATTTGTCACTTTAATTTTATGAGTTACATTTATTTTAGCAAATAATATTTATTTTTTCTACAAAAATTTTAAACTTTGTAAATTTTTGGATACGGATTCAAAAGAATTATCTTCAGGCTTAACTAGCTTTTTTTGAGAAAAAAAGAAGCAATTTTTGGAAAGAAAATTTTAGATCTTGCTTGCGGAGTACTCTACTAACTGAGCTACTGGTGATTGTTTCAATAATAATTTATTCTAACAGATTTATTACTATGAGCTCTTGGAGTTTTCCTTTTAGCTATAGTCTACAATCCAAAAATAAAAATGATTTTGATAGGAAGAAGTGAGAAAAAGGCTGGAGGAAAGTTCACACAGATAAGACGGAAGGTCCACTGAAGTGAAAAGATACTTCACCACATCTTTATAGATGGAGCTATTTAAAAATCTTGAAGAAATTAGAAAAAGGTAAGGTCTAGATTACTCGACTATCTTGTATACCAAGTCTCCTTCTCTCACTCTCTCTACTGTTTTAAGGCCTATGGACGTTTTGTTTGCTGACTGGACTTTCTGGTGCTCTATCTCCATGCTCTCTACTGTTTGTTGCACGTTCGTAGTTTTACCTTCTATGGAGATTTTGTCACCTACTTTTAGCTCATCTTCTAGGTCAACTACTGCAACCCCTATTTTTCCGTAGTAATGAGTGACTTTACCTACAAGCTTTTTCTCTGCCATAATTATCGTATAGTAGAAGGATATTAAAAGCTTATTGTTTTTCAGTATACCGGAAGTGAACTATGGAAAAGTTTATATACAAGTGTCATACGTATGACATTTTTAACGGGTGGCACAAGATGAGTTTTTTGCTAACTTTTGACATACCAAGAGAAAAACATGCTTTAGAAAAGAGGATCAACAGAGAGCTAAGAAA
>CAYYVK010000021.1:0-9440 GCA_964475145.1 uncultured archaeon
GCCTAAGCTAAACATATAAACTATGCAAGAAATAGGCACAGTTATATCTTCTCCTGAAGGACCAACCAGCGACGAATTTTGGTTTGTGATAAAAGAAAACAAAGGAATACCGGTGAGAAAAGGAGAGTTTGTTCAGTTGCAAGCTAAAGATGGCTTATTAGTAGCTAGAGTAGACCAAGTAATCAAGACAAACAGATATTTTCTCCATCCAGAGTCTGTGAGCGAATACGAGAGGAACGGAAGAAAAATGTTCGAACAGTTTCCTGTAGAAAGATGGGAATATTTGGTTGCTCATGCTTTTCCCTTAGGCGTTTATGTAAATGGGAATCAGCAAAGGGTTAGCTTTCCTGTGTCACCAGGTGATAAAGTTTATAAGATTGAGGAAAAGATTCTCTCAGAATTTTTTGGCTTTGACGAGCATGGGATAAACATAGGTAATGTAGAATTCTACAACGTGAGCGCAAAGCTAAACATAACCAGACTCTTACAAAAACATTTAGCAATACTTGCAATGTCTGGTGCTGGTAAAAGCTACTTAACTTCTGTCATAATAGAAGAGCTTTTAGACAGGCCAGAAGAACTTGGTAGACCAGCTATAATAGTGGTAGACCCTCATGGCGAGTATGTAGGGTTTGCAGAAGATGCAAACTACATAACTAGAACAAAAGTTTATGATAAGAGCAATATTTCAATAGCTGCCTGCCATCTATCAGCTACCAACATAGCAGAGCTTATACCTCAAATTTCCCCAGTCCAAAAAAGGGAGTTATCCCCAATAATTGAAAATCTATACGAAAGAAAAAGACCCTACAACATGTTTGAACTAATAAAAGAAGTGGAGAACAGCAACATGAACCCAAAGACTAAAATTGCCCTAGTTGCTTGGTTGAGTGAGCTCAACTCGACTAAACTTTTCACCAACAAGGATTCACCATCGATAGAAGATTTAGCAAAACCTGGTCAATTAAGCGTACTAGACTTGTCAGATTTTGTGCATCTAAAAGAGAGGCAAATAGTTCTAACTTACTTTGCTCGCAAGCTTTTTGATGCAAGGAGGAAAGAAAGAATTCCACCTTTTGTTTTGTTTGTAGAAGAAGCTCATCAATTCGCTCCTGGTGGAGAGGAAGAAGAGCTTGCTATTTCACGTGGAGTAATAGAACAGATAGCAAGAGAGGGAAGAAAGTTCAATGCTTGCTTAGTTCTCATCAGTCAAAGACCAAAAAGACTTTCTACTACAGCTTTGAGCCAAGCTAACACAAACATAATATTGAGGATAACAAACCCTGTAGACTTGCAACATATAGCAGAAAGTACGGAAGGGATAACTAAAGATGTTTTGGACATGATACCTGGGCTAAAAGTTGGAGAAGCTTTAGTGGTGGGAGAGGCAGTCAACTATCCTGTTCTTGTTAAGGTTAGAGAAAGAAGGAGCAAAAAGACAGAAAAAGGAATGAAGCTTGAAGAAGCTTTAGTAAGGTATAAGCTCAAAAAGAGTTTAGATGCTAAAGATTTGGAAGCTTTTATGTGAAGAGTTTTAGACAGGTGTCTAATTTTCATTTTTTGACTCTTCAATTTTAGACCAGAAGCACAGTCTACAGTTTACCAAAGTTTGGAAAAGATGTAGAAGTCTTGCCTCATGTTAAAGGCACAATAAAAGTCGTTAGACTAAAAAGAAGATAAACTATTCTATCAACTCTACTTTTGTAACACCATCTATAACCTTGTCACGTTCTAGCCTATAGGACTTTCCGGTTACTGCGTCTATAAGCTCTTCCTGATGTGTGATGAGTATTACTTGGTCGAGAAATTCGCCAACTCTTTCTCTTAGCGTTACAGCCAGTTCTGACAAGCTTTTGGAGTCCAAGTTATGGCTAGGCTCGTCAAGGAAGACTATCCTCAATTGGGGTGCAAGCACCAACGCAAGAGCGATCCTTAAGGCTAAGCATGCTATGCTCCTTTCTCCACCAGACACAAATCCTTCAACGTTAGTCCACCCACCACTCCTCGAAAACAGTTGCAAAACATAATCTCCTTCTTCTATGTTCAGCCTTATCCCTTCAAAATCCCTGTAAGGATATAGGGTTGACCAAAGCTTATTCATGGTATGGTTCACAGAAGTTACAAATTCTTTTCTAAGTTGTGATTGAACTTCTGTCAAAGCCTTTTCAAAAATTTTCAATTCTCTTATAATTTTTTCCAACTTTTCTATTTCTCTCTTTTCCTTTTCTACCGTGTGAAGAGTTTTTTCCAAATCTTTCAGCCTTATTTCTCTCTCTTTTATAACGTTTTCTATCCCCGATATTTTTGTTACCAATTCTCTCTCTTTTCCCACAAGCTCCATGAATTCTTTTTCTTTTTTTCCCAAGTCTACCCCTTCCAATTTTTTCTCAATCTCCATAATTTTTGTCATGTATTTTTCTTTCTGAGAAATAAGCTCAGAAATCCTTTTACTCTTTTCCATATAATCGTTTAGCTGGAACATTAACATTTCTAGCTTTTGCCTGTCTTCAGAGGCAATCTTATACTTTTCTTGTAAGCTTGCAAGCTCCTTTTCTAGGTTTGCAAGCTCCTTTCTCACCTTTTCTTCGTTTTCAGTCAGCACCAGATATATGCTTCTGTTATTCTCGAGCTCAATTTTCAAGCTGTCAAAATCTTCCAGTTCCTTTTTCATCTCCTCCAACTTTTTACGAGCTTCTTCAAGCTGCAGAAGCTCAGCTTCTGTTTCTTTTTTCTTTTTCATAAGCTCTTCCAACTCTTCTTTAAGAGCAAGGATCTTCGCTTTCCTTTGCTTTATTAACATTCTTTTTTTAGCAGGTGTGAGCTTTGATTCACAAACAGGACATTTTCCGCCTAAGGACGATATTTGCACTAAAGAATCGTTCAAGTCTTGCATCCTAGCTCTAGCAGCTTCAGCACTTCCTATAACCTTCTCCAAAAGCTCTTTTTTGGTTTTTACGTCTTTCTCCAAATCTTCCGATATACTTTTCTGGTATGCTTCAAACTCCTCCTTTATCCTAGTTTTTTCACTTACTTCCCTTTCTAATCTTGTTAACTCCTTTTTTAACGCATCCCTCTCAGCTTTGGTTTTTGAGAGTTGTGCTTGTAACTTTTGATAGCTTTTACTTTTTTCTAGCAGAGTATCTTCAACTTCTTTAACAAAATGAGTAACTTCTTTTATCTTTTTTTCAACTTCTTCGTACTTAACACCCTTTAAACTTCTTTCCAAAAATTTTAAGTTGTTACTAACTTCTTCTATTGCAGCAGATATACCTTTTTCTTCTCTTTTCAGCACTTCGAGCTGGTCCCTCAGAGACTTGATTTCACTTACTTCCTTTTCTAGCTTTACTTTTTCTACAGTAACATTTTCCAGAATTTTCTTCAATTCTTCAGCTTCTTGCATTCTTGTCTGCAGAGACTCTTTTATTTCGTTTATAGACTTCTGTAACTGCTCAACATCTATTTGTTCTATTATGCTCTCCTTCCCAACTTTTCTCTCTATTATCTTGTTTTCTAGAGTGATGCAATTTGCTCTAGCCTCTTCAAACTTGTTTATCATCAGAAGTTCGTCCATCTTTTTCATTCTTTGTCCTCTCGGTATAGTCAAAAAATAATCCAGAGCATTCTGCTCAGAGTATATGGCTTTTGAGAAGAGTTCAAAGTTTACTTTTAAAATTTTCTCAACAAGCTCTGTAACTCTTTGTGTATTTGGTGCTTCTACAAGCTTTCCATTTTCTCTTAATTCAGAATAAGTAGTTCCTTTATTCCTTTCTATTACACGCTTCACAGAATAAACTTTTTCAGCTATTTGAAAGCTTACTTCAACTTCTGCTCTGTTTTGAATCATAGGTTTGTTCGTTATCAAGTCGTTCAACTTTAGTTTTTTGCTCTGCAAAAGAGGAGTAGTTCCAAACAATCCAAAGCAAATACCTTCTAGTACAGAAGTTTTTCCGCTTCCTAAATGTCCGAGCAAAGCATTTGTACCAGTAGAAAAAACTAGCTCAGAGTCTAAATGTGAGCGGAAGTTTTTCAATCTAACCCTAGTTATCAATTTTTCACCTCTTCCACAAATCTAAAGTTTTTTGTTCACCCACGATTAGATTTAAAGCTTCTTCTACCTTCCCTTCGCTCAACAACCAAAAAACTTTTTCGTGATCAAAAACAGGTTCAAAGTTCAGTTCTTCCAAGTTTTTCTTTAGGATGTTCAGTCCTATCTCTTCTACCGACAACTTCTGCTCCCTTAGGTTTCTCAAAAATTCTATCTTTTCACTCACCTCTTCCGATTCAACCTCTTTAGAGAAGAAGAGAATAGCTCTACCAGAAAACTTCCTTTCTATCTCCCTCAAATCTCTGTCTATAACTTCACTTTCCTTCCCCACAATCTTAATTCTGATAATTGGCTCTTTTCTAAAAACTTGTGACGAGAGTATATCAGCTATCTTTCTTTCTATTTGCCACCTTGGGGATTCTCCTGCTTCCACCTCCTCGTAAAAGAACTTCCTACACTTTTCTAAGGGAACAAACTCTAGCTTAACCTTATCTTTTAACTCAACTTTCACAAAACCCTTTTTTGATTCGGTCTCATTTTTTTGTAGCTGTGTTAAAACAGTGCTACCTACTACACAAAATGGTGTACTGTTACATTTATCTAAGGCATGAGTATGCACATGTCCGTCAACGATGAGGTCAAATCCATGTGGTAAGCTTGATAAGTTTAGAGTTGGTGGCTCTAATGGAGAATAAACATAAGGGTCTACGCTTTGATGTAAGAGTAGGATGTTAAAGCATCCTTCCAGAGGTTTTGGGTTCCACGCGTCCAACACGTCTTTTGCGTATCTTTCTGGGACTGAAGACATCCCATGGATTGCTATCTTCACACCATCCTTTTCTAGCACTATAGTCTGCAAATGCAAATGAATAAGCATGCCTGCATTCTCCAGAGCTTCTACAGCAGTTATCTCATCTTTACTCCTTCTTTCATGGTTTCCATGAACAGCAATAACAGGCAAATGATTCAAAGTCTTTTTTGAAATCTCTTTTAGTTGCTTGGTGCAAGAGACAAGCTTTATGCCTGTGTTTTCTGCTAAAAGAGGCTTGCTGAATATTTTAAGAGCTTCGGCCCATGTTTGTGTTTTTGGTGATCTAGAATCAAAGATATCTCCAGCTATTATTATTAAATCTGAATCCAAAGCCTTTTCTAAAGCCTCTTCTGCATTCTCAAAACTATCCCTTTCAGTTTCAGGGCCAAAGGAAAACCCTAGGTGGAAGTCTGAGAGTATTGCAATTTTCATGCTACTACCGATTATATATTCTTTCTTATAAAACTTTTAACTCTTTAACAACCTAAATTCTTTTTATGGCTGAAGAGGAAGGTATTACTGTTAAAAAAGAGGAAAACTTTTCTGAATGGTATACTCAAGTAGTCCAAAAGTCTGAACTTGCTGATATAAGGTACAACGTTAAAGGCTTCCTAGTTCACATGCCATGGTCTGTTAGAATAATGAAGAAGATAAGAGACTTTTTTGAAGAAGAACTGGAAAAAAAGGGGCATGAGCCAGTTTGGTTCCCAGCTGTAATTCCTCAATCCTTCTTGAAAAAGGAGAAACAGCATGCAGAATTTTCTGCAAACGTTTTCTGGGTAACAGAAGCTGGCGAAAATTTCGAAAAGCTGGAAGAAAAACTTGCTCTTAGGCCTACTTCTGAAACAGCAATGTACACTATGTTCTCTCTTTGGATAAGAAGCTGGAGGGACTTACCCTTGAAAACTTATCAGACTTGCCAAGTTTGGAGATACGAAAGTGTAACAAGACCATTCATAAGGGGGAGAGAGTTTTATTGGATCGAGAGCCACGATGTTTTTGCTACAGAAGAAGAGGCTTTAGAGCAAGTGAAGGAAGACATGGAAACTACAGAAAACGTTATGCACAAGAAATGTGCTATTCCTTTTCTTTTCTTCAAAAGACCTGAGCATGACAAGTTCAAGGGTGCGGTAAGTACTTTTGCTGCTGATAGTATTATGCCTGACGGTAAAGCAATTCAACTACCTTCTACCCATTTTCTAGGTCAAAACTTTTCTAAAGCTTTTGACATCAAATTTGTAGATAAGGATGAAAAAACAAAGTATGCTTGGCAGACTTGCTACGGTCCTGCTTTCTGGAGGATTTTGGGTGCATTGATTGCAATTCACGGCGATAACAAAGGTCTTGTACTACCACCGGAAATAGCTCCTATTCAAGTTATCATAGTTCCAATCCTTGGGAAAGAGGATAAAAAAGTCATGGAAAAAGCAGAAAAAGTGGAAAAAGTTTTAAGAGAAAACGGGTTTGAGGTTTATCTCGACAGAAGAAAAGAGTACACGCCTGGTTGGAAGTACAATTACTGGGAATTGAAAGGTGTGCCAGTAAGGGTTGAAGTCGGGCCTACGGATGTGAAGAAAAAGCAGGTTGTTGTTGCCAGACGAGATACAAGAGAAAAAATTGTTATCAAAGATAGTCAATTGATAAAATCTTTAAGGAAGATTTTGGAAGAAATTCAATCTAACTTGATTAAGAAGGCTGATAAGTTTTTCAAAGAAAATTTACATGAAGCAAAAGATTTCGAGACTCTTAAGAAGATTTTGGAAGAAAGAGGTGGGTTTGTAAGGGTGAATTGGTGCGGAAGTAAAGAGTGTGCTGATTATATAAAGGCTGAAACTGCGGGTGGAACTGTAAGAGGCACTTTATTCGGTAAAAATGAAAAGGTTTTTGGAAAGTGTGTTTGGTGCAAGAAGGAAGCGAAAGAAGTTGTTTATGTTGCCAAATCTTACTAAGCAGAAAGAACGTTAAATATTTAAGCATGATTTTCCAATTATGATTATCAATTTCTGGTGATGCTTTCGTGAAACTGTTGAAGGAAAAGCCTGAAGTGAAAAAAACTGGAACTACTACTGTTGGTATCGTATGCAAAGATGGAGTAGTCCTAGCAGCCGAGAAAAAATCTACCATGGGCTACTTGGTTGCCAGCAAAGAGTCAGAAAAGATAATACCTATAGCAGATCATATAGCTTTAACGATAGCTGGTGTAAGCGGGGATGCACAAACTCTTGCAAGGTACATGCAAGCTGAACTAAAGATCTTCGAGCTAGAAAACAAGAGAAGACTTTCTGTAAAAGGTGCTGCCACTCTTCTAGCAAACATCCTCCAAGGAAGCAAGTACCTTCCTTTCTTCGTACAACTGATAGTTGCTGGTTACGACGATGCGCCTAGGATATACGACTTGGATGCAATAGGCGGCATAGAAGAGGAGAAAAAGTTCTTTTCCACAGGCTCTGGCTCGCCCATTGCTTTAGGTGTTTTGGAAGACAACTTTAAAGAGGGCATGTCGATAGAAGAAGGAATAAAGCTTGCTGTTCGTGCAATTAAATCTGCTATAGAACGTGACATAGGTTCTGGTGGAAAGGCCATAGACATAGCAGTTATCTCAAAAGAAGGAATAAAGATTACAAGGCAAGAATTGTCCAAGTAGAGTTTTGTGGTAAGGATGGAAATTCTGGAAAGAGTTAAGATTTTACTACCTCCAAAAATAGACAGGCTAGAATTAGAAGGTTCAGAAATAGTTGCCTATACAAAAGATAAAGAATTCTTCCAATCTTGTGAGCCTGACGTAAGAGAAGCAGTAAACCAAATCAAGAAAAGGATAGAAATAAGAGCAGACTTGAGCATAACAATGGATCAAGATTACACAAAACAAAAGATAAAGGAGCTAGTTCCTGAGGAGGCAAACGTAAGAAGCATATACTTTGAGCCTGAGAGAAGCATTGTTGTCATAGTCGCAGAAAAACCTGGTCTAGTTATAGGCAAGGGTGGAGAAACTTTAAAGCAGATAAAAAAAGAAACTTTCTGGGCTCCTAGAGTTGAAAGAATACCTAGCATAAAGTCTGATGTCGTGGAAGCTATAAGGAGGATGATGCACTCAGAAGTTAAGTTTAGGAAAAATTTTTTGAACAGGATTGGTGAAAGCATTTTCAGCGAGAGAAAAGCTGCAAGAGACTGGATTAGATTAGTATGCCTAGGTGGCTGTAGAGAAGTAGGAAGAAGTTGCATGCTCGTTGAAACTCCTAAGTCTAAAGTTTTGATAGATTGTGGAATAAAGGCAGGGGCTAACAATTCTGAGGCTTTTCCAATCTTCAACACAAAAGAGTTTGATTATACAGAGCTAGATGCAATAGTAGTTTCTCATGCACACTTAGACCATATAGGAGCAATTCCAATCCTTTACGAAAGAGGTTTTGATGGTCCACTCTACTTGACAACACCAACCCTAGACTTAGCTACTCTACTTTGGCTTGATTATATAGACGTGATGCAAAAGAACACGACAAACCCTTTGTTTACTGCTAAGGGAGTGAAAGAAGCTGTAAAACATGCAATAACTTTAGATTATGGAGAAGTTTCTGACATAGCTCCTGACGTAAGGCTTGCACTATACAATGCAGGCCATATACTTGGTTCTGCTCTGGTACATTTGCACGTAGGCGAAGGTCTGCATAACATAGTCTATGCTTTGGACCAAAAGTTTGGAAAGACAAACTTGCTAGACCAAGCTTTTACAGACTTCCAGCGTGTGGAGACTCTAGTTATAGAGAGCACTTACGGCAGCTCAGAAGATGTTTTCCCACCTAGACCTGAAGTTGAAAAACAGCTCATGGATGTAGTAAACAAAACAATGGAAAGGGGAGGAATTTGTCTAGTTCCAAGCTTTTCGGTAGAAAGGGCTCAAGAACTTATGACGATTCTTGTAGAAAACAGCTTTCAGTATCCTGTTTACCTTGACGGAATGATATGGGATGCTAACGGCATTTTTACCGCTTATCCTGAATACTTTGGTAAAAGCATGCAGAGAAAAATATTCGCAGGAGAAAATCCTTTCTTAAGCTCTATTTTCAAGAGAATAGCTTCTAAGGAAGAAAGGGAAAAGGCATGGGAAGATAAGCCTTGCATGATAATCTCTACTTCAGGCATGCTCAACGGTGGTCCTGTCCTAGAGCATCTAGGAGCTTTGGCAGAAGATCCGAAAAATACCTTGATATTTGTGGGCTATCAAGCTGAAGGAACTCTTGGAAGAAGGATACAGAAAGGATGGAAGGAAATTCCTGTCAAAACAGAAAACGGTAAGACTGTTTCTGTTGCTCTAAACATGGAAGTTTATACAGCAGAAGGGCTTTCAGGCCATTCTGATTATAAGCAGCTGATAAACTACATAAGCAGGCTTTCTGCTAGGCCTGATAAGATAGTAGTTGTTCACGGCGAACCTCAAAAGGCAGTAAGCTTTGCTAAGAGTGTTCATAAACTTTTCAGGATAGAGACAGTAGTGCCGAGAAATCTAGAAGCGATAAGGCTGAAGTAAACTTTCAAAAATAACAAATAGGAATGAACTTTACTTTTGTGTTGTTGACCTTCTTCTCT
>CAYYVK010000022.1:0-8954 GCA_964475145.1 uncultured archaeon
GTAAAACTAAAAATCCTTACATTTAACTTTAAGATCTTGAGAAAGCTATTCAAAAAGTTTAATAAATTTTTCACTCAACTTAATTTTGTTAGTTTTTCCATAAGGCACTTTTTCGACAACACCTCTATTTTTCAAATCTTCTATTATTCTGAAAACTTTTACTTTTCCAAATTCGCTAGACAACTTGCTTTGATAAATTTCTCCTTTGCTTTCTATCAACCTTCTAACAATCTCCCTTTCTCTAGGCTCTAGCAACTCTAGAATAGTTTTTGTGTCAACTTTTCGTGCTTCTTTACCTACAGTAGGAGAGAGCATGTAATAAACTATAGAGCCTACAAAAACTCCTAAAGAGGAGAAGGTTGGTATGAGTAAAGGAATCGGTAAAGTGCAAGAACAAGCAGTTCCTTCTGTTATGTGCACTTGGGCATAAAGCGTGCTAAACGAAACGCCGAAAATAAAACCAGCTATAACGATTACTACTCCTAACAGTTTTTTCCTTAAGTCCATAATTCTTTTTCTTATCTTTTATAAATATATGGTTTCTAATTTTGAAACCAAAGCTTATATATGGTTTCAGATAAGTTTTTTCCATGGAAATTAGCGAATTGTTGGCATCAAGAAGAATCAAGACAGCCAAGTCAGCCTTTAGAATAGCATTCCATTCTTACCTGTCCAACAGAGAACAAGCATTTAATAGAATAGACGTAGAAAGCTTAAAAAATAAGGCGAGAGAAATAAAGAAGCGTTCTATCGAGAATTTGAAGCAACTCAAAGAAAAGGCTGTAGAAAGCTTAGAGGTACAGGGAATAAAGGTTTTTGAGGCAAAGGATGCAGAAGAAGCCAAGAGGATAGCACTTGAGCTAATCCCAGAAAAAACGGTTATAGCCAAATCAAAATCCAACACGATCAACGAGATAGGACTGAAAGAAGCATTAAAAGGAAGAAATGAGCTTGTAGAAACAGACTGCGGAGATTTTATAGTTGACTTATGCGAGGAAGAATCTACTCATCCTGTTACACCTGCCTTGCACATTCCAATCGATAGAATAGCTCAGAAGATTGGAGAAAAGTTCAAAGTAAAGCTTGAACCATTGCCAGAGAAGATAGTCGAGTACGTCAAAAATTACATAAGGAAAAGGATAGTTGAAGCTGACGTAGGATTAACGGGTGCTAATTTTATTTCTTCAGACGGGTCCATAATCATACTCGAGAATGAAGGTAACATTTCTTTGATATCTAGGCTACCAGAAAAACATGTTGTAATTGCTGGGATAGATAAAATAGTTCCTACAGTAGAAGATGGAGTTACGCTTTGCAAAGCAGCTGCTGTATGGGGTACCGGCACTAGCTTGCCAACATACATAAGCATAATCTCGTCTCCAAGCAAGACTGCTGATGTAGAGAAGAAAATAGTATATGGACTGCAGGGAGCAAAAGAGGTATATCTGATCTTGGTGGACAACGGTAGAAGTAAGGCTATCGAACAAGGTTTAGGTGAAATACTCTACTGTATAAACTGTGGTTCTTGTCTTTACTTTTGTCCTGTTTACAGACAAGTTTTTGATAGCTATGGTTTACATTATTTCGGCGGAATAGGCGTTTCTAAGCTTGCATTTACAAACGACCTTAAGGAAGCTTTTGATAGAGGCTTGTACTACTGCACCACATGCCAAGCATGTAAAGTGAACTGTCCTGTTGGTATAGATGTGCCTGAAATCATGAAAAAGTTGAGAGAGTTTGCGGTTAATAATAAAATAGAAACTGAAACAAACAAGAAGATGATAGAAAACGTAAGAGCTTCTGGCAATCCGTTTGGTGAAGAAATAAAAGAAGGTAAAATACCAGAAAAACTATATTGTTGTTGATTGGTATGAAGGCTAAATTATTCGTGTCGGCATTGGCTTTCATCATACTTCTTTCTACCTCAGCACTTGCCCAGAAAGTTTGTGTTTACTTTTTCTATGGGGCTACTTGTCCGCACTGTGCTGAAGAGAAATCTTTCTTAGAAGAATTAAAAAATAAATATCCTATAGAGTTGCATCAGTTTGAAGTTTACTACAATCAAACAAATGTTGAGATTTGGAACCAAATAAGCTCACTTTATGGAGCAAAACCAGTAGGAGTACCAATGACTTTTATAGGTGATAAAGTGTTTGTTGGTTTTACAAAGGGTGATGGTCAAGTTTATAACCCTGCTTACAATGCTTATATAGGATACAGCAATGAGATAGAAAGAACTATAGCTGAGTATGTTGCGAAAGGGGGCGCAAATTGTCCTAGAGAGGGCATTAACATTACTGTTCTGCCTCAGCCTATAACTGGAAGTTTTTCTCATTCAGACTTAATTGTTAACATAGGAATAGTATGTGCTGTTGTTGTTTCAGTAGTTACACTTTTTGTGATTTTCTGGAAGGCTAATAAAAGTAAGAGCAAGGAGTGAGCAAAATGAACTTAGCAGCTTTGATGCTGATACCGTTAGCATTTGCTCAAACTGAATTAGCAGATACTCCTGTATGGATTTTAGGAATAACTCTAGGACTTTCTGATGGCATTTTCAACCCGTGCGCACTCTCAGTCCTCCTATTTTTAGTAGCTTACCTGCTAGGCTTAGGGTCCAGGAGAAAGTGTTTGATTATAGGTTTCATATACACTCTTATAATTTTTATAGTCTACTTCTTGTTCATGTACGGAACTTTGTACGGAATTACGAACATTTCTGAAATTTCCAAAAACATAGAACTTCTCAAAAAGGTTGTTGGTATCGCACTAATAATTTTTGGTGTAATAGAGCTAAAGGATTTCTTTTTCTATGGAAAGGGTGTTTCACTCGAAATACCTGGTTTTGCTAAGCCGAAAATAGAAAAGCTTGTTAAGGCTGCAACTATACCCTCAGCTTTAGCTCTAGGATTTCTCGTAAGCCTGGTAGAAATTCCATGTGCAGGTTTTTTTCCGTTTACTTACACCACAATTTTGGCAAGTAAAGGTATGAGTCTAGGAGTAAGCATCATCTACCTTCTGTGGTACAATGTTTTCTTTATCGTGCCATTACTTGCTCTCATTCTTGTTTTTTACTTAGGTTTGGCGAAAGTGGAAGCAGCAGAAGAAAAGAGACTTAAGTTAAGGAAGTATATGAGACTTGTAGCAGGGATTATCATGATAAGCCTGGCAATTGCTATGCTTATGAGGTGGTTGTGATGGGCATACTAGACAAGATATTGGGAGGCAACATTCTCTACTATCCTGGTTGCTTAACCAAATTTGTTGCTAAAGACTTGGGAGAAAAGTATAGGAAGATCCTTCGTAAAATAGGAGTAGATTTCATCGAGTTGAAAGAGCTGGAAGTTTGCTGTGGGTCACCAGTAATTGCTGCAGGCTATAGAGAAGAAGCAGTAAAGCTTGCTGAAAAGAATTTTAAAGTTTTTAAAGAACATTCTGTGAAGAAGATAATAACTTCTTGTCCTGCTTGTTTTAGAATGTTCTCTCAAGAATATCCAAAGCTTGTTAAAGGATGGAATGTAGAAGTTGAGCATACAACTCAAACGATTGCAAGAGCTTTAAAAGCGGGAAAGCTCAAGCTGAAAAAGGTAGGAGGGAAAGTAACTTACCATGATCCTTGCCATTTAGGACGTTATTCGGGAATATACGAAGAGCCAAGAGAAATAATAAAAGCAGCAGGACTTGAGCTGGAAGAGATGGAATTAAGCAGAGAGCAAAGCTTTTGTTGTGGGGCTGGAGGTGGAACGAAGGCAAACTATCCTGAGCTTTCTGAGGCAATAGCAAAGGAGAGAATTCAACAAGCAAAAGCTGTTTCAAATTCTTTAGTTACTGCATGCCCTCTCTGCTACTTAAACCTGAAGGATGCTGCAAAGGATGAAGTTAAAGTAATGGACATATCTGAAATAGTTGAGTTAGAATGAAAGAGAAAGCATTTGTTTTACTCTTTCTAACGATTTCTATTTTGTTGGGTATGCTAACTGGCTTTAGGCTAAACCAGAGTGTTAGCACAGAAGAAAATTACTCGGCAACAAAAATAATATCGTTTACAACAGATAAAGACAGATATTTGGAAGGTGATACTATAGAGATGGTTTTAGTAGTATATTCTCCTAGTGATGTGAAAGCTTATGTAAACGTTTCTGGGATAAAAAGTAGGTACGGCTACTACATTTCTGTAGGGAAGAACGTAAACTTGAAAGCTGGGGAAAATACTTTAAGATTTTCTTCTCATGCACCTTACTGCAGCTCATGTACAGGCATAGATCCAGGGAAGCATACTATAGCTGTAAGTGTGATCCAAGAGGATAAAGTTGTTGCAAGCGCTGCTAAAGAAATAAACATAGAGAGAAGGTGAAACTATGGAAGTAGAAGAGGTTGCTAAGAAGGAAATAAAACGAATGGAGGAGGTTATTGATAAGGTTGAGGCTTTGGGTGAAGATGGAAAAGAAGTTTTACAGTTAGTAAAAGCTTACATGAAAGATGCCAAGTATTTTTACGAGAAAAAGAAGTTTTTGGAAGCTTTTGAAGCTGCTGTAATAGCATGGGCTTATTTGGATGCTGGCTTGCATTTAAAAATTTTTAGAATTCCTGAAAGTATGAAAAAGATTTTTACAGTATAGTTTTTTATTAAAGAAAAATCAAAAATAACAATTGGGTTTATTGGCTATAATAGCAGTTCTCATTATCATTATAATTGCCCTAAGCCTGAACTTCTTTCTGAAGCCAGATCTTACATACGTAACATAACAAGCACTATAACTACGATAGAAGAAAGTGAGCCAAGAGGAGGAAGAAGAGATCACCCAGTCTAAGGGCTAGGCACTCAATCAAAATAAATGTGAAAGAAATAATTATTAAATATATGAGTACTAGTATAACAAGACTTGTTTTACAAGGTTTTAAGAGCTTTAACAGAAGAACCTCTATACCACTGGTTAAAGGTTTTAACATCATTACTGGTCCAAACGGCAGTGGGAAAACAGTCCGGGGTGATGCAGAAGTACTCTTAGCCAACGGTGACTTAAGACCGATAAAGGATATAGTTGAGGAGAGGTTGAGCTCTTCAAGCAAGATAGAAAAATTTGAGGACGGCTTGCTAACCTACGAAAACCCTGAAAACTTAGAAGTTCTCGGACTAAACCCTAAGAAAATGAGGATTGAAAAGAAAAGAATACTAGCTTTTATCAAGAGAAAGGGTGATAAAGAACTTTACCTCCTCAAAACAAAAAGTGGTAAAAGCATCGTAGCAACAGCTAGTCATCCGGTCATAGTTTTTGAGGACGAATATATCATTCCAAAGAGGATAATAGACTTGAAGGTTGGCGATCTAATTGCTACTCCTTCAAACATTAAGCTTGATGGAAAGTGTTTAGATATAGAAACGAAACTAGAAGTTCCTGTAAACGAAGATTTTGCACGTCTTTTAGGTTATTTGATAGGTGACGGTTACATAGGGTGTAATAGGATTGATTTCACGAACAAGGACGATGAGTTGATAAAGGATGTGGTCAGACTGTGTAAAAAGCTTGGTCTTAACCCAAGAATTTGGAAGAGTGAAAAGGTAAAAAGAGTCTACTGCTGTTCTGCTAAGTTTTACAGACTCTTATGCAGCCTGTTCGAGCTTGAAAAAGTCTCTTCTGAAACAAAACAAATTCCAAAAGTTTTCTTGTTTGCTAACGAGAAAATAGTATCAAGCTTGTTAGCATCCTTGTTTGATTGTGATGGTTACATTAGCAAGTATAATCCTGAGTTTGAATACTCTACAAAAAGTAAAAAGTTAGCTTATCATGTACAATTCTTGCTGCTGAGGTTGGGTATAATAAGCTCTATAAGAGAAAAGTTTAAGAGAGCTACGAACTCAACTCAACAAAAAGAGAAGTACTATAGCATCTATGTTTCTGGTTTAGAGAACGTAAGAAAACTTTACGAAAAAATTCCCCTTCTTTCCAAGGAAAAAGTCAAAAGGATTGAGACTCATTTAAAGAAAAAAATTAAACCTCAAAGGAATGTTGAGGACATTCTACCAAGGGATGTAAACAAAATAGTCAAAAAGCTTGTGAAAGAGCTTGGCTTAGAAGTTAAAAAATTGAGAAAAAAATATCCTATACTCGCAGCGTACGTGGAGAACAGGTGCTACCCAACTACAAACAGTATGAAAAATATTTTACCTTTATTTCTGGATAGGATAAAAGAGATGGAGAGATTAAAAAACACTTTAAGATTAGAAAAAAACTCTCTCCTAGAAGCTTTATCCGAGCTTAAGATCACCAAAAAGGATGCAAGCAAAGCAATAGGATTACATGAAAACTCGATAACAAGCAATTGGACAAGGTTTAACCCCACGCCAGAAAGTTTAAGAAAATTAAAGAAGTTTGTTGAACAAGAAGTAAAAGAAAGGTTGGAAGAATCTAAAAGATTAATAAGAATTTTAAAAACCCTCTTAAAAAGCGATATTTTCTGGGATAAAGTTGTCAAAATAGAAAAGGTTGCTGGAGAAGAATGGATTTATGACCTTTCAGTTCCAGATTGTCACAACTTCATTGCTAACGGCATTTTCGTACACAACAGTAATTTAGTAGATGCTGTATGCTTTGTCTTAGGTAGGACTTCTGCCAAATCTATGAGGGCTGACAGGTTGCATGAATTAATTTTTCATGGCAACGAAAAAAAGAAATCAGCAGATTATGCAGTTGTAACACTGTACCTAGACAATTCAAAAAAAGTTTTTCCTTTTGAAGAAGAGGAAATATTCATCACCAGAAAAGTTAATAAATCTGGAGTTTCTGTCTACAAGCTAAATGGTAAGACTGTTACAAGAGAAAAGATACTTGAGGTTCTTTCTGCTAGCAGGATATACCCTAATGGTTATAACATAGTTCTCCAAGGTGATGTTACTCAGATAATAGAGATGAACCCTGTTGAAAGAAGGTTTATAATCGATGAGATATCTGGTATAGCTGAATACAACGATAAGAAAGAGAAAGCTCAAAGGGATTTGGCTGTAGTTGATGAGAAGTTGAGAGAAGCTGAGATAATCATATCTCAAAAGTACGATATTTTCAAGAAACTTGAAGAAGAGAGAAATGCTGCCATAAAGTTTCAGAATTTACAGAGACAATTGTTAACGCTGAAAGCATCCTACGCCCATAAGAAAATGGTAGTACTTGAAGAAAATTTGGAAAAGTTAGAGGAGAGTCTACAGAAAAAGCTAGAGGAGCTGGAAAAGGTAAATAAAGATATAGAAAGAATAGAGGAAGAGTTGGAAAGAAGAGAGAGTGAAACAAGGGAGGTTGTGGAAAAGCTTTTAGACCTTTCAAGAATGGTTAAGATAGAAAAGGAAGTTTCTGAGCTTAGGTCAAGGCTTCTGATAAACAAGGATAGAATAGATTCTCATCTTCGTGAAATAAACAGGCTTGAAAGCTTGATAGAAAAGTTGGAAGCATTAGAAGCTAGAAAAGCTGAAGTAGCTGAAATTCCAAGAGCAGTAAAAGCCATTTTAGACTTAAAGTTGCGTGGTGTTTATGGTACTGTTGCTGACTTAATATCAGTTCCAGAAAAGTATAGGGTTGCTATAGAAGTTGCTGCTGGGCCTCATTTACACGATATAGTGGTAGAGAACGATGAGGTGGCAGCTTATTGCATAGAATACTTGAGAAGGGAGAAGATTGGTAGAGCCACTTTCATTCCGTTGAACAAGATTAAGCCAGCAGTATTTGAGGGAAAAGAGATTTTAGAAAGGGATGGTGTTATTGGAGTAGCTAGCAAGCTAATAAAGTATGATGTAAAGTTTATGCGTGCGATGGAGTTCGTTTTTGGCAATACGCTTGTAGTAGAAAACTTAGACGTAGCAAGAGCTATAGGAAGAGGAAGAATAGTAACTCTTGAAGGAGACTTGATAGAAAGAAGTGGGGCAATGATTGGTGGTTATTATGTAAAAACTCATCCCAAGGTTGTAGAATCTTCTACAAGAAAGGAGATAGAAGAGTACAGAAGCATAAGAAAAAGGTTGCAGGAGGAGGTTAACAGGCTTTTAGAAGAAACGAAAGAAATAGAAGAGAGGTTAAAAGAATGTGCAAAATCGGAAGAGATGAAAAGCGTAATAGACTTAGAGAAATTGAAAATATCCTCAGAGAAAGAGATAGAAGAGTTGAGGATGAAAAGGAGAAAGTTACAAGATAGAAAGGTCAATTTAGAAATAGCTATAAATCAACTGAACATAGAAAAGGCTAAGATAGAAACTGAATTGCAAGCTGTAAAGGCCGAAGTAAAACAGTATGGTATATCCCATTTCATCGACGAAAAGCTCCAAACACTAGAGTCTTACATAAAAAGGACAGAAGCAGAACTTAGAGGAATTGGTAGTGTTAACTTGAAGGCTATAGAAGAGTATGAAAAGTTTAAAACAGAGTTTGAGGAGTACAAGCAGAAGTATGAGAAGATCCTAAGCGAGAAAAAAGCTGTAATGGAGATGATAGAAAAGATAGAAGAGAAGAGAAAAGAAGTTTTTAATAAATGCTTACAAGCTGTTAGCAATGAGTTTCACAAGATGTTCCATGAAATGACTGGTGGAAGCGCATCTCTTTCATTGGAAGATCCTAACAACTTGGAAAGCGGCTTAGTAATACAAGTGAACTTTGCTGATAAAAGACCTTTAAACATAGACTCCCTTTCTGGTGGTGAAAAGGCTTTGACTGCTCTTGCTTTTATGTTTGCTATTCAACGCTACAAGCCTGCACCTTTCTATATACTAGATGAAGTCGATGCTGCCCTAGACAAGCAGAACAGCATAAGAATAGCTGAGCTTATCAAGAAGCTTTCCAAGGATTCACAGTTTATAGTTATTTCACACAATGATCAAACTATAAAGTATGGAGATGTTATCTATGGATGTAGCATGGTAGAGGGTGAGTCTAAGATAATTGGGTTAGAGATGCCTAAAAGATGAACTTTTCTTCCAG
>CAYYVK010000023.1:0-8206 GCA_964475145.1 uncultured archaeon
ATGAACGATTCAATTTTAGTAGTTGTACATCCTGGTTCTCTTTTAGGCGATAAAAGAATAAAGGGATGGGAAAATTATTAAACTTCTATTTCTGCTATGCTATCTATAACTGCATCCGTTGCTATGTTGCATTGCTTGTCTATTCCAGTTCTTACTAAAACTGTGAAGTAGCCTAACTTCTTTCCCATGCTTATGTCAGCACTACACTCATCGCCAAATATAACAGTCTTTTCTTTTGGTGAACGAACAAAAGCTTTTACAGCCTTTATCATTTCGTCAGAAGGCTTACCGAGAAAAATAGCCTTTTTCCCACTGATAAACTCTATTGCAGCTAGTATACAACCAGTAGCTGGCACTAGCTTCTTTCCCATCATCCAAACTCTACCAGATGCTATACCAATGATCTTAGTCTTACCTTTCAAAATTTCCCATGTTTTTGCCAACTTTTTCATGTTAAAATTTTGATCTTGTCCGACTACAAGATAGTCAGGATTTTTGTCTACTAGCTTAATGCCAGCTCTTCTCAACTCTTCTCTCAAACCTTTACCTATTCCAAAAGCGCTTGCTCTTTTCTTCTTCAAGTACTGAGCTGCTACCCAGCTAGAGGTTATAAGTTCATTCTCCTTCACTTCTAGGCCAAGTTTCCTCAGTCTTCTTGCCAACCCTTCACGAGAAAGCATAGAATTGTTGGTCAAGAAAAGAACTTTCTTCCCCTTTTTTCTCAACCTTTCTATAGTTTTTCTTACACCTGGGAAAAGCTTTTGCCAATTCCAGATAGTTCCGTCTAAATCGAATATAAAAGTCTCAAAACTGCTAAAGTCCATGATAATAAATTTGTTTTCTCAATTTATTTGCTTCGGAAGTGAACTAGGCTCATATTTTTAATTCTTTCGAACAACAAAATTTTGTGGAAGATTTACCAGATATGATAGACAACTTGGCAAAGGTAATAGTTTCGGTAGAGAAAGAGAGGAAAGAAGTAGGAGAGAAGATAAAAGAGAAAAAAAGTCTAGTATTCCAAGCAGAAAAGAAAGAGCTTGAGGGGTTAGTTTTGGGTGTAGACGGAGGGATGGTGAAAAAATCTTTCCATGGAATAGATTTAATACTTTTGAAAGCTGTTGCTGTTGCATTCTACTATAAGCAAAGCAAACTTTCTTTTGTAGACTATTATCCCGCTTCAATCCCAACACCAGAGCTTAAGGTTGTTGTCGACCCTTTCTCAGACTTGGAGTTCGAGGTTAACAGCAACATAGAAAGGCAAATAAAAGAAGTTGAGACTGCTAGAGAAGCTCTGGAAAAGTTTGAACCAGATATACTCTTCTTGCACGGCTCAATAATTCCTCATTATACTTTTGTTCCTGACAAGTCTACACTGCTTTACATGAGCTACAAAAGAATGATAGAAGCTTATCAGAAGCTTTTTGAGTCTGTGAAGAAAACGAAGACAATTCTTGCAGGTGTGATAGAAGATTCGAGAGGAGCAAGGTTCTGTGAGTTTGTGAGCCAGCTTCTACCAGAATACAAACTTATTCTTAGCAGGTCGAAAGATTCTAACATCCTTTCTTACAGCTTAAAGGTAGGAGAAAGGACTATTTCTTTTCCCTATTCTTCAGATGTTAAAACCCACCCTATTTTAAGAGAGTTTAAGGATGATGCAGAAAAAGTAAAAACTTTTTACATAAGGTTAGGAGAGTTTGATCAACCAGTTAGAATAGACTTTTTGGCGGATAAGGAAGAAGCTGACGATAGGATATCTTCAGTCCTTCTTGCTTGTGTTGGGAATGCAAACTACAGCATTCCTCCTGTTCTGATAGAGGCTGACCAAAGAGCAAAAGTGAGCGAAAGAGATTTGGAGATTTTTTACCATGATATACTGGCAAAGACTGGTAGTTTGCCCAGCATGCTTGAGCTAAGAAAGGAAAGAAGACCTTTTTAGACAAAAGATTTATACCTTTTCTTTTTACTTTTTAATTGTATGACAGAACTAGAAACTATATTTTCTTCCAGTTTTTCAAAGGAAGAAATAGAATCTATGGAAAAGGAGTACATGCGATTAAGGAAAATAGAGCTTTTACTTCAGCAGTATCTCTTTTGTTGTGAGTATGAAGCTGAGGGGAAAGTTAAGGAAAGGATAATCCAAACTATAGAAAAGAGGCTAAAAGAGTTGGGAGCTACTAACGAAGATAAATTGGTTGCACTCTACCACCTAGACATACCAACTAAAGGATACGAATCTACTAAAAGGATGATAGAACATTATGAAAAGATAACAAACAAGGAAGAGGCAAAAAATCGTTTACATAAAATTTGGATGTACGAGCATTATCAACATTCTTTAAGGTTGAAAGAGTTGGAAGAAATGTCAAAGAGGCGTAGAAGAAGGAATTATCGTTCTATCTGAACAAACTTTGGGGTGCAAACAATGTATCCTTCTTCTGTTCCTACCATGTCAAAGCCATAGTTGTTGCAATACTTTTTAAGCTTTTGGACGGAAGTCTGAAACTCGCCTAAGTCTTTCTTTTGCAGTTCTTTCGTTTTCAGGAAAAGTATGTTCCCTTCTTTTATCAGTTTTATCAGCCTATCAACATCACCCATTCCGTTCAGCTTATCAACTCTTACCCAAATTTTTTCAGAAGGCTCCACCTCTTCTGGTAGTTCCACTAGTTCTTCCTTCTTAACTGGCAAGGATGGAAGCAAATCTTTTAAACCCATATTAAATATTAGCAGTTTCAGAGATTTAAATCTTAAAGAATGGTTTTTATCCTACAAAATAAAAATATAAAGTATGTGAACTAAGCGTGTGTTGACTTTCATAGCATTGTTAGCTCTTGCAACAGGTTGTCTTCAGACTACTCAAACACCAACAACTACTACAATAAAGACGTCGTTCTATCCATAGATCCGGCTTCCTTCTGCTCTCCAGACGAAATATTGGTGTACGTAAAGAACTATGGGATAGAAGCTTCTGATTCGGTGACAGTTGCTGCGTTCAGGCCTGACGGAACCAAGGAGAGGAGTGCAACATTGCTAGAATAGATGCAGGAAGGTTAGAAAGCTGCAGTATAACAACGTCTCCTGGAAGCCCTTCCGGTATGTACTCTATAACAGCTACTAGTTCAGGATCTTCTGTGAGAGCTAGTGTCTACTGTCCTTTTTAAGCTCAAATGCTTTCTACAAAATCAGCAGCATTCTGTAAGCTGGAGGAAAATCCAGGCTCAGCACCAAAAACTACAACCTTCTTTCCATATTCTTTAGCTTTTTGAACAACCGGCAAAAAGTCTGCATCCCTTGTGGCTATGGCAAGAACATCTATATCCCTTGTTAACACAGCTTCCATTGCTGCAACTGCTAAAGAAACATCTACATCACTCGCTCCTTCTGTCTGTTCAGCAAGACTCATTTCACATTCGAAACCCTCGTTTATTACTGCTTCTACAAGCTTCTCAGGAGCAAACTGGTTCAAGAAAACTTTTGCAATGACAATTCTTCCATACTTTTGGGCTCTTCTCTTGAGTTCTCTTAGGTCTATCATGAATTCTTTCCTGAGCATGTTCGGACCATCTACTAACAAAGCTACTCTAACTTCTTCTCTACGTCTTTTCTCCAATTTAACCTACCCATTCGAAAATAGAGCCTTCGAAGTTCGTTCCCCTCACTCTAGAAGCATAACCTTTTAGAACTATAGAAGATGTGTTTGTATCCATGGTTATACTTCCAACAAAATTGTCTATTTCTAAAGTACCGTTCTGCAAGAATTGGGAAAACCATTGATTGTTTCTAAACCTTCTCACTTCCCCTTCTACATTAGTAAGGGTGATTTTACCTATGTTTAGGCCTGCTGGTGAAAAGCTTACTTCATACTTCTGCCCATAGAATGCTTCTGCCTTTGTTACAAGCTCTATGGGGAACGGAACGTTGCTAGTTTGTTGTGCAGAAATTAAGGCAAGCATACCTTGAATTATGTTTATGGGACCGAACTTCAAAAAGAGCAAAGTACCTATACCAAGTACCAACAATACTCCAAGCAAAAGCTTCCAGTTCATCCAACCACTAAAATTTATATACGTGCGCAAGAATATATTTGTTAAACTTAAATTAAAATTAGTGAATTTTCATGTTTATCTCACAGTTTGACATTAGTTGGATAATTTGGTTTATCCTCATATTCGTGATGATGTTCTTATATCCAGTAATGATGCTTCAGTATGTGGTGGCTAGACTTCAGCAAACCCTTGATATGGTCTCAGGTTTTAGCTCGGAAGCTAAGAAAATGATACTCAAGACTGTTTCAAAAAAGACCAAGAAAGACGTGAAGGATGCTATCAATAATTTCTTAGAATTTTTCATGATAGAACCGTTAAGCCTAGACCCTTATGGTATAGTGAAAAAACTAGAACATATATCAAACCTTTCTGAAGAAAAGTTTAAGCGTTTTGTTGAAAGTATTGTTCCAGGCTCAGATAAAGAGTTTCAGGCTAACTTAGCCATGGGGCTTTCTAGTACCCTTTCTCTTTACCAGATTGAAAAGTTAATAAGGCATTATGTGGAGCTCGTGAAGAAGACTAGGAATTCACAGTTAGGTCTAATACTTCAAATGCAGTTGCCTCTGGTAGAAAGACTTTCTAGGGCTTTGCTTTATGGTACGGAGGCTTTCACAAACAGTTGGCCAATCGGGGATTCTTTCGGTGCAATGGTGGCAGCAAGGCTTATAGGCAACAACAAGGGAAAAGAGCTGGAAGAGGGTACGTTGGTGGTAAGGAAAAAGATAAGAGGAAAGGATGTGTTCATTGTAAGAGCAAAAGGTCCTGGTGGTAGGCTAGGCAAGCTCGGTAAAGTTGTTGAAAAGCTGGTCAAGAAGTATAAAATTAAAAAGATAATAACTGTTGATGCAGCAGCAAAGCTTGAAGGGGAGAAGACTGGCACTATAGCTGAAGGTATAGGTGTTGCTATAGGTGGTATAGGTGTAGACAGAAGTTATATAGAGAACGTGGCAACTTCTAAGAATATTCCGCTCGACTCATTTGTAGTAAAGATGTCGCAAGAAGAAGCCATATCACCAATGCCTTTGGAAGTTTTTAATTCAGTGGAACCTACGGTAAAAAGAATAGAGGAAAACATAGCTGCCAGCAAAGGACCCATAGTTATAGTTGGTGTTGGAAATTCATGTGGTGTTGGCAACGATGAAAGGTCTTTGAAAGAGATAGAACCGTTGATAAAAAGGAATGCAAAGATGATGAAGAAAAGAGAGGAAGAAGAAAAGAAAAAGGCTGAAAAAATCTCTTGGTTCAGACCTTTCGGCTTTTAAAAATAAAAAAATTAAGAAAGGAGGGTTTGCTCTACTTCTGGTTCTGATACGTTAGCTAGCGTATTTTCTATTTCTGTTTCCAAGACTGTATCTACAACCCTATTAGTTTCTTCTGTTAAGGCTACTTTAGGCTTTATTGGGGATATTTTCATCGTGTATACTAGTGCACTTACTATTACTACCAATAAAAGAATTCCTACTATTATTCCAGTGTGCATTTTTATCTACCTTCTCCCTGCGATTCTTTTCATTAGTGTTTGAGCGCATAGCGATGGATACTGTGCACAAAACCTGCTCTGGACCTGATGCTGGAACATCCGCTGGAGAGTCGATGCTTCTGGAGTTACAGGCAAGGATTTACCTATTTCTGTGGCTAGTGCTTTACATCTTGTATCGTCTAGATGCTTTTCGCACCATCTGACTATCTTAACCCTACAGTCATGATCTTCTAGCTTATCACAGTAGTTTGGACCTATACCAACGCACTCCGAAGGCTTCTCGTCGCAATATTCTTTTACCTTTTCTCTGATTTCAAACGGTTTGAAGAGCCTTGGAAATTCTAGAATATACACAGTTAAATCCTTGTTATTTATCACTGCATCACCGATCCAGACAATCTTGTCACCTTTCAGCACAGCACTCATTATCATATTGCCTATTAGAGTATTGTTAGAGTATATGTCTGCTGTAAACGTGTCATTAGTAACAATGGAAATGTTTAATCTGTAAATCTCTCCTTCAACGATCATGATACCTCTTATTACTTTTATTGTCTGGTTGTTTATCCTTGCCTTAACAGTGGCTATGCCTATTCTGAAGAGGGAGAAGTCTCGAGCGTCAAATTTGTCTATCAACAGCCCTACTCCTACCATATGCAACTTGTCTATGGAAACTGAAATTGGTTGAGCTGTTGTTACAGCTACTAGCATTACTAGTGCCACACCAGCAAGTATTGCTATTTTTTTATACATTTTCATCAATCCTAAAATTGTTTTTTTCTATTAATAAGCTTTTTAGAGAGCTTTTATTATTTCCTCAACTTTCCTTTCCAGTTCTTCTAGGCTACCCTCATTCAATACGGTAAAATCAGCCATTTCCAAGCACTTACCAACTTGCTGGCCCTAAGGAGGTTCGTCAAAGCCTTTATCCCTTTTATCCATTTCTAAGAATTCTTCCCAAGTTTTTGGATCTTTCTTTTCTCCTCGGACAAGCAACCTTTCAAACCTTATTTTTTCGTTGGCATCTACAGCCAAGAGCTTAAAGTCTTTCCATACTTTTTCTTCAGATATTCTACTTCGCCAGGATTCCCTATACTGTCGATAATTATAAAATTCTTTTCTTTTGGCATGTATTCTACAGCTAGCATTGCAAGTATGTGCGAGCCATACTTTTTCTTAGTTCATTTCCCATGTTTTGAAGGATATTTCTGTCCAGTGTACATTTTCTCCTTTCTATTTCAGCTCTTATTATATCAGAAGAGTAACAGTATAGCAGGTTAATTTCTTCTGGATAATTTCCTTTACAGTTTTCTTCTCAGCACCTATGGTGCCGGTGAGTCCAATTACTTTCCTCCAATACCTTTTATAGGTCGCATCCTCTAACGGTCTTTCTTCCGTTTGCTTTTGCTCTTTCTATTGCTCTCTTTACTTTCCAAGTTACTCTCTCGTCCAAAGCTTTCCAGAAGTCACCACTTACTCTCATACCTTTAAGAAGACCTTTTACTGCAGATTTTACGACTAAAGACCTCTTTTCAGCCATTTTCACACCTCCTAAAATGTTTTTATTCGGATTAATATATAAAGGTTTGGAAAAATTATCTGTTTGCGATCTTTATTGGAATTGGTTTTATGTACAATCCGTTTGGGTCTTTCTTAATTGCGAGGTGGAGTTCATAAACTTTCAATACTTCCTTTTCTTCTAAAACTCTTTTAAATGCAGGAAAGTTTTGTGTGATAACATACTTAACCCCTTCGTAATATTTTTCTGTCTATAGAAGTGAAGTATTCCTTCTCATTCTTCTTATCCTTGACTTTTAGTATGATTCCCTTTTTGTCCAAATTTTTCAGTTCGTGTTCTAACCAGTCAACTACAGTTTCGTATAAGGTTGTTGGCATAGTTAAGATATAAAACTAAAAGTATTAAAATCCTTTAAGGAGATTCACAATCTTTCTTATGTTTTTAAAGAACAATTTTTCTGCATCCAACTTCAAATTATTTCTCTTTACCTCAATCTTATAATTCTTATACTTAGGGTTAGCTACCGGTACTATCTCTCCATCCAGCTTGAATAAATGAAAAGGAAATCCTCTACCTTTTACTACCTCATAATTATGTCCTGTTTTTGGTAGTGTAAAGCCTGCAACCAAACAATCCTTATCTTTTGCTACTAGCTTATGCATTAAGTTATGTCTAACTAAAAAGCTTTTTCCTTCTTGTAGTTCTACTATGTAACTCTTTCTTACACGATGGTCTACTAGTACAAGAAAGCAATCATTCTTTATCGCCTTGTAAAACTCTCCATACCTTTTTTCATGCACGTGACCATAGGTTCCAAAGAGCTCGCCTTTACCTTCAAGAGAAAAAATGCCATACTTCAGTAGAGTCAAGTCACACAAAACACTTTTGTTCTTATAATCGTCAACAAACTTCCAAAGGTTGTATACAGTATAAACAACTTTATTGTTTGCTTTAGAAAGTTTTTTTGCAGAATCCAAGTCGAGAACAACTTTATCTCTTACTAAATCGCTTACAAACCTTTCCCAAAAGACTGGTTTGCTGTCAAACTGTAAGCTCAACCTTCCGTTCTTTTCTTTTACTTTAAACCCTTTCACATTTAAATTTTTGCGGACCATTCAATAAATATATGCAAGCTGTTTTTCTTCCTTGGTTGCACATGCACCA
>CAYYVK010000024.1:0-7193 GCA_964475145.1 uncultured archaeon
ATTGTTGCTTGGTCTACAGTTGAAGCAATCCCTGTTATGTTTATGCTTTGAGTTTGATTGAATTGTTTGATCGGATCTAGATTAATGCTCTGCTGACTTACTACTCTTGTAAATGTTACGGAAGTAAGAAATAGCAAAAAAATTGCTGAGAACAAACAAAATTTTGTTTTTCTCATCTATCTCAACCTTGGGCTAATCAATCCTAAAATTCTTCGGAAAATTCCCTGCTTTCTGTATTCTATTCCTGTGAGCTTACTTGCTAGCTCAAAGAAAGATTGGCTAACAGAAGAATTTTTTTGTACAAACGTTACTAAACTTCCTTTGTTCGTGCTTTCCAAAATTTTTTCATCTTCTTTTACAACACCTAAAACTGGCAACTCTGTAAAATTTCTCGCTTCTTCCGTAGAAACTTCATACCTTTTCCCCTTAACTCTGTTCAAAACTATTCCTAGTAGCAATGGTTTTGGATTAAGAGAACTTGCTAACTGCTTGCACTTTACAACGTCGAGCAAGGAAGGTATAGAAGGATTTGCAACGAAAAGAACTTCATCAGCAAGCTGCAGAGCTATTAAAGCCTCTCTCCCAAGACCAGGAGCAGAATCTAGCAAAGCAACATCAAAACTAGCAAAAACTTCTTTCATTTTGCTCTTCAAGCTTACTACATCAACTTCTGGTAGTTCTCTTAACTCTAAAGATGCAGGCACTATGCTTAGTCCTGACTGATGAAGATAAACAGCTTCTTCAAGCTTACATTCATTCTTAAGAAAGTTGTTGAAGGTGAATGGGAAAAAGTATGCGTTGAACAGTAAGCTTAAGTGTGATGTTGTTAAGTTGCAATCTACAACAACAACTCTTTGACCAAGCTCTTGCAAAGCAACTCCTAAGTTAGCAGCTACAGTAGTTTTTCCAACACCACCCTTACCAGAACAAACATCAATTATTCTTACCATATTCTCCCTCCTCTTTTATCGCATCAAACTTTTGTTCGAAAGGTATGCTTTTTAAGCGGTTCTTCAAATCGAACAACAAACTTCTAACTTCTTCCCTTCCTCTATCAACTTTCCTTCTCTTAAGGATGAATGCAAGAGAAAAGGAAGCTAATGCAAAGAGTAGAATAAAAACTACATCCCAACCTATCTCTGGCAAGATTACTCTCCCTGTTATTCCTGTTGGTTGGCTTACAGTTTTGTTGGTCGCTAATATTGTAAAGCCGAATGTCTTTTCCTTTTTAACTTGGTCATTGAAAACTGTAATAGAAGCGCTAAGAGTAGTTTGATTTGCATCAGAAGGTATGGAAAAGTAAATTTGTATCTTTTTCGTTTCTCCGACTTTCAAATCTTCCAAACTCTTTTCTATTCTGTAATAGCTTGAAGGCACTCCAGTAATGAACATCTGTAAGCCGTACAAATCGCTTTGACCTGTATTTATTAAATCAAACTCTTGTGTCAAGTTCTCTCCTGCAACAACTCTTATTGAATCAGGGAATACTATAGAGAGTTCCTTACTTCTCTCAAACTTCAATTCTTTGCTCGTGTTAAAACTTATGTAAGGATACTTTTCTGCTTTTAACAATAAAGTGTATAATCCTTCAGCCTCAGGCCCTATAAATTCTACCTGGAATATCCCGTTGGAATCTGTTGTAGTTGTGACGTTTATGCTTGTACCTTTCAGGCTTATGAATACAGTAGCATTCTTTATGGCATTCCTATTTTCATCTAGAACAACACCCCTTACTCTTATCAAGTCTTTCAGGTAAAATCTTTCCTTGTTCAAGTTAAAATCAACAGAAAGCTGTTCTAGAGTGCCTAAAGCATAAGCAGACAAGCTTGAAGTGGTCACACTTACCAAATTTCTCACAGTATCTACAGTGCCTGTAACTTCTTCCCAAGATCCGTAACACAATTTTTTACCGTTGTTCCATTTTTCACACTTGTAGACTTTTATCATACTTTCATCCAAAACATTCCTTTCGTCATACCTCATTTCTATTGTTGCTTGGGAATAGGGAAGAGCTACTTCATAAACATACAAGCCAACCAAATTTATGCCAGGTATATCCACGCTAGTAGAATAATAGTACCTTATCGGATCTTCGAAACTTCTTATACTAATGGTTCTAAGATAAAGAACTGATTGTGGAAAAGTTATTTGCAAGTCATAAGTTCCAGGTGGTAAGTAACCGCTATAAGCCCCAGAAGAATCCGTATAAAGCTTCAGTTTTTCTACACTACCAGACAAAAATCTAAGCTCTGCTGAAACCCCTTTCCCACTCTCATCAGTTATCTTTCCAGAAACAGGAACTATGTAGCTTATTGTAATGCTGTCATAGTAGGTATAATTCTTATGGTATAGATAAGCAGTCAGCTTATAGCTGTCTGGATATACGTTTGGAGCAACTATAGCCAAATTATAGTAATTGCTTACTGGTGTTATGGCTTTTATTTCAGCTCTGGTAGAGCCTACTTGAATCTCTACATTGCTGCTCGTTAAAGGTATTGTACTTCCTCTGTCCAATGCTTTTAATTGAAGCGTTATTGTATCGTTAGGTTTAACCAGAGTCTTGTCTATTCCTGTTATAGAAAAGAGAACAGGCTCGTTAACTGTTAAGCTAATTGCTTTTGTATCGCTCACTCTTCCGTAAGATGTGGTTATAGCTAAAGAGTACTGGCCAGAAACGTTTGGAGCATCTAGATAAATTATCCAACCTTTAGAAGGATCGTAAGGCGGCTGGACCTTAGGCTGAACTAAAGAATCGTTAAGTTTGAGTGTAAAACTTACTCCAGAGCTTATTTGCTCGTCGTTTCTTTTTACTACCACATCAACTTCTATCAAGTCTCCTAAGTAGATTGTTGAAGGAGTAATGCTAGAAATTGTTGTAGTGAAAGAAGAGACTTCAAAAGCTTGTGTTTGGCTAACACTTTCTGAATTGTTGTTCGTGCATGTTATACTAGCAGAAAACTTATTTGGGTAGCTTAGGTAAAGGCTTTCTATTGTTGTAATGTACATGCCAGATTGGAATGCTAAATCTTTTGTAGGTATGGTATATCCGTCTTCACCAACTGCTGATAGCTTAACGCTTGAAATGCTGTTAAGCTCGTCAGTACAATTGACTTTTACAGTTAAAGATTCTCCAACCCATAAGCTGGAGGAAGGCTCAAACGTCACACTATTTATTACAGGCGATGCTAAAACTGCTTTTGTTAGTGCTAAGATAAAAACTATTGTAACCATTATCTTCTTCATTTTCTCACCTTTGCAACAGTATACACGTTTGCCTTACCTACTTTGTGAAACTCTAGCAAACCACGATTCTTCATGGCTTCTAGATAGCCTACTAGAATATACCTTTTTAGTCCAAGCTCTTTGGCAAGTTGAGAAGTGGAAAGTATTCGGTTCTTCAGAATTTCTATTATTTTTTCTTCTATCTGTTTAGTCGTTAAACCGCTTTCCATATAGTAACAATTTGGTTGCAATATTATTTAAATATTTATTCTATGTAGTTACAATATTGTAACAATATAAAAATTAAAAGTTTTAAAAGTAACCTTCTTTTGCCAGCTTCAGCAAGTCTATCAGGTAGTGAACAAAGCCTAAGAAGCCTGACTCTTTCTTCAGCCTTACCTCTTTCTGAGCAAAGTGCTTTCCGTCCTCAGAAGCTACAGACAAAGTTAAATTCTCTTCAGACCACACTGTTGGTTTATAGCTAATCGCAACAGTCTTAACTTCACCCTTTTTCATCTCTTCTATTTTCTTCTGCTGGAAGATCCAGCCTAAAGGAATGTTTTCTGGTATTATTACGACATTCTTCACGTCCTTCTCTGCCTTTAAATCAAAAACAACAGCATTCTCGTAAGTCCTAAAGCTGGTTATTGTGAAAATATTTTCAGTAGGATAAGAATAGATTTTTTCTAAGTTGAAAGTCTTCTCCAGCATCTCATTAGCAAAGTATACTCTAATTCTTCCTGAAAAGTTACCAGTTAAGTTTGTAAACCAGTATAATTCAAAAATTTTTCTATCTCCAGGCATGAATTTCTTTTCCTGGCTCCAGGCAGTAAAAATTGTTTGAGAATAGTTAAAAACGTCTATTCGAGCTCTGCTTGTATAAGAAACGCTTCCACTGTTGTAAAACTCAAGCCTGAAAACTATTAAATTGTTAAAAAACTCGTAAGAAAATGAGGTAATGTTTCCTCTCAATGTTTTTGGAACATTAACTTCTATTAACACGGCCTGGGCATTAGATAGAATTAAACTGAGGGGGAAGAAAAGAAAAACTAGAAGCTTGGCTTTCATTTCTATCTCCAGAAGCTATAGATAAAATCATACTTAGGCTTTTGAACTATTACATCAATTACTCCTGTATAGTTTCCAGCTTCAGCTCCTTCTGCGTAGAAGCCTACTTCTACTGTAACATTTTCCTTAGGATGAAGAATGAAATTGTTCTTGCTAAACTTTACAAAGCTAGAAATGTTTCCCCACGCTTTAATAACTATTTTGACATCCTTTTCTTTCAAGTTTACCAGGCTTACAAACCTCTTGCCAAAGTTTTTACCAGCAGGAATTATTCCAAAGTTGAGGTTCCAAGGATCTGCAGATATACCCAACAAAAGTTTTTCTTGTTCTGGTTGAACAGGAGCAACTTCAACTGACGAAGGATATCTCGTTATCTCATAGTTGAAAAACAAATCAGAATAAGAAATAAAAGTTCTGTTAGCAACGATGCCCTTTGGCTCATACTGGTAGTTTATTAAAAAGTTTATAGCTAAGATTGTAAAGCAAATTAGGGTAAGAATTGCTACTACCCACAAAAATTTCTTCTTTCTTTTCATCTGTACCACTTATAAACCAAAACACTACCAACAACAATTATTATCAATGCTATTATGAGCCACCATGGAAATACTTGTGGTCTTGCTACTGCAACATAAGGTGCAACAATAGGTGGTAATGAAAGCTTGAAGAGTTTAGAATCCGATCCTGTAGTGTAGCTTACCGTCGTTCTTGCTTCAATTTCTTGTGGCATATCCTTATAAACGTTTAAGTAAGCTTTCAAAACCTTCAATTCGCCTGGTTTGACTAGCTCAGTAGAGGAAGAAATGTTTGCTATAGAAGTGTTGTTAGCTACTATTTCATGAGAAGCTCTTGCCGAAACAGTAACACTGCCTGTATTCTTGAAGTAAGTGTTTATCTCAAGCCTATTGCCTACGTAGCTTCCTGGAACTACGTCAAGAATTATACCATCTCTTACAGCATTACCTGGAACCTTGAACAAAATGTTTACTCCAGTTACTGCAACAACTCTTGCTCCTGCTTGTCCTAGAACTTCAGAAGGAACAGCAGGTAAAGGCTTTATTCTGAGTAAATGGTAGCCTGGTTCTGCATTGCTCGGGATGTTTAGGATAAAGCTTACTTCTCTCCACCCTCTTACCTCTCCTGCAGCTGTCTTCAGAGTTTCATTAGTTGGCTTAAGCTCCACAGGGTTGGCTAAAAATTCTGCCCAACCAATCACAATTTCTTCTGAATAGTTATAAAGAAGGGTTTTGTAAGCATCTCTGGTAAAAAAGTCCAGGTTGCCTTGCTCGCTTTCTAGGCTTACTATTAAAGGTTCTGTAGATGGCGTCACTATGTAGAACTTTACTATTTTACTTTCTCCCCTTCCTATCTCCCCTAAATCCACGATTGGTGGGGAAACTCCGACTACGAATTCTGCAGCAAGAGATTTTTCGCAGAAGAAAAGCAACGTTAAAACTGCTATCAACGCAAGAATCTTTCGCATATTTGAATTTATTTATTTATATAAAATAAGTTTTTAACAGCTATGAACGATAAAAAGCCTATAAAAGCTAAGAACTTGAAGATAATAGATTATATGGGAAACTACTATGCAACATTTGACGGTACAAAAATTTGGCGTGTTGAAAAATGGGTCCTAAACTTACTTAGATTGTGCAACGGAAAAAGAACCGTTGATCAAATAGCTGAAGAAGTATCAAGAATGTGTGGCTATCCACCAGAAGACGTGAAAGTTGGCCTAAAACCCTTGTTAGAAGAACTAGAAGCTACAGGGTTTATCACGTATGTTTAACTTTTCTTTTCTTTCAGCTTGAAAAGTCTATAAGCTCCTATCTTTCTTTCTACAACCTTTCCCTCGCCTAGAAGTTCATGGATATAAATAGTAGCAGTGAACCTGCTCATTTTTCCAAGTCTAGAAATTTCTTGAATAGTCAATCCACCTTTTTCTTTACTTAGCAACTCAAGAATTATTTCCTTCTCCCGTCCTTCCATATTAATTATTTGTGATTAAAAGTATTTAATAAAATACTGATTAACACTGCAGAAGCATGAACGTTAAACAGCTTTGAAGTATATTTTATTAATGAGCAATGAACAAACTAAAGCTAAAAATTTTTAATTCAAATAAAAGTAAATAATGCTTTTAAATATTAGTTTAACTAATAATATTAAATATGAAAGGAGCGATGCTAATACTGTGTTTGGCAGTTGCAGTAATTCTTCTTGGAGTTAAGGCTTTAGCACAAGAAAGCACTGTTACTGTGGATGTAAGCGTTCAGAGTGTGGCACAGCTCTCAGTAATACCAACAATCTTACAGTGGACCAACATCAACCCAGGACAGGCTGGAACTGTACAATCGTTAAACATAAAAAACACTGGTTCTGTGAATTTGACTAACATATATGCTTATGTAGATACTTTAACAGATGAGACGAGCAGGCCTTATGGAACAGATAACCCAGCAAACTATGCAGCCGGTGGAGTAATAGTTCTGAGGAATGAGACTGATACCCAATATTTCTTTGCTGGTAGAATAGAGTGGAACTGGACTGAAGATGTAGGCAACAAGGATCTTTCTGCAATAACCTCTCCTGTTGCTTGGGGTTTCTTCAAGAACACTAGCTACGAATACTTCTGGGCTCTTGGTAATGGCACTGGCGGCTTTTGCAACAACACAGGAGCTGAGTTTGGAATATCAGACTATCCTGATAACGGCACTGTAATAACAAGAACGCCAGATGATTCATCCATAACTCTCCAAACAACAATGGATTGGGGATTGTTTAGCATAAACAGAGTAGGTTCACCGCTTTACGGAAGCTGTGTAGCAGCATACTACGATTGTAGCAAAATATACATATATGCTTACGACAAGAGGTCTTCTCCAAACTTTGGTGCATGT
>CAYYVK010000025.1:0-6788 GCA_964475145.1 uncultured archaeon
AGAGCACTAGCCTCCTAAGCTAGGTGTCGCGGGTTCAAATCCCGCCGAGGGCGTTTTTTAATTTGGAGAGGAGGTATGTTTAATTTCTCTGGCCAAAAGTCAATAGTAATTCCTGTTAAATAAAAAACTCCTCCAATAGGTGCAAAGTAAAAAACGTATTCAAATGGTATAAAAATTCCAATTGAGGGGAGTAGTACGAACAAAATACACATACCGAATATATAAGGCAGAGTCACCACCCATATTATTTCATCAATGATTCTGTGGAGCAAGGGAAAAGATTCCCTGCTTTCTCTCGAGAACATAAGGAGTTTCTTTGGTAGTTTGGAAACTAACCTGTCGTACAACTTTTTGACGATAAAAGCTAAAGGAAAACCAACAATCATCGTACCACCGCTAAGGAAGAAGAAATGGATAGCTATTACACCTGGTATTATCCCTTTAAAGCTCGATTTAACATTTTCTTCTAACGCTTCTAATTGATAAACAATAGCTACAACAGTTGAAAAAATCAAAAAGACCGATAAGGCTTTCTTAATCATTACACCCTACACTTAAATTAGGTTTTTCTTAATAAGTAATTTTTCACCTACAAAAAGTTAGAACGTTTAACAGGTAGTTCAAAACTACTTAAACAACAAGAACCAAGACTTAAATATGGTACTACCCTTAATTTTTGGGATAATAATTCTAGCAATACTCGTTTACATAGGAATGAGGATCTTCAAAACATTGGTAATTGGTATTCTTCTAATAGTTCTAGTTTTTATAGGTTCATTCTTAATCTTTGGTTTCTTTCCAGACTTGCAGGCAATACCTTTCATAGGTAGATATTTGCCAAAATTACCAAGTAGTGTAGGAGATGCGTTTTCTTCGATCAGAAAATTTTTCTTCAACCTAGAAATAGTCGACGTTAGTAGAAGCGGCGAGAATCTGTTAATTACTGTAGCAAACACAGGCAAGCTTAGTTTGAGCAACTTTAAAGTCTTTGTAGATGGTGAGTATACAACCATAATAAACAAGCCGAAAGACCCTTTAAAGAGCGGAGAATTAACAGTCTTACAGGTAGGTTGGAACGGTAACTTTAATAAAATACTGGTTCAGACAGACCAAGCTAACGCTTTATTTTCTTCTGAATAAAAAATATTTAGAGATGTTCGCAAAAAAATCTACACAATTAATTTTGGCATACTTATTCTTAGTTCAGACTTGTTTAGCTGCAGAATTTACAGCTACTATAAGTCCGCAGTTGATAAATTCTTCAGTACCAACCCAACTTCAACTTAATATAACAAACCTAGGCACTTCAAACATAATACAAGTAAACTTAACATTGCCTCCTAAATTTGATTTTATCGAATGCTCCAATTCATGCAACGGTCCTATCTCCTCTGTTATCTTCTGGTCCACGAACATAAGCCCAGGCAATTCTTCTACGTTCAATCTTACTATAAAAGCGAACGTAAATGGTACTTACAACTTTTCTATTACTGTTTGGGATGAAATTACTTTAACGCAAAACTGTACGAACAATTTTGATGTAAACGATACAACTCCTCCAAGATGGTTTAAAGTTGTACCGGCAGGAGCTAATACAACATACTCTCCTGGAGCTTTTTACTTGTTTAATTCTTCTTGGAGCGATAATGTAAACCTAAGTAGTGTAATATTTTTCTGGAACAACACCCAAATCATCCCAAATTCCACAGACGACACTTATACAGTAGCTATTCAGGACCTTCCCGCAGGTGTTTATAGCTACTACTGGTTTGCTAACGATACCAACGGCAACTCAAACACTACCTCTACTTTCACTTTTAACGTCACAAAAGCATCAAATCCTTTAAACGTATATTTCAACTCCACCATAAACCAAAACATTACTGTAGTAAACAACACGCTCCTAACGATTAACCTAACTGGTATAGGCAATTTAACGATGTATCAAACAGGCCCGGAGAATGCACAATGGTCAAACTTTCCACAACCTTATCAATTCCTCCCGAGTAAATTAGGTCTATACAATTTTACTTTTTCTGGTTTAGGCAACCAAAACTATTCTTCCAATTCCTCCACTTACTTTATTCTTGTCACTCCAAATTACACTGCAACAGCTTCTACTCCAAGCACTTATTCTCCTTCTTCGTCCACTTTTACTGTTACTTTTTCTTCGCCTCCAGTAATAGATAGTTTGCTGATAGAGGGTAGTTGGCTTGGGACAAGATATAGCATGACAAACTCTTCTTCAACTACCTATTCTTACAGCCTTGTTCTGCCAGCAGGCACCTTCTACTGGCAAGTTTATGCAAACATTTCTGGCTATTTTTTCCCACTAACAGAGAAAAATTCTTTCAGTATATCGAAAGCAACTCCAAGCATATACATAAGTGCTTCACCTTCTTGGACTGTTCAATCAGGAATTCAAACAACTGTTAGTTGTGCTGCAGTCGTACCAGTTAAGCTTTATAGAAATGCTACACAAGTCTCCAATCCTGACGTTCAAACACTTCCGATAGGAACCTATATATATTCATGTGTCGGTGAAGAAACTCAAAACTATACTTCTGGCAGCGAATCTGCAATTTTAAAGATAATTCAACAGCCTTTTGCAGATTTAGCTTTTGTTGAAATCCCTGATTTAATTTTTGTTGAGCAGAACTCTTCTAACTCTACTCAAGTTACAGTTAGAAATACAGGTAATATTCCACAAACAGTTAACTTTACAATAGAGAACATTTCAGTAGGTTCGTGGTCTGTAACTCCTACAAGCATAAGCTTGTCTCCAGATTCTAACGGAACATTTTCCATAAACTTTACAGTAACTAATGAGAGTGTAGGAAGCTATGCAGGCATTTTCAAGGCTTACAGCATCAATAAAACTATCGTTTCAAACTTCACGCTTAGAATAACGCTTGGAAAAGAAGCTAAGGAAAAAATTAACAAGACCATCGAAGGTTATAAGCTTGAGTTACTCGCCTTGGAAATAGAATTAAACAAAACTAAAAGTATGGGTTTTAACATTTCTTCTACTGAAGAGATTCTAAATACTGTTAAGCAGTTGATTGCTCAAGCTGAGGATAACGTTGCAAAAGGAGACTACGAGGGTGCTGCCAGAATTTTGAGTAGCATAGGGAACTTACCGGACGAAATAAAGAAAGAGCTAGAAAGAGCAAAAGCAACCAAAGGCTTCCCAAGTTTCACAATCTACATAATTGTTGGCATAGCTATTGGTGTTGGTTGCTTACTCGCATACTTGTTCTGGCCAACTGAAATAGTTTCAGGAAAAAAGCCTGAAGCTCAAGAGAAGAGTATTTTGGAAAGATTGAAAAATATATTTGTGAGGAAGAAGAAATATGAATATAGGGAGAAATAGTGAACTTTTCAGACCCTATTGTCTGGATAATACTTGCAGTAGCGATAATCGTACTTGTTTTCATCGGGATATACTTTAAGATATTTCTCTCAGAACAAAGAAGAATCGTTACTTCTTGAACCTTTCTAGCATAGCTATCTGTTTTTCTATCCTTTCTAGTCGCTCTTGTAACTCCTCTTTCTCTTCAAAATCTGACGCTAAGTTCAGCTTGCTTACCAGCTCTACCTTTTTTGACTTCAACCTTTCTATTTCTAGCTCTATTTCCTCCATACTAACCTTTTATTGAAGCTAAAAAGAGTTGGTAAGTTGGCAGGAAAATTTTGGACTTGAAAGTTGGATGGAGCTCTGATATTTCTAGAAAATTATTAGCTAGCAATATTTTTCTCATTAAATCTCTTCCCTCTTTCACTATACTTTCTACAGATTTTAAATTAATCCTGCTATACCTTCCAGCTACTAGCGAAAGTATCTTATCTATGTTGTCCAGCAGTATTGCCTTATATCCGTCGAAGAACTTCTTTTGAGCGACAGGATTGGTTAGCTCACGCTTTAAAGAGGTTATCAAAGGTTCTAATTGTTGGTCCCTTGCACGTAAGAGCAAATTGTCGCAGAAATTTTGTACAAACCTTTTTGCATCAAAAAGATCTTCAGTTGCTATACACAAACCTATTGGGGTTAAATCGTTAAGTGTAACACCCATAAACATTCCCCTATTTTAATATTGTACGAGTTAATATTATTAACATTTTTAATAGGTGAAGCAAAATGGAAGAAAAAATTAGAAGCCCAATAGTTGTTTTGTTAGGACATGTGGATGCAGGAAAGACTACTTTAGCAGATAAGATTAGAGGGACTGCTGTAGCGCTTAAGATGGAACCTGGCTTTCTGACTCAAGCAACAGGATGTTCCTTCATTCCACTAGAACTAATCAAAAAAATTTGTGGTAGCTTGTTGGAGAAATTGAAGATTGAGCTAGAAGTTCCAGGCCTTTTGCTTATAGATTGTCCTGGGCATGCAGCTTTTATGGGAATGAGAAAAAGGGGAGGGAACATAAGCGACTTA
This sequence comes from uncultured archaeon, assembly GCA_964475145.1. Taxonomy (GTDB): domain Archaea; phylum Aenigmatarchaeota; class Aenigmatarchaeia; order CG10238-14; family SCSR01; genus CAYYVK01. The sequence goes on from CAYYVK010000025.1 coordinate 4,436, forward strand.
GCAATCCTTGTAGTCGATGTGATGGAAGGTTTTCAAGAACAAACTGACGAAAGCTTGAAGATACTTAAAGAATATAAAACTCCTTTTGTGGTTGCAGCAACAAAGATAGATAAGTTGCCTGGATGGTTTCCTTATCCTGGCTCATCCTTTTCAGAAACTTTTCAAAAGCAGAGAGAAGATGTAAAAGAAGAGCTAGATAAAAAAGTTTACAGAATAGTTGCTCAGCTTGTTGAAAGAGGCTTTCAAGCTGAAAGGTTTGATAAGGTAGAAGATTTTACTAGACAAGTTGCAATCATACCTGTTTCAAGCATAACTGGTGAAGGTCTTCAAGATTTGTTACTCGTTCTTATAGGCCTAGCTCAACACTTCTTGAAAGGTAAGCTAACTCTTTCAAACGTTTCAAGAGGAACTATTTTAGAAGTTGTAGAAACTAAAGGCTTTGGTCATACAATCGATGTTATACTTTATGATGGCTGTATTCACAGGGGAGACTATCTTGTAATAGGCGGGAAGGAGCCTGTAGTTACCAGGATAAAAGCTATCCTTTTGCCAAGACCTGCGCAAGAGCTGAGAGTGGAGAAGCAGTTTCAGCAAGTAGAGGAAGCTTATGCAGCAATTGGCGTGAAAATAGTTGCTCCAGGTTTAGAGAATGTAGTAGCAGGATCTCCTCTTATGGCAGTCAAAGAAGAAAAAGATGTGGAAGAAGTGAAAAGACTTGTTCAGAAAGAAGTAGAGGAAGTAGAATTCACGAGAGACGTGGATGGTGTAGTAATAAAAGCAGACACGCTTGGAAGCCTTGAAGCAATGATAAAGATTTTGAGTGAAGAAGGGGTAGAGATTAAAAAGGCAGAAGTAGGTTTAGTAAACAAGGAAGATGTTGTTAAGTCGCAAACTTCAAGCGAATTAAGAAGGGCTATACTAGCTTTTAACGTGAAAGCTCCAGAAGAAATAAAAATTTTAGCAAAAGACCTTGGAGTAACAATTTTTGAGAGCAACATAATCTATAGACTCGTAGAAAGTTATAGGGAATGGTATAAAGCAAAGAAAGAAGAGATAAGAAGAGCAAAGATGGAAAAGTTGGTATGGCCTGCAAAGATAAAGTTGCTACCAGGCTATGTTTTTAGAGCTAGTAAGCCTGCTATAGTTGGTATAGAAGTTTTGGTAGGTTGTATAAAAAGTGGTGTGAGGCTAGTTAGGAAAGACGGGAAGGAAGTAGGAACGATAAAAGAAATACAGAAAGAAGGTAAGACTATTCCAGAAGCAAGAACTGGCGATAAGGTTGCAATAAGCATGGAAGAACCAACTATAGGAAGGCAGATAGAAGAGGGTGATATACTCTATGCTTACTTACCAGAAAGCAGTGTAAACGCTTGGCTCTCGGAGTTTAAGGACCAGCTTACAGAAGAAGAGTTAAAAGTTATAGAAGAATTCAAGCAGACTCAGGCTTGAAGTTTATGCTCCCTAATTTTCCTAAGTAAGTTCCGTCCAAAAGATGAACATCAAACTTTTCAAGTTCTGCAAAGCCTCTGCTGATGACTGGTCCTAAAAGCTCTGAAGGAGAAGTCCTATTTAGAATTAAGCTACCTGAAAGCTTGTTAAAAGAAGGCAGAATTAACAATTTTAGTTTACCTACTTTTTTCGTCTTATACTTTTCTTTAACTTTTTCTCTGTTCAGCCTACCTTTCAGCCAAACTTGCTCTATGCTTCTAAAACCAAAGCTATCGACGAACTCTACTGCAGGCTGTAGGTGGCCCATGAAAAGATAATCGCATCGGGTCAAGACTTTAGAAGGCCAGGCATGTCCATGGAAGAAGCCATATTCTTGCATTCTAAACCCTCTGCTTCCGTGCAGAGTTACATAAGAAGGCAGTATATCCTCCAAGCCGACATCATGATTTCCTCTAGCAATAAAAATTTTAACATCTTTTACAGCCTCAAAAAACTTTGGGATTTGTTTCAGCTCTCTGAAGCTCATTCCTGGTACTTCATGTTTTACATCGCCAAGAATTATAAGATACTTTGCTCTAAGTTGTTCTATTAGCTTGTTGATAATTTTTGCAAACTTTTCTGCTTGAGGATTAATGGTTATTCCTGAACGGAAAAGCTCATGTTCAATTCCTAGATGCAGATCTGATATCACCAAAGCTTTCTTCTCTTCTATAAAAGCAACAGGGTAGTCTAGTAGAAGTTTAATTTTTGGCATAATTCTAATGTGCGACTAGAAAAATAAATTCTATTCCCTGGTTTGTTAAAGGGTAGAGAAAATTTCACTCTGGGTTAGAGCAAATTTATTTATTGGCCTAAGCTAAACATATAAACTATGCAAGAAATAGGCACAGTTATATCTTCTCCT
>CAYYVK010000026.1:0-6178 GCA_964475145.1 uncultured archaeon
TACAGAAACTAGACCAAAAGAAATGTTTCCTTTAAAGATTGCATGAGGCATCTTCCATCTAATAAGATATTTGGGTTTTAAAAACTAATATCTACTTGCTTAAAGAATACGAAGGCTTTTCTCTCAAATATTCCTCTACACGTCTCTTTAAACTTTCTGACAGTCTATTGTAATACCTGGGAAGGGATAATTCTGGGTGTGTCCTCAACCAGAGCTTTAGGTGATCTGGTACTGCTATGTATAAATCTGGTTTCCTAACAAAAATAAAAAATTCTAAACCTTAGTATGCCCCCTCTGGGATTTGAACCCAGGTCCGCTGCCCGAGAAGCAGCTATCCTCTCAGCTTTAATTGACCGGACTAGACGAAGGGGGCATAAATCTTAGTTATCATGAGAATTTAAAAAAGATTTTTGCCTAAGCTTTTAAGTATACCTTCTCCTCTTTCATAATCTTTCTCATCGTTGAAAGGAAGCCAAACTTCTGGCTCTATCGGAAACCCAGCCAATTCATTACGCTTAACAAGCTCTTTCACCACTGTGCTTTCAAAGTCTACTGGTTTTTTCCTCAAATCTACAACCTCATCAACAAGCCCATAAACTTTTGGATTTAGCGCATATATACCAACGTTTACATTTATCGGAAACCAAGCCTTTTCTTCAAAACTCTTGACTAAACCTTTTTCGTCCACTACCATACTTCCATACCTTAGTCTAACTCTTGGCGTATAAACAACAGTTGCTAATTTACCTCTCTTTTCATGAAAATCTACAAGCTCAATTGGTAAGCTTCGCTTGACTATAACATCGTCTGGATAGCAAACTATGCAAGGTTTTCTTCTATCTATTGCTCCATTATCTAAAGCATACTTTATTGCCCCACCTTTACCAAGCAATTCCTTTTCTACAGAATACCTAACTTTTCCCCTGTACTTAGAGTTTTCAATATACTCTTTCACCTTTTCGGCTAGATGTCCAAGCAAAAGAACAAAATCTTCAAACCCGTTTCTTTCATAAAGCTCTAAACAATAGTCTATAAGCTTTTTGTTGCACACTTCTAACAAGCATTTTGGAATTTCGTCTCTTGTTCTGTGAGCTAATCCTTTTCCATGCCCACCTGAGACTATAACAACCTGGTAATCTTTAGCGTTCATGTTTATTTCTTATGTTTTAAAACTTTAAATTTCATTTCTTTTTTTGTGGAGCTTGTAAGAAAAATAAAGGTTGTTAAGAAAAAAGTAGGGAAGCAAGTAGAGGAAAAGTTGAAAGAGTTCGAGAAAAATTATCTCTTAACTCCAAAAGAGAAATTTTTAGAACTTTGCTTCTGCATTCTAGTTGCTAACACATCTGTGGAAAAAACATTAGAAATTTGGAGAAAGGTTGGAAAAGGTTTTCTGTTTTTGCCGGAAAATAAACTTAAAGAAAAGCTAAAAGAGCTTGGGTATCGTTTCTACAACAGGGCAAAATACATAGTAGCTGATAGAAAGTTTATTAAAAACTTAGAAGTTGTTGTAAAAAGTGAAAATCCTAGAGAGTGGCTAGTTAAAAACATAAAAGGAATTGGTTGGAAGGAGGCTTCTCATTTTCTAAGAAATCTTGGTTTTAAAAATTTCGCAATTCTTGATAGGCATGTGTTGAAGATCCTTACCGAGAATAAGATAATAAATAAGCCTAAGAGCTTGTCAAAAACTTTTTACTTTGAGACTGAAGAGAAGCTGAAGAAGATGGCGGAAAAGCTTGGAATAAGTCTTGCTGAGCTAGACCTTTATCTCTTTTATTTAGATACTGGAAAAATTTGTGAAAGATAAGCTTTTAAGTAAAATTTTAATTATGGAAGTTTTGGTTAGATACGGAGAAATATTCTTGAAGTCTGAGCCAGTTAAAAGAATTTATGAAAAAATTTTAGTCAAGAATATAAAGCTTGCGTTGAAGCGGGAAAACATTAAATTTTCTGTGAGAAGGGAAAGAGGCAGAATTTTTATAGAAACTAAAGAAATCGAAAAGACTTGCAAAATTCTCCAAAACATTCCAGGAATAGTTTCTGTTTCTCCGTGCTATCATTTACAAACTTCCGAAATGGAAAGGATAAAAAGATTTGTCCAGGAAAATTACGGAGAATGGATAAAACCAAAGCAAACTTTTGCTGTTAGGGTAAGAAGAATTGGAAATCAAAAATACACTAGCAAAAAGCTTGAGGAAGAGGTAGGAAGTGTTGTTGAAAGGAAGGTTGACTTGGAAAATCCTGATATAACAATTTTTATAGAAGTTCGCAACAGAGATACTTACATCTATACTCAAGTGTTTAAATGTCTTGGGGGAATGCCTGTTGGTACGAGCGGCAAAGTGGTAGCTCTTCTTTCAGGTGGAATAGATTCTCCGGTGGCTGCTTTTTTGGCCATGAAAAGAGGTTGTAAAGTAGTTTTTGTTCACTTCCACAGCTTTCCTCTTGTCTCGAAAAAGAGCATAGAAAAAGCTAAGGAGATAGTGAAAATTTTGAACAAACATCAGCTCAAAAGCATTCTTTATCTTGTACCGTTCCATGAAATTCAAATGAAAATAAAAGCTAGTATAGAACCAAAGTACAGGATAATTCTTTACAGAAGGTTCATGATTAGGATAGCTGAGCTTGTAGCTAAAGAAGAAGGTGCAAAAGCTTTAGTGACAGGAGAAAGTCTTGCTCAAGTTTCTTCCCAAACTCTTGATAACATAGCAACCATAGAGGAAGTTACAAAAATGCCAATTTTAAGGCCGTTGATTGGGATGGACAAGGAAGAAATTATTCAGATTGCAAAGAAAATTGAAACTTATAAAATTTCTATAAAGCCGCAAGAAGATTGTTGCACACTTTTTGTTCCAAAGCATCCTGCAACTAAGTCTGATCCTGAAAAGATAAAAAGGTTGGAAAGGAAGCTGAAAGTTTTGCAAATGGTCAAGAAAGCTTTGAAGCAAACAGAAAAAGTTGTAATCTAGTCTTTAACGTTTATTCCCAGTTTTTTCGCTCTTTCGATAACTGCGGCATATTCTCCTGCAGAAATTCTTCTGTCTATCTCTGGAAAATCGCTTGCCTTATAACAAGGATAATATTGGTCCATCACGTTTACTAGACATTTATCTTTTATGTTTCTGGCAATCCAGTCAAGAATAGGAAAGCTGCAACATTCAACGTGAGTTGGAAGAATAAGGTGACGAATTGTTAATTCGGTCTGGTTAGCAGCAATCAAATGGTTTCTAGTTACAACATCCCAATAGTTTTTTGTTATGGTTAACTTTTTAGAACATTCTCCAGGACCAAACTTAAAATCTGTTAAGTAAACGTCTACTACACCATCCAGGATCTTCATAGTCTTTTCCGACATGTACATGTTGCTATTCCATAGCACAGGAGTGTTTGCTTCACAAAACTTTAAAGTCTCTAGTATCCAAAGCAGACTTGGTGTAGGCTCGCCTCCGACCAAGTTCAAGTTCCTACATCCTTCAGCTCTTCTTTTTTCTACAATCTTTGCTAAAAGATCAGAATCTACTTTAATTCCTGGTTCTAGCCTATGACTTATGGAATAGTTTTGGCAGAAAATGCATTGCATGTTGCAGCTCCAGAAGAAAATCGTGTGAGAAGGTACGTAATAGCTTTCTTCTCCAGTATGGACAAATTCTGAAGAAATCAAGCATTCTTTACCAACTTTACAAATACCAAGCTCGCCTTTAAATCTGTTTACTTTGCACTTCTGCTCGCAAAGTTCACAAGCTTTCATCATTTCTCTTACCAGAAAAATTTTTAAGTCGAGTAAGGAAGTTTTAGGAATCTTTAACTTTTTCAAGCTCGTCTTTCCCCTATCTACTCTTTCTTGCAACTTGTAAAACTTTTTCATCCCCTCTTCATGCTCTTTCCAACTGAAACTTCTAATAGGAACTCTTTTTGCTAGCTGGAACTTTGCTGGTAGCTCATCCTTCGCAACCTTTACGTATCTAGGTAAAACTTTCTTCACTAGAGGATCTTCTAGTGCTTTAATGGCATCTGGCCTGAGCAGTTGCCACATAAGTATAATTTAGTTTGTATTCCTTGAGTTTTTTCTTCCTTAAAATCTCATTCTTCAACTTCCAGATTTCACAGTTGTAAGCACAACTCACCATAGGGTTTAAAAGCCACTTTTTACATTCATTATCGCAATAAGTTTCGGCCAACTCATAAGCTTTTGAGTTGTTTAAATCTCTTAGTTTACTGGCAATCTTTTGCACATCCTTAGAATAAAACAATCTTTCTATTTCTTCCATGATTTAGAGATTGGAAGAAAAGCTTATATCCTTTTTAACCGAGAACCACAGGTTTTTTACCCAAAAATTCTGCAGCAGTCAAAAGTGTTTTATTAAACTTTTTTGCAACCTCCCACACTTTTTTTGTTTTCTCCATAAACTTTCTTTCTCTAACCAAATGATGGTCGTATATTATAACACTGCTCTTAACTTTCTCTACTATTTTACATGCATTTTCTACAGCTCTTCTCAAGTTTATCAAGTTCAAAGTATAAGGAACCATGTAAGTTGCTGGCCCATCTAAAATTAGTATGTCAGGATTTTCTTTGATTATAAAGTTCGCATAATCCTCAATGATAGGACCGTTTAAATCGGAAGAGTAAAAAAGTTTTTCTCCCTCATATTCTATCACAACTCCTACAACCCATCCAACTGCAGAAAATTCAATCCCATGAAAAAGTGGTTTAGTTATTCTTACTTTTGTTTCTTCAAACTCAAATTCAGCTTCGTCTGCCCACTTTATTTTTAAATCTTTAAACTCAGCTTCTGGTATTTCTTTCGCTTTATTCCATCTTTCCACTCTTCTTTTAAAAGATTCGAGACCTTTCTTGAGCAACTCTTTTCTTCTCTTGTTGTAACTTCCAAAATCTTTTCTTGAGGAAAGCCTTAAATCTTGAAGAGGGTTTGGATAATTCTTAGCCTCTCTTTTTGTCGCTACTTCCTCCAGCTTAACTTTTCCATACTTCTCAAAAATTCTTTTATAAAAAGCATAAGCTCTTTTCCTTTGAGAATCGTTTATGTATTCGTTAGGATTTTTTGCAATTACAAGCTTTTTCTTATAAATTCCTAAGTCTCGTGGAAAATAGTGGTCATAATGATAATGAGTAATTATTATTACACTTGCTTCTCTACACGCTTCCCTTATAAAGCTTCTTCCCAATTCAGTCCACCAAATCTTTTTTGCCATAGATGCAGGAAAACTTGGATGCATTATCGCAACTCCTGGATCAATTATTATGCTAACGTCTGGAGTTTTTACTAGAGTGCAGCTTGATTTTGCACCAAGAGAATCGAACCAAATTGGTTTAAAGTTTAATTTCATATCTTGAATTAAAAACAAAAGTGAATAAATTTTTATAGTTTTTGAGATTTACCTATTTCTGACCATAAGAAATAAAAATCTTACTCATTAATCCTTAATCATGCTACCTGTATACGTATGGTATGATAGCAAAGTTGAAAAAGAGGAAGTGGAAGTTGCAGTCGATAGTATAAAAAGAGTGATTAAAGAAGGTGTAGACATTTCAAAATATCTTCCTCTCAAAGTAATCGGAGCTACAGATTTGTACTTAGAAAAGGCAAGAAAAAGAAGAGGTTCGTACGGCATTCAGTATGATGTAACTCATATTTTTAATCTTTGTAAGGAAGACCCTTATCGAGAAAAGCCACGCATAGAATTTGGAATCTTGAGTAAGGATCTTTATTCTGGCGATTTAAACTTTGTGTACGGTGAAACGCATCCTTTCGCAAATTGGGGAGAAGTGCTTGGAGGAATCGTAGTCTCAACTTTTAGACCAAAATTATGGTTTGGAGATCAATTTTTACTTGCTTTTAGAAAAACTTGCATACATGAGCTTGGTCATCTTTTCTGGGTCCCTACAAGAAGGGAAAATGTCGAATATTCTCTTGGAGTGCATTGTATAAGAGGAGATTGCGTTATGGGACAAAGCAATGTAGAAAGAAAAATCCTTTGGGAAGAAAGTGGGAAAATTGAAAAAAGGTTTATAGATGCCTTAGAGATTGCTAAGAGAGTTGAAAATAGGGTAAAGAAAACAGGTACACCATTTTGCCAAGATTGTTTAAAGGAACTTTGCGAAGCAAAAAGGAATCTTGAAAATTTTTTTAAGTCAAGAATTCAGTGAGTAAAATTTAAT
>CAYYVK010000027.1:0-5727 GCA_964475145.1 uncultured archaeon
TTCCTGAAGCTGTTTTATTTATGTTTGTAGAATTATCGCTTACATTAATTCTTACAGTATAACTACCCGGAGCAGCTGAGCAGGGGGAAGTAACATTAAACCTCATTAGAGTTGAAGAAGAGCCAGGGCTAACTACTACGCTTGAAGGACCTAAAACATAAGACCAACCTGCTGGAACTGAATCAGGTAAACCTACCAAGGAAAAATTAGATGCTGGGCATGTAGTCCATTTATAATTGTATACGTATACGCGATAAGATCTTGTTGCTCCTGAAACTGATGAACCAGAATCCAGTAGGGATACATCAAAATGATAATAAACATAATAGTAAGAATAGCCAGATAGGGTAAAGTAAGCTGGGTCATTGGTATTAGTTACATTAACTCTAATCGGATGGTAGTAGTACTCCGTTGAGGTACAGTTTGAAGTAACGTAAAAGTATGAGGTGTTACTATTCGAGAAGCCAACTGGCTTTATTACTAGGGTAGGTTGGCTAAAGCTGTAGGAAAATCCTGAAGGAACTATTCCAACCAAAGAAAAAGTTGACTCCCCACAAGCTGTGCTGTCTTTATTTGTTACATTTACAGTATAAGTAAGAGTTTGTCCTGCTCGCCCATATCCGTAAGTTGGTGAAATAGTTACGACAGGATTTGCCCTAACGCATGTAGGAGATGGTGTTACTTCCAAAGTGTAGGTAGCAGTTCTTGTCAAGCTTCCAGCAACTCCTCTTACTGTTATTTGGTAAGTTCCGTTTGGTGTAGAATAGCTTGTAGAAATGTTTAAAGTTCTAGAGTAGGTTGGCGTACCACTGTTAGAAGGAAGGAAAGAGCATGTGGCATCTGGAGGGCAGTTGTCTGCGTACAAGTAAACAGTCTGTGGGCTACCCAAAAGCAGAGTTACTGTTACAGTAGTGTTGACCCAACTTCCTTGAACTACTGAACCAGAAGAAGGAGAAACTGTTACGTTAAAGTCGAAAGGTGCTGCAGGTGAAGGTAATATGTTTACTGTTAGGTCTGCATACTTACTCGAAAATCCTGAAGTTGCGTTTATCCTTAAAGTATAAGTTCCTGTGGAAGCAGTTGAAGAAACGTTTATTGTTACGTTTGCATAGGCATTTCCGTTTGCAGGTGGAGTTACCGAGCTTGGGCTGAAAGAAAAAGTTACTCCAGTAGGTGAGGAACCAATCCATGAACCAGAAAAAGTTACAGGAGAATTGAAGTTGTTGATAGAAGAGACGTTTATCCTGGACTTAGAGGAATTGTAGCCTGATTGAGGTACTGTAATGCTTAAAGACGTAGGACTTAAAGAAATGTTAAAATCTGGGCAAGTTGCTCTGCATACACCGTCAAAGCACTGTTGCAAGCCAGAGCAGCAAGCGTAGTTGTTACAGGTAGTAACGTTATACCCATCTTTTGTGCAGTGGAGACAACCACCACTAGAGCATGTATCTAACGAACAATCCTTTCCATCGTTGCAGTCATAATCTTGGCAACAACTAACTCCAACAACAAAAAATGTTATGTTGTAGGGTGCGCAAAAGTCTGGAACTGTGAAGGCTTCTACTCTAGTCTTATAAGTTCCAGCATTAGAACAAACAGAAATAACTTTAGAAGATCCTGGTCCAGATAAGTCTACATAACTTCCATTCGGGAGGTATATACGAAGGTTTAAGTCGTCATCAGCTTCTCCTTGGATAGAAGAGGTGAAGTTTACATAGGTACCCGTAGTTACTAAAGTCCAGTTGTGCCAAGCTGGTTTGTTAGCAAAAGATCCGTTGTAAGTTCCTGGTGCAGGTACAGAACATTCTTTAGTAACTCCTGCCTCTGTATTGTCGCAGTAGTAAGTACCTGGGCAGGCGGAATAACCTGCAACCACAGTTAACAAAAATATGGTTACAAAAGTTAACAAAATCTTAATTCCTTTCACATTAATAATTTTGTTTTCTTAAAGATAATTCTTAAGAAAGGCAAGAATTCTTTCCTTATTTTTCTTGTTGAGCAGTGCAACTGCTTGCTAAGCTCTAAAAGCTTTTCCTTCTCCTCCTTTCTCTCAACTTTAGTTTGGCCTAGCATCGCAATCTTCGAAGGGTACTGGTACTTAGTAAACTTTCTGTACATTTCTTTCTTAGCAACTGCTACTCCACCCGTCATAAGATCAATCATATACCCTTTCAACCTCCACTCTTGTCTAGAGATCACCCTTTGTCTAAAAATGTCAGCCTTGCTTAAAGCATCGTATGCTTTAGCTATCTCTTCAGGATCTTCATATTCTTTTGCAACGTTGTTTTCAATCCACCAGAAAATTTCTTCAGGATCTTTGTCTACGTTTGAAATTGCAAGCTTTGCAGCTGTAAGAGAGCTCGACTTAAAAATTATCTTAAGAGCGTCGAAAATACTCGTTTCAACTTCCCTATAACCTAAAACTTCTAAATCACTCAAAACAACTTTTCTTTTCCCTCTTGCTACAGTTTCCAAGTCGTTTATAGCAGCTCTTAAATCTCCATTAGACCTTCTTGCCAACTCACGTAACACATCCTTTTCAGCAGCTATATCTTCTTTCTTGCAAATTTCAGCAAGCCTTTTCTCCACGTCAAAAACATATACTTTCTTAAATTCTACTAGCACACAATATTCTCTCAAAGCTTTTAGCTTAGGGTCCCAAGGGTCGTTTGCTGTGAGAACTATGGGAAAAGCAGACTCTTGAATTATCCTTATTATTTCCCCAACCCCACCCTTATCTTCCTTACCAACTATTCCGTCAATTTCGTCGAGCAAGAAAATCTTTCCTCTTCCAAATAAGCTTTTTTGTTTCATAGACTGACCAAGAACTTCCTGGATTTGTTGAGCTGAACGATAGTCTGAAGCATTCATTTCTATTAAGTCTAAGCCTTTTTCTGTAGCATAAGCTTGTAGCAAAGCAGTCTTACCTACTCCAGGCGGTCCATAGAAAAGCAAGGCTTTACTACCAGGCTTCCAGTTTTTAATCCAAGCTAAAAACTTTTCTAAAGCTTCTTTCTGGTTTACAAATTCTTTCAAGCTTTTAGGTCTATACTTTTCTGTCCACATATTTTTGACCAATTTTATAAGCCCATTTTTCGTAGAGAAAAGTTAAAGTAGCTGATGGTATGCCTACAATTAGAAACTCATAATTTTTTGTTGCTAAATATCCAAGAGAAGATACAACAATTTCATAAATAGTAAGAGGATAATTTTTTATTTTCTTCATGCTATCGCTTCGACGCAAGCAAAAACTGGGCCAAAAGGGCTTCCAACTGGATAAGCTCACTTCCGCCTTCACTTATCCTAAACTCGTACTCTCCACATTTTTCTACAAGCTGAACTTTCAGTTCTTCTGGTAAGTTGAGCGAATAGAGTTGTCTATGAATTTCAGAAATTATGTCGCTTCCACTCAAACCTTGCTTCAAGAGCAAGTCTTGCAACTTTTTTCTTGCATCTTCAAACTTTCCTTTCAAAGCTAGCTCGAGCATTTCTCTCACGTCTGTTGGCTTTGCTCTAGAGGCAACATCGTAAATTGTATCAGCAGTTATTTTTTTCTCAAGGGAGGCTGCTGCCTGCAAAAGATTTGCAACTTTTCTCAAGTCCCCTTCCGAAATTTCTATTATCGCTTTTATCCCATCCTCTGTTATTTTTAATTTTTCTTCAGTTACAATTCTTTGGATAAATCTTTTTATATCAGCTTCTGCGAGCGACTTAAACCTAAAGACAGCACACCTGCTTTGAATTGGCTCAATAATTTTGCTAGAGTAGTTAGCGATAAGAATAAAGCGTGAAACGCTCGTGTAACTTTCCATAGTTCTCCTCAAAGCATTTTGCGCATCTGCTGTCAAAGCATCAGCTTCATCCAAAATTATTATTTTGTAAGGGACTTCTCCTATCGGCTTAGTTCTTGCAAAATCTTTTACTTGACCTCGAATTACATCTATCCCACGAGCATCGCTCGCGTTTAACTCTAAAACATTCTGCCTCCAGTTTTTTCCGTAGAGTTCGTAAGCTATACAAAGAGCAACAGTCGTTTTTCCAGTGCCTGGAGGACCAGCAAAAAGCATGCTTGGTATATTTTTCTCTTCAACAAAAGCCTTTACCCTTTCTACAACATGTTTTTGATTTATTACTTCGCTCAACCTTTTTGGCCTGTACTTTTCGGCCCAGACTGTTATCTCCATGCTCTCGCTAATAGATTAAGTTATTTCGTTAACCTAATATTTTTATCGTTTTACTAGCGTAAAACGATTTTTAGGATTAAATAACAACAGCAGTCCCGCCTGCATGCCATGAAAGTCTTGGCCTTATGTTAACTGTGAAGATTCTCTCTAGATTATCGTCAAGGATTATTGCAGCACCAGGCCATCTTGGTAACCTATTAATCATCTTTTCCAGTTCTTCCTGCATGTAACTTTGGTAGACAGCATGCAAAGCTTGTAGGTCGTCCCTGCTAGTAAGTCTGAAAGAGATTACAAGATCAGTTTGCGACAAAACATCTTGATGCACTTTGTTAGGCATTTGTGTAACGCATACTAGCGATATACCTGGTTCTCTCCCTTGTTTCGCTAATGTAAGCACAGGCTCTGTAGAAACTGTTTTCTTATCGCTTGGTACGAAATTATGAGCTTCTTCTAAAACTACCCAAGTTAAAGGAAAAGTTTTTTCTAGTCTTCTTCCTTCAGTTTTTGCCAGTTCTTCTTCCTTCCTTGCTAGTACACGCTCATGATAAACGTTTCTAATTATCCATGCTGCTAACAAATTTCTTATACCCCATTCCTCTCCTTTTACTCTAGACAAGTCTATCACGCTTACTTGATTTGACTTTACTATATCGCTTATGCTCATACCTTTCTTAGAAAACAATCCCCAAGAGCTTGCTACTTGCAGAAAGCTTGTCAGAACATTTTTTGTATGTTGAGAGACTTGTTCATCTTTGTTTACCCTTTCTATAAGTTCGTTTAAGTCAAAATCCTTTTTCTCTTCCACCAAAGAATTAACATTCTTCTCAAGAGCTATTGCAAGTTCGCTAGTCCTTTCAAGATTAAAAGCTAGGGCCCAATCTTCCGGGGAAAATTCTTTTGGAGAAATTGATAAAGCGAAGTCAACCGGTATTCCTGCTTTTTCATAAGCTTCCTTTAGTCCAAGTGGCACGTACACTTTAACTCTTTCAAATCCCTTTGGTTGTAAGTTCCAGCGAGCAAGCAAATCTTTCTGTTGTTCGTTGGGCAGCTTCATGCTCCAGTATATACCCATAGGATCAAAGACAACACATGCAATTTTCTCTGCATACTGCTTTTCAAGCAAAAGCAACTCTTCAAGAATCACTGCCACACTATAAGATTTGCCACTCCCCCTTTTTCCACAGCACAAAATTACATGAGGCTTTAGTAAGTCTATGTAAACTTTTGTTGTTAAGTGAACATCTTCGCCTGTGCCTACTATATGCTTTCCTAAATAGCCAGCCCCACCCAAGCCAAATTTCATAAAATCTTCTTTGCCCCTGCCAACGACAGTTTCTGTGACTATAGAAAACTCTTCAGGCATATTTAAGAATTGTGTTTTCAAATCAAATAATATTGTGTTGGGGGGATCTGCTAGCTTGGTCGAGGCATCCGGCTTGGGGTGCCGGCAACCCGGGTTCAAAAGGGAAAAACTCCTGAGTTTCCCGGTCCCCCCACTTCTGAAGATAACGCTGAATCAAATTTTTTGTAATATGTATTACAT
>CAYYVK010000028.1:0-4005 GCA_964475145.1 uncultured archaeon
CAGAGAGCTGTGATTACTTATCAAGAAGGATTAGAAAAGATGATCATAGCAGTAGACTTTAGAATGGCTTATGATAAAGCGGTTTGGATATTTCCTATTCCTGCTAAACCACAAAGAGTAGTTATAGATGTAGTAACAGAATTTCCAACTTTTTATGGTAGAAGCGTAGAAGGGTATATCCAGCAGCCTGCAAAAAGAGCTGCTCTAGGAATCGTTTATCCTTTTTTCATACCTACTCCAGTCATACCCGTAGAAGAATTCTATCCTAGGTATGGATATCCTATGGCTGAAGGAATAGGTGTTGTTGTTCATGAGCATTTAGAGAAAGAAGGTGTTACTGTAGAGCTTGTGACTGCAGAGAGTGGAGATGCTCTCTACAACTACCTTTCAAGTAAAGGCTTGAACGTACAAAGAAGTGCTATAAGTATTTTTGATGGCTACATAGGTAAAGAGTATAGTTTTGTAGTTGCTTGGATAACTGGTGTTCCTTCTTACTGTACTAACCATGCCCAATGTTCTCGAGCCTGCTCCGCTAATTGCCCGCCTAATATCTATGGTTGTTGTGTAAACGGGAACTTAGGGCAGTGTGATACTACAACAGGAAAGTGTTACTGTGCATACAATGCAAGCTTTTGTGCTGGTTGTCCACCTTGTGATTATACAAAAGAATACTGCGACGGATATACAAAGAAATGTAGGCCAAAGTATTATGAACCATTTGTATACCAGCAAGAAATACCTTACTACCTTTACCGGAAAAAGGTAGGCATATTCCTTACTTTTCCAACGGACAAAGTATTCTATCCTCTGTTACCGACAAGTGTTTATGGGAGTAGATCGATACCAGTGAAACTCTACTTGCTAGATTATTTTGAGCCAAAGGTATATCCGGAAATCAAAAGCTATGCTAAGACAAGCTACTATGTTCAAGATTATCTATCCACTAGCTTGAAAGAATTTTTCGGAGGCACTAGTGTGATGAACCTACCTTACACACAACTAGAAATGAAAGCTCCGTCTAAGTATTTTGTGGACGATTTATGGTTTGAAAAGTCTGCACGAACAGAGCGTATAAGCTTCTTCATCTCTCATCAAACTTTAGCTACTTTCATCTTGCTTGTAATAGAATCTGTTATAGCAGGTGTTGTGAGTGGTTTCATAGTCTACCGTGAAGTGAAAAAGTTTGCTTTAATAGGACTAGCAAATGTTTTGACTGTAGTTGGTGTTTCAGTAGTAGTAATGCTCACAAAGACTGAAAAGAAGTTTGTAACGATAGATAGAAGAAAGCTAACCTTTATAATAGTTTTCTCAATAGCATATGCGATAATTTCCCTGATTTTCTACCTCATGCTACCAACAATAATTTAAAAAAGAAAAAACAAATAATTTTTATGGTAAGCGTAGAAAAGCTTGGTTCAATAAGCCTTTTGCTAATAGGAATAGTGTTTCTACTTCAAGCAATAGGCATGATGTATGGGCTAGTAACAGTTGGGACAATCCTAGAAGCTGCAGGGAGTGCATATCGTTACTATGGCTCTTCAATGCCCAGCTTTACAACAATAATAGTTGTAGGTTGGGTATATGCAATCCTGCTGTTAATCACAGGACTAGTAGCTTTGTTAGCAGGTGGAGCAAGCCTAATAGGAAAGTAGGGCTTGAAGTAGAAGAATAGAACGAAGGAAAAGAATTGCTTAGCGTTATTTAATTTTTTTATTTTTTCCCAGCTTTTTGTCATGGCTCTATCTAGAGTTGTAATTGATATAGACCACTTGCCCAGAGTTAGAAAACTGAAAGTTAAGACTAAATGTCCAGAATAACTCTAGCTTTCCAAGTTTTATTCTTTTTAACCTCCAATTTGTGCATAGTAGCTGCTTTTACATGCGTCCTAGTTTCATGCTTCTCTCTATTCATCTCTTCTCCTTTACAAATTCCTTCTAGTTTGAAATTATTTTCGTCAACTTTTACTTTAAATTCTGAAAAAGCTAGGTTTTCTGAATCAACGAAAACTAGTAAGCTGTTGAGCCAGCTGAACATTAGAGATTGTAAATCGTTCCCTTCAGCTTCAACTTTTCTTTCAATTTTTGGCTCAACTTGTTTCGTGTTTATCATAACCTCAAACATTGCTAGGGCAGCATTAGCAAAAAGCTCGTTCAAATCCTTACCATAAGCTTCGAAGGCTACATCAGCAGTAGTGATGTCTATAAACCTAAACTTCCTCATAGATATATTTTAGATTAGAAAAATTTAGTAGGTTCTTGCACCAACGTACTCTGTTAAATCCTTGAGAAGATCTTCGTATTCCTTTTCTAAGCAAGCCCTTTCTATCAAGGCTTTACCTTTTTCTCCAAATTCCTCCATCATTTTTCTTAGTCTATCTACTGCTCCGCTTGAAAAAGCAGCATCTATAGCTGAGTGAATTTCTTCTTCTGTCGCTCTTTTATTACCCCATGCTCTGAGAAAAGCTTTCTTTTCTTCCCTGCTACCCATCTCTAGAGTAGCAACAACAAGAGGTGTAACTTTTCCGTCTTTTATATCACTTCCTACTGGTCTTCCTTTTACTCCGTCTATGTTGTTTTCTATCAAGTCATCTTTTATTTGGAAGCGCCAGTTGAAGTATTCTCTTGCCCACTTGCTCAAAGCTTTTTTCTGATATTCTTTTCCGTCAGAAAGTGTTAAGCCTATTAGAGCACACGCCTCAAACAAAGCACCAGTCTTTTTTGTGTACATGTAAAGAACATCTTTTAGAGTAGTATCTTTCCTTCCTTCAAAGCTTAAGTCTAGCAATTGTCCTTCAGCAATTTCTTGTGCCCTGGTTGCTAGAATGCTAACAGCTTTAGTTTTTTGGTCTGGTCTAAAGTTAGAAGTACTTAACAAATGATAAGGAAGTAAGAGCAGTCTGTCGCCACTCTGAATAGCTGTATAATCTCCTTTTTCTACCGGCTTCTCCCCTCTTCCCAAAAAGTCTTTTCTTCTAGAATAAAAGTCGCTCCACAGCTTTCTGACAGTAGGCCTTCCAGACCTTATATCATCCCTATCTACAATATCGTCATGAACAAGAGTAGAGTTATGGAAAATCTCAACAGCACAAGCAGGCTGGAGCAACGATTCTAAGTCTTTGTAACCGTTACCTCTTGCTACTGTTATTAAAATAAACGGTCTTAGCCTTTTCCCTGGTCTTTCTACTATAAAGGTGTAATCATAAGTGTATAAATTTTTGAGAATTTCTTTATAGCATTCACTTATCTTCAGCTTATCTATGCTCTTTAAAGGTTCTGAGAGGATTGTAGAAAGAGCTTGGTTAACTCGCTCAGCTATGTAAGAAAAACTGTTAAAAAAGTTTTTCTCGTCAATGTAAGGCATAATAGAAGATTAAAAAGTAATGTTTTTAAGCTTTAGAAAAACCAAAATTATTATAAACGGGGGGAGGAAGTTTAGAATTCAGTAGCTCTATTAGCTACAGAAAGTGGCAATCTCTTCGGAGATTAGCCACGATTCCAAGAATTCTAAACCTCGTACCCCAACTTTTCCTAAGACCGAAAAGCTTATATAAGCCTAATTCTTATTAATCGTTAAGAGTTGAGATTTTTCTATGAAGCTTGATGAAAAGCCTTAAAGGTAAGTATATGGGAGAAGAGCCGAAAATAGAAGGTTGGGGCCTGCTAGAACAGGCCCTTGAAGATGAAAGAACCTTGTATAAAGATGTTATTCTTGAGACTGGATACTTCTGGGATAAAACATGGTTACCTGCTTATTCTCACGACGATAGAGGTTATGAAATTGCAGGCCCCATATACCAAACTATTTCCAATAATTTTCAAAGGTTAAAAGGGATAACTGATTCTGTTAAGAATGTAATCCCTGCTATGGAGAAAGAACTCATGATTATGGAGAGATTAGAGAAGGATTTCATGGGACCGATAAAAGAGCTTATATACACAAAAGTGCCTAACACGCTAAGCGAAAGAGGAAATAAAAAAATCTTATTCCCTGAGGAATGGGTGGATA
>CAYYVK010000028.1:4105-5602 GCA_964475145.1 uncultured archaeon
GACCCTAAGGAAATTTTACTAAACGAGATTCCTGAAAGAGGATTAGAAAGGGTAATTTTTAACCCAGCTGAAGATGTACGCAAGAAGATAGAACATTCTCTCAGGATAAGAACACATAAAGATACTATGTGTACAGTAAATTCTCTAAGAATCAGGTTGGACCGCAAAAGGTTTAAGGAATATACCAAGGAAATACTTAGGTTATGCGGATTGTTAGACTACCTCTCGTACATCATTTAATAGTAAAGCGTAGCTAATACATTCAGCAAGTTTTCTGTAGTGGGATATCCTTCTTTTAACACTTCTTCAAAATCTGTAAAGGGTATGCCAAACCTCTCTGTCAAATTCTTTATAATCCTTATTTTTAGATATTCTTGGTATATTTTTGGCTTCTGTGCTACCAAATATTTCTTTTCCAACTTTTCTACTTCTTCTGCTATCTCTTTGGTGGATAAATCTTTAGTTTCATGTAGGAAGTTAGAAAATGGTACTGTCATTCCTTCGAAAATAGTTTTTATACCGTATAACCTTTTCAATAGCTCATCTCTACTTAGCACTTCATCTAGAGACGTCTCTAGAGCTACTAATTTTGCTAACCTTAGTATATGGGCTTCTCCTATCGTAATGGGTTCTTTAGGTTTATCGTGTAGATACACGAGTAAAATAGGACCTTTTTCTCTTTCAACCTTTATTTCAACCTTTTTAACCCTTGATCTGTCAATTCCATATCTTTCCAACTCTTCGTAAAATGCGTCTCTTGTTGACATTTTCCCCCTAATAAAATTTTAACAGAAAAGCTTATAAATGTTCTCAAACTAATAAAACTGAAACTTTTCCTTAGCTATTTTCTCCAGTTTAGCTATTTGCTCCTTTCTAAAGCCGATGTAAATTCCACCAAACTTTCCACCAACCCATGTTCTTGTACTCTTGAGGATCTTCTTTAAATAAGGATGCAAAATTGCTATAGAGTTGACCAGCAGTTTCTTGTTTTTGTATTCAACTTCTTTAGGTTTTTCTAGTTCAATTTTTATTCCGTCTCCGATTCCTTCTACTCTAAGAAAGTAGCCTCTCTTTGGCGGGATAATGTTGTCTAGAATCTCATGCTCTATATCAAGATGAGTAACTCTTGCAAGAGAGTAGCCTTTTACGTGAATGAAAACTGTTGCATCCTCTAGCTCAACTTTATTTTGGTTTGACGCCAAGAAGACTCTAGCCTTTTCAAGCTCTAGTTTACCTTCTGCCCTTCCAGTCACACTCTCTTCACTTCTTCCCCTTCTATTATCCAAAGTCCGTAGAAAATCTTTCTTCTTCCACTTCTGCTCCATCCAACTCCAAAAGAAATTTTCTCATCTACATCATAAACTTCCAGAGTTCTATCTATGGGAAATTCATACATAACTTTTCTTGGTTTAGGAAGGTCTTCCTGCTTAACGCCCAACAAGCTGCATGCATATACCTTTGCTTCTTCCTCGCTTTCAAACTCGCTCATATTAATGT
>CAYYVK010000029.1:0-5244 GCA_964475145.1 uncultured archaeon
AGTTTTTCTTTTGAGGTTGCGATGAAGAAATGTAATACGTATTACACTAAATTAACAATATTAACCTCTTTTATTCTCCCACTACCGTTACAAAAACTTCCCTTCTTCTTGGCCCATCCAGCTCGACTAAAAGAGTATGCTGCCAAGTACCTCTTACTACTCTTCCATCTTTTATAGGATATACCCTTGACTGTCCTATGAAACCGCTAGCTAAATGAGCATCTGCATTATCATCTATTTCATCATGCCTATAGCTAGCTTTAGCTGGAAAAAGTTTTTCTATACTTTCTTCTATATCCTTTACCAATCTGGGCTCATTCTCTTCCAGAATTAAAGCAGCAGTTGCATGAGGTAGAAAAACAAGACAAATTCCATTCTCAACTTTACTCTCGCTGACAATTTCTTCAACTCTTTTAGTTATGTCTATTATTTCCCTTCTCTTAGAGCTCTTGACTTCAAAGCTCTGATGGCAGACTTTCATATTATATATTTACCTAACAATTTTATTCTAGTAAGAGAAACTCTACTACATGAGGTTGGCAGCTCTTTTTAGCGGAGGAAAAGATTCTACGTATGCTTTAAACTTGGCTAGCCAAAATAACGAAGTTAAATTCTTGATAACAATCTTCCCTGAAAAAGGCTCATGGATGTTCCATTTTCCTTGTATAGAGCTTACAAAACTTCAAGCTAAAGCATTAGGGATTAAGCAGGTTATAGCTAAGACAAAGGGTGAAAAAGAGAAGGAGCTAGAAGACTTGAAAAGAGCTATTAAAAAGGTTAGCAATAAGGTCGAAGGCATAGTAAGCGGTGCTGTTGCTAGCAATTATCAAAAATCTAGGATAGATAAAGTTTGTAGAGAGCTTGGACTGCAGAGTATCAACCCACTCTGGCAAAAGGGTCAGCTAAGTCTCCTGGAAGAAGAGGCAAGCTGCATGGATATACTTATTACAGGTGTTTTTTCAGAAGGTTTTGACGAGAGCTGGCTTGGGAGGAGGATGGATAAAGAATGCTTGCAAGATTTGATAAAGGTAAACAAGAAGTATGGTGTTAACCTGTGTGGAGAAGGTGGTGAATACGAAACTTTTGTTCTAGATTCTCCTACGTTTAAAAAGAAAATTTTGATAGAAAGCTGGAAAAAAGTATGGGAAGGTAATAGCGGGTATATTGTTGTTAAGAAGGCAAAGTTGATAAATAAAACTATATAACTAAATATTGTGCTGGGGTCGCCTAACCTGGTAGGGCACCAGCCTCGAGCTTGTTCGAGGTTAGATTTTAGATGATAGGAAAGCTGGCGGTCGAAAGACCATCTGGGTTCAAATCCCAGCCCCAGCGTTCGTTGAGCATTCTTCTCGGGCTTGAAGATTGGTTCTTTAAAAGAACTAAAAGTTTAAATATAAGTTCAAATAAAGTACTAATATGAAAGAGCTTCTGATAACTTTAAACGAGTGGTGGGAAACTGGTACTATATCAAAAGAAAAAGCAAAGGATTACAAGAGAAAAATTTTTACCGAAATAAAAGAGACTTTTTTCAATTACAAACAAATATTGGTGCTAGTTGGCTTACGAAGAGTCGGGAAAACGACAATAATTTATCAGTTAATAGAAGAAATTCTTAAAAGAGGAATAGATCCAAAAAAAATTCTTTATTTTACCTTTGACGAAATGATAAAAGAACCCATGGAAATTTTTGAAGAATATTCAAAAATAACAAAAGTTGATTGGAGAAAAGAAAAAATTTTTGTGTTTTTTGACGAAATTCATAAGTTAAAAAACTGGAGCTCTAAAGTAAAGATCCTTTACGATAATCTACCAAATTTAAAAATTTGTGTTTCAGGATCGGCTAGCGTGATGGTGGAAAGCGAAGCAATTAAAAACCTTGCTGGAAGGTTTTTTTCTTTTGAAGTTCGACCTCTCACTCTTCAAGAGTTTGCTGAGCTCTATTTTAAGAAAAAAATAGATAACTTTGAGCTGTATGAAAGTAAGTTAAAAATGGTCTTTGACGAGTACATCAGGAAACCATTTCCTGAGCTAATTGAGTGGAAGGACCAAAGTAAAGTTAATGCATACATCAGAGAGCTGGTAATCGAGAAAGTTTTAAAATCTGACATTCCAAGTATATTCAAAAATGTTAATGTAAATCTTTTATCAACTCTGATTGAAATCTTTATGAAAGATGTTGGTACAATTGTAGACATAACTTCACTTTCTAAAGATTTAGGAGTCCACAAACTTACTTTAGCAAAGCATTTAGAATTTTTAGAATTTAGCAAACTAATAAAGATAGTTAAAAATTTTAGGCCTTCTACAAGAGCAGAATCAAGAAAGCTTAAAAAAATTTATCCGTACAATATTTCTTTGTCCTTTTGTTTTTATCCAGAATTGTCAAAAGGACAGATATTCGAATGCTTAGTTCTTTCAGCCATAGATACAAATAGGTACTGGAGAGAAAATGGAAAAGAAGTCGATTTTCTAAGGACAAATGAGAAAATTATACCAATAGAAGTTAAAGAGAAGGAGATAATAAAAAAATCTGAACTGAAAAACTTAGTATGGTTCATGGAAAAATATAATGTTAAAAAAGGTATTGTTGTTTATACTGGGCATGAAGACGTTCTTAAATTTGGTAATAAAGCTATCATCTTTTACCCAATTTTAAAGGTACTCTTTGATTTTAAGATTTGCTAATCTAAAGCAGATTTGAGTTAGACTCGTTAGAGCCTAAAAATTTGTCGAAACAAAAAGAAGTCGAGAAGTGTCGACAAGTGTCAATTCTACTGTCGAAGTTTATAGTACTTTTTTCGACTCTTCACAAAAGAGGTTGTTATACCTTCTTCTTCCATTTCTTTCAAGTACTCGTTACACCTTGTTCTCGACAGTTTGATAAGCTTAGCAAGCTGAACAGAAGTAAGCTCGCCATACTTTTGCAGTATTAGTCGAATAGCTTCTTTTGTCTTAGAAGATCTAGCGTTCCGTAGGGTAAACCCTTCAGCAGAAACAATCCTTTCTAACTCCTTAAGCTTAGCGTCTATTTCTCTCAATTTCTTGTCTACACCCTGCAATTTTTCTAACTCCAAAGCTATTCTTGCTTGTTGGACATCCATCTGCTTTATCTTCTCTGCTAAAAACTCTTCCAAATCGTTCTTTCTCCTCAGAATTTCTAGCAGCATCTACTCCACTTAATAGATAATTTGGTTTTCGACAGTATAAAAATTTGGTTTTGCTTTTACAAGAGTGTTCAGAAAGCTGTCGACTATTCGTTTTTAACGACTTTTGCTTGCTATATCACGCTCGACACACATTTTCTGTATTAACCTGGACTAACTGTTGTACACTAGTGTACAAGGGGGAGTTGGTGAAGGAAGAAGATCCTAGAAGGCTGATAGTAGAAGCCTTGAAAAAGCATCCAGAAGGCTTAACAATCCTTTCTGTAGCCAAGTCTACAGGCTTGCACAGGCATACTTCTTCTAAGTATGTTAGAGAGCTTCTGGGTGCTGGTATCTTGGAAGAGAGAAAAGTGGGACCTGCTAGCTTATGCTACTTGAAAAAGAATTCTACAAAAAAAGCGGAAAAATACCTGAGCAATGTTCGACACTTTGGCAACAAGTCCCTTTCAAAGGTCAAGTCTTACCTCTTCTTCTCTTTTCTTTTTTCTCTCCTCGCTTTCTTTACAGTAGCAATAATAGCCCAAAACACAGGCTTTTCCGGCAACAACTCATTTACTTCTGGACTGCCTTTACCTTTTGCAAATGCTACAGAAAGTGTCGAGAATTTAGCATTTCCAGAAAATTCAACACTTCCAATTTTCCCAATTGAAACTGTCGAAAGCATTTCCGATATTAATACCAGTACTCAGAACAATTCTTTGCAAACTCCAATTGTCGGACCTTCCGTCAATTATTCAAACGAGACTGTCGATTTACCACCTTTCTACAGCAGTTTTGGTTCTAACGTTACAGAAGCTAAAGTAGGCGATGTAGTAAGCTTTTTTGCTTTTTGGCAGGATGATTCTGGCTTGAACGAATGGATCTTCAGCTGGAACGCTTCTGGCAACTGGGAGAACGAAAGCTACAGCTTTGTATCAAGCTACGACGAAAACACACAAATTCTAACAAGGCTGGGCTGGAAGTACTTGAAAGATTTGAGCTATGAGGATGAGGTTGCAGTCTTAAAAGACGGAAGAGTTGGATGGGAAAAACCGATAAGAATAGTGTCTTCCGATTACGATAATCAAGTATACTTGATAAACGGAGAAATAGACTTGCTAGTTACCCAAGACCATAAAGTTTACGCAAGGGTCGACAATAGCTTAAGCTTTGTGGTAAACTTTTTGAGAGATTTACTCTTCGGAATTAACCCAAAAGACTTTGGCTTTCTTGATGTTGTGGAAGCTTACAAGCTAACAAATCAGGGCTATGAACTGACTTTCCTAGACCAAGACATGAAGCCAGTCTATGTAAGCAGGATAACCAAAGAAAACTACAAGGGAAAGATATACGACCTAACAGTTCCAAGCCATGTTGTGCTTGTTAAGCGATTTGGTAAAGCAGTCTGGTCTTCTAATCTAAACGTGAAAGAAGCATGGAGCAATATAACTAAAACTGTTGATTCTCCTGGAACAATAGCTTTCAAGTTTTATGCCTCTGATTTAGCAGGAAATTGGGCTGAGACTGAAACAGGAGTTTTAAGAGTCTTACCTTTGGAAAATGAAACTTTAACAAATGTTACAGAAGTTCCTAATTACACAGAAGAAATAAAAAACATAACTTTGGCTCCAACAATACAAGCTTTAGTTTCTGTTGAGAATGTTACAAAAGGAAAAGATGTCTGGAAGTTTGTTGCTATTTCTGGTAATGTTAGCTTGAATGAAAGCTTGATTGCTTCTAATGTCAGCGTAAGAGTTAAAGATCCTAAAGGGGAAATTTTGTTTGAAGACAGAAAATCGACAGAAGGAGAATTTAGGTTTAGTTTTGAGTTTAAGCCAAAAGTTTCTGGTATTTATTTGGTTGAAATTTTTGCTGAAACTGAATTTGGAAATACAAGCAAAACTTTAACTTTTGAAGTTCTGAAACACTTGAGGCTTAAGCCAATAATCAAGCAAGAGAAGTTTAACTATGGGCTGGAAGAAAAGATAAGGTTTGAAATTTTAGCGATAGATGAAGATACTGGCAAGCTTTATCCAAATGCTACTCTAAAAGTTTTTGTTGTTGATCCTGATGGCAATAAAACTGAGGTTAATTTTATTGA
>CAYYVK010000030.1:0-4335 GCA_964475145.1 uncultured archaeon
AAACTCTTTTTCTGCTCATCTATTAATTTTCTAACAATTTCTGTAGTATCGTTCGTATCTTCAAATTCTATTGCTCTATCTCCAACGCAAATCATGCCTTTAAACTTCATATTATCATCTCCATTAACCCAGCAAACTGTAAATATATATCAGCAGCAAAATTAGCATAATTAATTACATGTATCTTGAACACATTTCCAGCCTTATAATCCAAACCATCTGGCAAATAAATAACAGCTTCTCCGTAATTTATGCTTCTTGATATAATCATATTCATCCATTCTACCATTACTTCAATCAAGCTATTTTGCTTTGTGCATGCCCAAACTCTGCTTATCTTCCAAATCTCATCTTGCGCAGGCTCTCCGACTGTCCATGTTGCAGACGTATTTGGT
Organism: uncultured archaeon; assembly: GCA_964475145.1. Taxonomy (GTDB): domain Archaea; phylum Aenigmatarchaeota; class Aenigmatarchaeia; order CG10238-14; family SCSR01; genus CAYYVK01. Next base: position 396 of record CAYYVK010000030.1, read on the forward strand.
GGTATAGTAGCACCTACAGTTCCAACTATTTTAAATTGACCTTTTTGTATGCTTGGTTGTGCAACCCTTGCTATTCCACCAAAAAAATCAGGAAAATCAACAGGCATTTTAACTCACCTTAATTTTCTCCCCACAAACTGAGCAAGTAATTTCTTTCTTTTCTTCACTAACAAAGTATTCTTGCATGCAAGTCGGGCATACAACTCTTATGCTTCCATGGATTGGCATAGTTGATTCGCTTGCTGTAATTTCCACACCTTTTATTACTTCAATTCTTCCATATGCATATTGAACAAGCTGCCAAAGCAAAGCTATTATCTCAACATCGTTTCTATTGTGTTCAAGTATAAGCTCATAATCTCTTCTATTCCATGCCAATAAAACTTCATTGCATGTTAGCATTTTTTCCCTGTCCAACAAATACTTAGATACTTTTGCTAAGCTGTCAGGCTTTTGTAAAGTGTAATAACCTTTTTCTCTTCCCAATCTAAAAACATCCATAAGATCATAAGGTAAAGCTGCTAAAAACTTTGGTGCTTGTAAGCGTGCAGCACATATTTTGTAAAATATATGCTTTAAATCAAATCCTAAACCCCAGCCAACAAACTCGAAAGGCTCTTCATTTTCGCACCATTCAACAAAGTTTGCTACTAGCTTTGCTTCATCCAAGTCAAAAAATTGTATTACTGGAGAATTTGGATCTCTTAAATCCTTTACTCCAATAACGATTATTCTTGAATCAGTAGGATCAATACCTGTAGTTTCTATATCAAGAGCATAACTCTTTAACACAGCCTTTACTACAGGTTTTTTTGCTATCTCTGCTTTTGCTGGTAATAAAGGAGCTTTCCATCCTGGTGTTATTATTGGCTCAAGCTTGAACTCAATTGCCTTCTGTTGTGCCCATGTTTCTTTTGTTATTTCTGGCTCTACTCCTTCTTGATAAGTCACATCAACTCTTGCCTTTATCTCTTCCATGTTCTCACCTTAATTCAATAGTTTGCTCCATCGGATAGTATCCTGGCATTTCAACACCTATAGTCCAAATACCAACTCCTAGGCTAAGCGTTGCTGGTGTCTTCTTACCTGTAGGAATATGATCAAGCAAAACACTTGCTCCTGGTGGATCGCTTGTTACAACAACTCTCCAACTTCTCTTTTCTGGTAATGGTTCAAGCTTATGCCTTATTTCTGCAGTTTTTCCCTTCTCTACTAAAACTTCTGTCTCATAAGTTTTGTATCCGCTTTTCTCAATTTTTATCTTATGCAATCCAGGATCTACTTCTAAAGTTGTGTCAGTCGGATAAGGATGTACTATATCATCGCACCATACAAACGCTCCTCCAGGCTCAGTGTCAACAAATATCCTTCCTTTCTCAGGTCTTTCAGGCCTTTCTTCTGTTAATCTCTTCTCAACAACAGTTTCTGTACCTTCCATTATTGTAACGCTTACTTCCTCATCTCTGTATCCCATTAAATGAAGAGTTAAATCGTATCTTCCTGGCGGTAATGCATACCTTATCAAAGGAGTTTTTAGTGGAGTTGGACTAGTTCCTATGTAAATGAAGCAATCTGGCACACATCTAACAGTTAAGTATCCGTATTCCTGCGGTTTCTTTATAAAATCTATTCTAACTTCCTTCTCTTCATCAGCTTTTACTTCTACCGTTACAGTTGAAGCATGATATCCATCTTTTTCTGCTCTAATTAAATGCTTACCAGGCTGAACTTTAACTCTCTGTGAAGTCCAGGCTTCAATCGGAGTTTCATCCAACCACAATCTATCTGGCTTAAGAGAGCAAACTATCCAAATATAACCAACAGGAATTGTTTTTTCCTTTATTATTGCTCTTAGGTCTGATATGAACCTTCTTGCATCTCTTATCTCAGCTTCAACACTACTTAATACTCTAGCCATTTCTAAGTAAGGTTTTCTACTTTCCTTCCAGTTCTCGAATTCATCTATTAGCTTTTCGTATTCATTCAACCTTTCTGAAACTATAGTATAGTTTCCATCCTTTTTCAGATCCATTATTGCAAAGTAAAGTTTTTCCTTTCTGCTTCTATAATCTCTTAACTCAGTATCAACCCATTTAGGCAAAACTGTAGCTCTAGGCAAGTATGGTTTAATCATCTCCTCTATTTTTTCCTTCGACAAGAATGGGTTTTCACATACTAGCCTGTCTATTGTTGCTATATCCCCTCCATAAGGTTCAACTTCAGGTGGTTTCTGAAGCTTTGCTATTTCATCGTAAGTCTTAGCTTGTTCTTCGCTTGCTCTAAAATAATACTCATAAGCCCACAGCAAGCTTACAGGTCCTAATAAGAATGATCTTACTACATCTCTTCCAAAAGCTAGCAAATCGTCGTGTTGTTTTCTCAATTCTTTATATCTATCCCACATTCCAGCTTTTAATGCTTCTCCTTCTGCCCACTCTATTCTTTGCAATCCTTCTTCTGTTATAAACCTAGCGAAAAGTCCAGATCCTAACCATCCAGCAATTGCTCCAATAACTGCCATTAGAACTTTCCATGCACCTGCAACTTTTACAGCCGCAATTATTGCAGCAATAATTGGAGCTGGAGAAGCAGCGCTTATTTCCCCTCTAAATATTCTTCTTAAAATTTCCCATCCCTTTTCCTTATCATCTCTCTCGTATGCATCTGCTAAAGCTAAAAGCAAAGATTTTACAATTTCAAAAGCACTAGGAGGTAAGGTTTTACATGCATCTATTATTATTTCAATATTCTTTCTGAATTCGGTTTTTAGCTCTGCCTCTCTAATTTTTCTTTCTGGTTCTTCCTTTTTTTCTGTAGCTGTTACTACTTCTGCAGCTGTTGTTACATTTCCAGAAGTTTTTGCTATTGCAGTTGATACATCTGCTACTTTTCGTGCAGATTTGCTCAAGTCTGCAGCAGAACTCTTTAAATTCTCATTTCTCAACCTACTATCTTCTATCCTGTTTGCTGAAACTACTTTGTTTATTGCATCGCTTACTCCCCTTATTGCTTCAGCTACTGCCTTTTTACCAGAATCAACAACTTTATTAACTGTTTCTGTTATCGTTCTTGCAACAGGATGCTCTACTATAGCCCTAGCAACTTCCTTTCCTTTTTCAAGTACTGCACCAACTACTTTCTTTGCTGTATCTACAGCTTTAGCTGCAGAATCTACAATAGCCTTTCCTATTTTACTAATTGTTTCCCAAAACATTTTCTAACCTACTTCAATGCTTCTTCCAATTCCTTTACTCTCTTTCTCAATTCTTCACTTGAAGCAATTAATTCCTCTTCTTTTACTTCTTCAGCCATTTTTTCCACCTTTTTTTATTTTTTTGTTTTTACGAAATTTAAGCTTAAATTACACCTATTCTCCTCAAAAGCAAATCAAGCCTTTTTATCAAACCTTCAAGCCAAATTCTTTCTCTCAACTCCCATTCCCATTTTGTTACTAATCTAAATCCTACTGTATGCTCGTACCTTCCTCCATCGTTCCATCCAACTAATCTTAATCTTGTTATATCTTCTGGCAATGGATCAAGAACATCGAACTTAAAAGTTTCTGCATTCCCAAAAAACCATTGGTCAGGATCTTCTGGATATAATTTTTTTATTCCATAAAACAGAGCAACTTTGCTAACTTCATTATTTCCAGGTCTAAAAATAAATTCAACATGCGTTATAAAGTTTCCTAGTACAGTAATTGTTTTTACAGCTGGATTTAATTCAGTTGCTGTAGGAGGAATCGTTAAATAAGTTGAATATACAGGCATATTTTATTTTATGGTAAGATATAAGTTTAAGCTTTGTTCAACTAAAAGAGCAATCTACTTTTACTCAAAAGAAGAATTTGACAGTTTTATCGATACGATTGACCTAGACAAGTATAAATGCTGGTATGCTGAAATTATACGAAAGTAACTGTTTGAGTTAAACCATC
>CAYYVK010000031.1:0-3692 GCA_964475145.1 uncultured archaeon
ACCTATTTTCCCACCCTTTTGCAAAGATGAAAATCAAAGAATAAATTACTACAAAGGGCGGTAGAGATTTTAAAACGAGGAAAAAGGCAATCTTTTATAATCTGCTTTACCAATATATCTTCATAAGATTTCAATTTAAATTCTTTTCGGAAAAGCGACGACTGTGTATAAAACTGTAATTATTAAATACTTTCGAATCGCTGACTTCTTCTATTCTTGATAGAAATAGAAATTAAATGCTTAAATTCTTTTGACTTCTATATCTTACTAATTCTTTTGTAAGCTTTTGTATAATTTTAACAGCTCGCTCCTCTTTTCCATCTAACACGTTATACGTTAGTTTCACCATCAGGAAGATGATGAAGGTAAACATCACATCTTTTTGTTCTAGCTCTTTTTAGCAATGCGCCAATCTAGTTTAGTTTAAAAAAGTAAAAAATTTATTAAGAGTTTATAAAAATAAAAAAGAGAGGAAAAGGTATGGTTAGAGAAGTTTGGGCCATGCTTTGGAAGTTCCGCGGTAATGGTGGTGGTCATGGGCATCCACATTATCGCAGAATTCCAAGGTGTGAGTCCAACAAAAATATCAAGAGTGGAAGACATTCGAAGAATTTTGGATAGAGTAATTACTAAATCTGGTTTACATGTTGTTTCTTCAAGTTTTCATCAGTTCGAGCCAGTTGGAGTTTCTGCTGTTTACCTTTTAAGGGAGTCACATTTAAGTGTTCACACATGGCCTGAGTATGGTTATATAGCTTTGGATATTTTCACTTGTGGAGAGGATAAGCAAGCTCTAAAAGCTTTTGAGTTGCTGTTAAAAGAATTTAAGCCTAAGAGCGTTAGAAAGCAAATTATTAGGAGGGATGTTTTTGAATAAGTTGGAAGCTTTAATACTTCGTGAGCTTGCAACTTCGAGGAAATCTTTCTGGGAGTTGTTAGATAAAATAAACTTTCCATTAAAAGATTTTGTTAAAACTCTCAAAAAGCTTAGCGAAGAAGGTTCAATAGCTTCAGATGAAAATGGTTTTTACTTAACTGAAAAAGGAAAGGCTAAAATCAGCATGAAGAGTTTAGAGTTTGAAGGAAGGACATGTCCCTCATGTGGTGGCAAGGGAATAGTTCTAAACGAGAAGTTTAACGAAGTTCTTGAAAAGTTTAAAGATATAGTTAAAGAACGACCAATTCCAACTTTAGACTTTTTCCAGGGCTACATGCTCGAGCAAGATGTAATTGCAAGAGTAACCTTCATGCACCATTATAACGACTTAGAAGGAAAAAGTATTGCTTTGATAGGCGATGACGACTTGCTGAGTGTTGCCTTAGCTTTAACTGGTCTACCTTCTCGTATAACAGTTTTAGACATCGATAAGCGACTAGGTAACTTCTTAAGAAGGATTAACAAAGATTACGGGTTCAACATAGAATTTACTGAGTATAATGTGGCCAACCCCTTACCTTCTGAACTAAAGGGGAAGTTTGACGTTTTCTCTTCAGAGCCACTTGAAACTCTTTCTGGTCTAAAGGCTTTTATAGTTCGGGGAATTTCTTGTTTAAAAGAAAATGGAGTTGGATATTTTGGTTTAACACGGTATGAAGCATCTTCCAAAAAGTGGCATGCTATTCAGAAATTACTTGTTAACATGAACTGTGTTATCACAGACATAATTCAGGGATTCTCTGTATACCCTATGCAGTATGAGACTATAAACTATGAAGAATTTGCTTCTAAGCTAGGATTAAAAATCTGTAAAAACCCTGGAATTAACTGGTACAAGTCTGCCTTAATCAGATTTGAAGTGCTTGGCTCAGCAAAGCCTTCTTCTGTAAACAAAAAGCTGAAAATTAAGTTTATAGATTCTGAAGAAGATTTGACTCACCCTCTCTCAGAAGTTTAGAAAATTAAACCTTAAAGAATTTATTTTTCGTACACTAGATTATATTTGAAATGAAGAACCCTGCCTACTTAGAACCTGTTAAAGTTGAGCTAGGAAAGATAATTAAACAAAGGGAGGTATACAAATTCTGCCTGAAAGGAGTTTCTAAGGAGTTTCGCTCCAAAGAAAGCTTTTATTCTTTTGTCGACATGCTAGACTTAACAAAATTTTATTGGTGGGCTGAATACAGGAAGGAGTGAAGCCTACCTGATTAGTAAGCGAATTAAATCAGACCTAGAAATTATTCCTACTAGCTTTCCATTTTCTACTACAGGCACTCTGTGGACATCATACTTGTCCATTATTTCTGCCACTTCAGGCAACGGCGTTTCTGGACTCACCCAAACAACATGCTTGTTCATCACATCTCTAACCTTAGCCTTGCCTACGTTTTTCAACTCCTTCTTTACGCTTATGTACCTTCTCAGCAAGTCTACCAAGCTTAAGCTGATACCAAACTCAGGATGAGCTGGTTCAACAGCTTGCATCTTTATAAACTTAATCAAGTCAGTTTCGCTGATTACTCCTACTATCTTACCTTCTTCTACTACAGGAGCGCCTGAGATGTTATTTGAAGAAAAAGTTTTTGCAACATGAAAAATAGAATCTTCAGGACTAAAGCATATTACATCTTTTTTCATCAAATCTTTTGCAACTTTCATACTATATTTTTGTTTTTTAAGCTTATGTGACTTTGCTACCTTCTGCCACATCTTTCTCTGGAGCAATGAGGACCACTTTTCCGCTAGGATCTTCTGCTGCTAGAATCATACACTGGCTTTCAATACCCATCATAGTTTTCTTTTCCAAGTTCAGAATAAAGACGTACTTCTTTCCAATTATGTCTTCTGGCTTGTAGTACTGCTTGATACCAGCTACCGACTGTCTTTGCTCAGTTCCAAAGTCTACTAGAAGCTTTAGCAAGCTTCTTGCCTTTGGTATTTCTTCAACAGAGATTATTTTACCCACGCGTAAGTCTAAGTTTTGGAATTCCTTGAAAGATATTTCTGGCATTCTAATTAATTGGCAAGAGAAATTAATAAACTTTTAGTTTTTTATTTTTCAAAGGAAATTTAATATAGCCGAGAAGTCTCAAGCTATGAGAAAAGGATGATTGAGCCGAGGTGGCGGAACCAGGTTAACGCGCACGGCTTGAGACCGTGTGGGACTTTGTCCCGTCTGGGTTCAAATCCCAGCCTCGGCGTCACGACACAACCACATGTCCCTTACCAATTAAAGGGTGAAGGGATAAAGTGGTTATGGTTGAAGCCTGCTTAAGGAAGATAAGAAATTCTAGCATTGATGAGGAAAGCAAGCAGAAGATCCTTGATTTTTACCAGCCCTATAGATAGTAAGCATTTTTCTTACTTTATTCATCACTTTTCTCGTAAGATTTCTTACTAATAGCTTGGGCGATTCTTTCAGGCAGTTTGTCGAGTTTTTCGTCCATTGCTCTTGCGTACTGAGCAAACAAGCCGAATCTTTCTACAACTTTATCAAACTTCTCACCCAATCTCGACAATGCTAAAGAGATTGGTTTAAGTGCTTTATCAATACATTTAGGTATTTTTACAACTTCTTCTCTCCATTTAATCAACTCTTCTAACATCAGAAAGTGAAAGTATCTATCCATGCTAGGAATTGGAATTTTTCCATCGTATGGCTCTTCTTTAACACTTCTAACCTTTGCTTCTTTCGGAAGTTCCGAGTAAATTTTCTCGTAAAAAGACTTAACCTTATCTTCTTCGTCGCTAACAA
>CAYYVK010000032.1:0-3333 GCA_964475145.1 uncultured archaeon
TGCAACTATTATTCCTATGATAGTAGGAGCATCCAAACCTTTCGAGCCAAACTTCATAAAAATTATTTGTTTTTTCAATTTAAAAATATTACCTTTAAATTGGCTGAAAAGAATAATCGCTGCTGGTAACAACATAAAAGCGTAGCTCAGGATTTCTATAGGCTAAAGTTCCATCATAGACTAAGTAAGGAAGCTTGTCTTTTATTTTAACTTCTGCTACTACTGCTACTGTTGAGTTACATTCTGGCTTTATCCTTACTTCCGCAGGAGATACAGAAAGAGAAATGTTCTCATTGGAAATCTGTATAGAAGATACTGCAGTAGTAACTACTGACTTAACAGTTTCGTTATCAGAACTACAACTATAGGAATTGAGAGAGGTTGCTATTTTATCTTTTATTGCATCAAAACTTACGAACCTTGAGTCGGCTATTGCCAGCATGTTTAAAATGTTGGTCTTGACTACTTGCGAAACATTAGACTCGATGTAAGCGCTATAGAGTGGAGAAGTTATGCTTATCTTCTGTGGGCTTGATGCGTTTATAGCAAATGTATTTGGCATTGGGTGCAAATATTCACACGTGCATGTTAAGCTTGTACTCTGAAAGTAGGACATTCCGATCTCGTTGCACTTAGTTCTGCATGCTTCTTCGGTGGTGGATGCTTGAGTACAGTAAGTTATTGCATAATTACTCTCGTCTGAAGTACACGAACCTAAACGCCAGAATGAATTTTTAGGTTTACAGGCTTCCTCCGAACATCCAGGCTGGTCGCAAAGGCATATAGCTCCGGCATTTTCGCAATCTGAACTACAAAAACATTTTTGCCATACTTTTTGGTGACCATAATACGCACAAGCATTACACTTACATCGAGAACAGCATACAAAACTCTTATGAACTACAGGAATGTATTCACCAATCGATATTTCTGTATAGCTTATACGATTAATGAAACCAACAGAACTTATGTATTTGTTTAAATTAGCTAATGTCGATTTTCTTATCTCGTCTAGATAACCTGGCTCATAAGTTTTATCATACTTCCTCCACACAGGCAGACCGTTGTAAGTAGGTATATCTGCTGGAACCAAATAATAACCGCCATTCTTAGAAACGTCGTATACTGCTTGGTAGAAGGAATACTCTAGAGCATAAGGCAACCCTATTTTTATCATCTCAAGCTTGTTTATTCCTCTTAGAATTTCAACTTCTTGAGAAGATATACTTCTCTCTACTGACATGCGTATGGATGTGCTAAGAAAAATTGCTTCTATTGAAAGAAAGAAAATAGCACCTGCCACTGCTATTACTATTCCAGCTATACTTTTCATCTCTCCACCTGATTGTAAGTTAAAGTCATTTCTTCAACCAGCTTGTTAGGGTTGTAGGGCTTAAAGATGAATGCCTCCCCTGTCTGTTTGTATGCTTCACAGGTAGTGCTAAGAATGTAAGAAGTAGAATTGGCTAAATGAAAGCAATCTGCATCTGCCATTAAGGTTATTTTGTCTGAAAGAAACTTCTTCATATCATCATCAAACCCATTCACATCCCTTTCAGCCAAGACTCTGTAGGCTGAATATGTAGAATTGTAGTTTAGACGCAGTAAAGAAAGTATAAGCAAATCAGAAAAACTTTTCTCGTACTCGAACTTCAAGTTTATGTCTATGTGAAACTTGAGTGCCAAAAAGATTAGAACAACAGCTATGATCACAGTTATAATAAATATAGCACCTAAAGCTGCTATTGAGAAAGGTAAAAGGCCCTTCTCTACCTCCATTCTATCACACTTACAATTATTCTGCCTGTATGCATGCTACCATCCGGATATCTTATGAGAGTGGGCAAACCTTCTGCAGCAGCAAACCTACCCGAAGTAAGAAAGTACTTTAGAGATTCTGGCATAGCATTTATTCCACACTTCTTTATATCACCCGGATCCCAAAGGGTTGTTAGAAAGCCTATTCCGCAACCTATTGCCCCACCAATTGCAGCCCCTAATGGCCCAGCTATTAGAAAACCTATTCCTCCACCTATTACTCCACCTGCCCCACAGCCGCCCAACCTTCTAGCCCAGTCTTGAGGAGTATTCTTAAAGTTTTCACTAAGACACCTCACAAAATCGTTTACGGCAAGTCCCTCTACACTACTAGGTCCGACTAGAGTTGTTACCCAACTAGTACAACCTGTGTCTTGTTTGCAACTGTCAAAGTCTACTACAGTAACTATGTTGAGCGAGTTTGGGTATCCAAAAACTATTTCCTTGTAGTTTTCCAGCATGCCAGAAACAAACTCTGATTTGTTAAAATCATATGTGCTCCCTTTTTTACTCGCAAAATTGTCCAACTTTTCCACTTCTAAGACACCTCTTTCTATTTTCCCATCTTTTACATAAGCTAAGTTTTCGTAAGAAAGCAAAACGTTTGCTAAGTTAATTGCATGCCTCTCGTTATCTGAAGAAAGAGTAGTAACGTGTATATCCAAGATTATAGAAAGAATGAGCCAATAACCCAAAGCTACTATACCTATTAAGAAAAGTCCTTCTAAAACTGCACTTATAGTTAATGCTATTCCTTTACTCTGTCTTTTTTGCAGTAATAACATATTTCGAGCCTTCCTCTGAAAATGTTTTAGTTATGAAAAAAGTATTCACACCATTAAAAGGACCGAAGTTGTCTGGTGGTGTAGCATAAGGTTGGGTAGAAGAACTTTTTTCTCCGTATCTTGTAGTGTAAATTGGGTTTAGCTTAACAATTCGGTTTATTCCTTCAACATTATAGCTTACTTCTTTGGCCGGGGTATAAGTTATTACTATTTTGTGGGTTGAAGCACCACTTACTGTTATAAATGCTGCCAAGTGTCTAGCTACAGCCTCAGCAGAAGTCCTGGAAAACAAGTCAATTATCGTCTCTAAAATCTTTGGAAATACTTGAAAGAAAAATAAAAAGATTGCAAGAATAACTCCAAATATTCCTATCGTGTCTGCAATAGTTAGACCTTTCATTTTTATAACCCGAAAAGTTTTTTACATTCTTCTTTAGTAGCAGGCGGATAAATGTTAAACTGGTCGCAATTCTTTGGTTCTTTCTCATCCCAATTCCACTTTTGACCGTTTATCCAGTCGTTGCAATAAGCTTGTTGCTTTAATTTACAAGAGATTTGATTTGCTTGTATCTTTTGCATGTCTAGCCATTTCCAGAAGAGTATCAGTCCTGTACTTACTATAAGACCAATAACAACTATCACAAAAATTGCGTCTGTAGCAAAAGCTTTCATAATAATTAATTGATTTTTAAACTAAAAAACTCCAGTTTTAACGTTTATTTGTTGTGAA
>CAYYVK010000033.1:0-3159 GCA_964475145.1 uncultured archaeon
ATAAAATTGACCCCAGAAATAGGTTAAGAAAACTACTCTAGGAAGTTCTTCTTTGTAGGCAAAATATTTTGGGAAATTACTTTGAAAAAGTTTCTTAACGCTCTCTCTAATCTCCTTTCCCTCCTTCTTCTGCTCAAATAACAATTGATGGTATTTTGGAAATTCCAAGTCCATTAGTTTAAAAATAGCTTTAGCGCTTAACTCTATTGCGTTTTGACAATTAGCTATAATGTTTGAGTAACTTGGAGCATATCTTTTCAATCCCTCTTTAGCTTCTGAGAGAGAATCTTCAGCTTTCCTTATCAAGTTTTCAGCATATTTAAATTGGTCTGAGTCTTTCATAATTTTCTCAGCTCTGATAAGTAACCTTCAAGTTTTTTGCAAACTTCTAACTTTTCTTCTTCTAACTTCCTTAATTCTTCATATTCTTTCAAGATATCTATTTGCTCGCTTTCTTCTATTGGTATCATGTAAAGCGAGACATTCAAGTTATAATCATTTTCTTTTATTTTATCGAAAGGAACAATTCTTGCAAATCCTTCAATATCTTCAAAGTTTTTATAAGCTTCAACAATCTTTTGAATATTCTTCTCTCCTAATCTATTAAGCCTCTTCACTTCAGGGTGTTGCTCATATTCTTGCGAGGCATTAATAAAAAGAACTTTACCCTTTCTATTTTCAGGCTTATTTTTATTAAAAATTATTATAGCTCCTGGTGCTCCGGTATTGTAAAATAATTTTTCTGGCAAAAGGATAACACATTCAATTAAATCCCTTTCAATTATCTTACTTCTGATCGCTTTTTCTTTACCTCCTCTGAACAAACATCCATTATCTACTACAAGTCCGATCCTTCCATTCTCTTTTGCAGAAGCGAGCATGTGTTGAATCCAAGCCCAGTCGGCGGTGTTTTGTGGAGGATAGCCAAAAGAAAACCTTTCACTGAAGTAAGCTTTCTTTAACCTTTCTTCTCCATATCCATCTTGATTCCATGGAATATTCGCTATCACTACGTCAAACTGTTTTAATCTTCCATCCTCGCTAAACCTAGGATAATCGAGAGTATCTCCATTGGCTATGTTAGCATTTTTGATATCATGAAGAAGCAGGTTCATCTGGCAAACGGCGTAAATTTCTGGGTTTCTCTCCTGTCCAAACAAAAACAGTTTTCTAGTTTCTTCTTCTCCATATTTCTCTGCTACATACATATGAGAGATTATTAGCATACCACCGGAGCCACAGCAAGGATCGTAAACGCTCTCCCCAGGCTTTGGATCCAAAATTTCAACCATCAACTTTATGACCTCTCTAGGCGTGTAAATTTCGCCTTCCTTCGCTTTCTCAGGTGCGAACTTCATGAGTATGTGCTCGTAAGCCTCGCCTAAAACATCGGAAGAGACTTCCTCCCCACCCAAATCATATTTATTGAAAAGTTCGACTAATTGCCTCAACAGCTCTCTATTTTCCTGATTCCTAGCAAATTCTAAGAAATCAACTCTATTGATGACACCTTGCAGCTGAGGATTTAACTTAGCAATCTCACCTATAGAAGTAGCAAGTCTCTCAGGCAAGGTTTTGACCTCTTTCGTCACCTCATTCCACAAGAATTGTTTAGGAATGTTGAAGGTATGATGAACTTCCTTTTCAGCCTCTTCCTCAGCCTCTTCCTCAGAAAGACCAAACTCCTTTAGCATCCTTTCCTTAACCTGCTGCTTTTCTGTTTTCCATAGGTCATTTAACCTCTTCAAGAAGAGTAAGACAAGAATAAACTTGTAATCAACAGCCGTCCTTATCAGATCTGCAGCTCTATCAACAAGGGAATTTAACTCTTCACGTGTTACCTTTTTTGGGAACAGAACTCGTTGTACCATTCCTATCGCCTCTCTACATCTCCTTCAAATTTAACCTTGACCAGCCCTATTCTCTCAGACTTAACATAACCTTGATTTTCTAAGGCCTCAAGATAACCAGGAAGGAAAGTTCCGTTTACGCCTAGCTTCTTAACTAAGTTCTTGATAGGCTGCCAAGGGTCGTCCTCTAACAATTTAATCATCTTCACGGCTAAACCTTCATACTCTCTCTTCATCGTCTTTACCGTTTTTTAATTTAAATGTTAGATTTATAAATCTTCAATAATGTGAGCTCATGTGTTTACATAGAATAAAAATGAATTCATAGGGGCTAGAGATAGTGTCCGGATAAGCATTTCATTCATCCTTTCGCCATAATGGTTTGAAGTATGGGGTAGTGACCGGGTAAGGGGTTATATGGCTAGGAAGGTTCTCTTGTAGTTGCCTAGTCTGGGGGATAGCTACCCCTTAACAGTATTTAAAGCCTTATCCGGACACTACCAAATGGGATATTGTTAACTTTTTGCTTAAGTTTTTCTTTTTCCTAGTTTTTTAGCATCCTGAAACCAGATCAAATCTACAATTTGTTCGAAGAAGTAATAAAAGAAAGCTAAGTAGAGCGTGAGCTAGAAAGATTTACAAGTGGTGTAACCCATACAGAGTAAAGGTCTGCGAACATTGCCTCAAAACTAAACTTACTACTAAAAAATCTTTTCAAAAATTCGCTGCTGTAAGCATAGACTAGTGAGTGCTTCGGAAAAATACTCTCATTTAAGTATGCATAGGATACTTTTAGATCTTTGACTTCTTTTGTATAACGCATAACTCTTTCTTCTCTATCATACTGAAGGGTATCGTCTCATTCCTTTTTAGGAGGAGAATAAGATGACTGTATCCCCGCCGTCAGTTAATGGACCCATGTATGGTAATAATTTCTGATTCTGCATTAGGTGTTGTGCTTCATAGGAAGAAGTGAGCATACATTCTAACTGCCGGGTTAAGTTGGCGAATAAAAGTAGCAGATTAAGGATGGCTGTAAAATATCTGTTGAGCTTCCACCACTAAGAGTCCCCTGCAGTATGTCTTCTTGCTACCCCAGACAACAGCCTACTAAAACCCTTATGAACTAATGAACCATGCCTACGTATGTTGAAAACTTTTTATCTAGTTCTTCAGATATCTCGTCCCAGCTTTTACATCTTATTACTTTCCCCTCCTTCATGAGTTGTTGTATTTCAGCATCGATTTGCTGATTCCATGGTTGGTCGAAAATGATTGCAAGTTGCCCGCCATATTTACAAAAATTTTT
>CAYYVK010000034.1:0-2993 GCA_964475145.1 uncultured archaeon
AAAAAGTGTGGAAAAATTATGGAATAAAGTTGGTAAAGAAATTTTACTAGATTTCTAAAGTTACATCCTTATGCCCAACAAAAATTTAAAGTTTAGTTACCTATGGATTAAAATGATACTTAAAGAAGTAGAGAAGGTTATTCAAACCCAAAAGAAAGAAGGTGAATTCATTTATCCTTTTTACGAGAAGTATTGTTTTTCAAACATACCTTCAACTATTCTAAACCTTTTTCACGTGAAAACCAGAAGATTTACCTTGCCAGAAGAGTTATACAAGGTAGAAAATCCTGACAAAATTTTAGTTTTTCTTATAGACGGTTTAGGCTACGACCAATGGCTAAAATATTCAAAAGAATATAATCTTTTCAAGATTCTTAACGAGAAAGGCCTGGTATCGCCGATAACAACAGTTTTTCCCTCGACTACAGCAGCTGCAATAACAACTATAAATACTGGCCTTACGCCTCAAGAGCATGCTCTGCCAGAGTGGTACGTATACTTTAAAGAGGTTGGCGGAGTAATTGCTACACTACCTTTCACTTTAATTGGGGAAAAAGGTCAAGATAGACTTGCAGAAAAAGGAGTAGACCCGAGTATACTGTACAAAGGAGGAACAATTCACCAAAATCTTAAAAGAGAAGGTATAAAGTCTTTTGTTTTTACTCACCAATCTTATGCTCATAGTTGCTATTCGCGGTTAGTCTACAAAGGAAGTACTGTAATACCTTATATAAATCCTTCCGACTTGGTTGTCAAAATGAGAAAAGCTGTTGAAAAAGAAAAAGGACCTGCTTATTTTTACGTTTACTACGGCTTTTTGGATGCAATCGAGCATGAATATGGTCCGCATACAGAAGAATATCAAGCAGAGCTTTCCATGCTTTCGTTTATGTTTAAAAAAGAGTTTTTGGAGAAATTGGAAAGAAAAGTTGCAAAGGAGACTTTTCTCGTCGCTGCAGGAGACCATGGACAAGTGAACGTTTTACCAGAAGAAACAATATACCTTAATAGATACAGAAACCTAGCTAACATGCTGCAAACTGATAAAGACAAAATTATACCGCCTGCAGGAGGTCCACGCGATGTTTTCTTACACATAAAGCCTGAAAATTTAGAAGAAGCTTTCTCTTTCTTGACAAAAAGATTGGAAGAAAAGGCCAAAGTTGTAAAGACGAGCGAAGCTATCAAAAAAGGAATTTTTGGAATAGGAAAGCCTAAAAAGGAGTTTTTGGAAAGAGTAGGAGATTTGCTCATATTGCCTTACAAAAACTATACAGTTTGGTGGAAGTATTTTAAAGGAAAGAAGTTTTCCCTTCTAGGCCATCATGGTGGTCTTAGCAAGAGTGAGATGCTAGTGCCTTTTGCAAGTGCTATGCTTTCAGAACTTCAATGAAGAAGATTTTCTAATTCCAAACATTAAACTTCTAATAAAACAGACTCTAACCTTTTTAGCCTTCTTAAAATTTTTCTGTATCGTGAGTAGTGTTTTTTAAGATCAACAGGAGTTTCGCCAACCTCAGAAAAATCTTTTTCTAGTTGTTCTTTGTAAGCTTTCTGATCAGCATAAAGAAGATGCAGCGGCCTCAAATAAATTTTTACCCCGTCAAAAGTTCTTTCTTCCTTAGCTTCAGGCTGAACTATCTTAAACTCTTCCGGCAGACCAATTTGGTATTTTATCCCTTTTCTCTCATAGCTAATGAAACCCTTTGTAGCAAGGCATGGAGCTAAGTAAGTCTTTAATTGCTTGAAGTATTTTTTATCTAAAGTCAAAATGTCTATATCTAAAGTAGTCTTTTCTATGCCGTAAAGTACAAGAGCAGCACCACCAAAAACGATAAATGCGTCTGAAGCTAAACCTCTTCTCTCAATCATATTGTAAAAATCTTTTGTACCTCTTACAACAGATTTTACATTCATAAAGAACCAATTTGTCTAAAGATATTTAAACCTTATACTCCTTAATCAACTCTTTTATCACACAAAAAATTATTAAGACTGAGAAACAAACGATGGCTAACTTATGAGATAGTGTCATATATAATTTTATCTTAGTAAATGAAAAAAATCATCCTATCCTTCTGTAAGGATTCCTTATCCCATCCCACTCAAACTTTTCAGTTGGAGGAGCTCTTCTTGCAAATTCATTGCTTTCCTTCAAAACTAGCAACAAATCAGGTCTTGCTACAACAAACAAAGGATTTCCCTCTTCTCCATACTTAGCTATTTCTCCGTTTTCTTTCACTACAGTAAAAATTGCATAAGGGAAAGCTGGATAATAGCTTAGATTTCCGTTTTCATACTTGCCCAAAGCATCGCCAAAGGCAAAATGGCCGTAAGAAGGGATTACAGTTTTGAATTTTTGTCTAAGCATTTCATGGTTTTGCTGGTTATAGCCCAAGCCACTAACCATTACTGTATCTACATTTCTCTTATCGCCGAAAAACAACTCAAAAGGAGCAAGCATCATCCAAGCGCTTCTCATAAAGTTTATGTTTTCGTCATGCTCTAGGAATCTTTTCGTCTTTTCTATTTCTGGTGCAAAATACTCCTTCACTACTTTGATCATCTCTTCCGGTCCTTTAGCTACTGCTTTTTCCATTATTGGCTTAATCCCCTCTACTCTCAGCCCAACAAAGTAAGGTATGCCACCCAACAAGTTTATTGCTCTTTCATTCACGTCCTTATAAACGCTTGTAGGTCCATGGATTATCGCATTTTTTATGCCTTTATCGCGAAGGTAGAATGAAATGTATTCTGCCTGCTTTTTGATGTAATCTTCGGACCATAAACAATACTTTTGAGGTCCTGTTGTCCCTGAAGAAAAAGAGCACTTTACATTTTTCAAGTCTCTTGGCTTGAAGGAAAGCCAATTAGTCCTTAACAAGCTTTGGTCAACCTCTAGCTTTGATAAATTGTACAAAGTCTCTTCTAAGTTGCTCGTAACAGTTTCTTCTATAAGCTTTGGTGTAAGCCTTTCTTGCCAGTATGGGGTG
>CAYYVK010000035.1:0-2941 GCA_964475145.1 uncultured archaeon
TTTTATCGCCTAAAAGAGAACCAGGATGTACAACTACTAAAATTGAATCGTTCATGACTTTCAAGAGGTTAGTAAAAATTTAAAAACTAATATCTTTGAGTATGTTCTTTCTCATCGATTCCAAAGAAAAATTAAACTAAGAATTGCTTTTCATATTCTTTCAAGTATTCAACTGACTTTTTCACATCAGCGAAAAGTTTCTCAACAGTCATCACGTGCTTTTTAGTAATTTTTTCTAGCCCCTCGTACTTTGCAATCTCATTAGAAGGAGCGAGCAGCTGAATAACATACCTTAAAGAAGTTTTTGTCCCAAGCTCAGTTAAATATTCCAAAGCCTCTTCATCCAGTTTTACTCTTTCATACTTAGCTCTTATCTTCAGAATTTCCCTAATTTCTTTAGCATCGTACGGCTTAGTGTTAATTATTAAGAGTCTGTCGACCAAATCCAAGGGCATTCCATGAGGAGATTTTACATCAGTTCCCCTAATTGTTGTGATTCCCCTGTTAGTAGCGAGTATTATTATTGGTGCAAGCTCTTGCTCCATGGCCCTGTTCAAAAATGCAAAAGTCTCTATGTCAAGCATGCTACACTCGTCTATAAAAAGTACACCAGGCAATAACTCACACCTTCCTTCTTGGACTAGAGTTTTAATGTACTCGTCAACTTCTTTTCTAACCTCTGGCTCTATCTCCTTTGACTCCCTTCCACCAAAGAACAAGCTAAAGATGTCACTTCCGCTCTGTCTTGCTATTGCCATGTCTAAAGAATGAAGTGTGACAGGGTACACGAATTCTTTTTCTTTCAAAACCTTTCCTTTTGGAACTGGTATCGGCTTAACACTTGTCAAGTCAAGCTTTTTCTCTTTCACCGCTTCTTCGCTTGGCCCAAGCTTCACGAGTCTTCCTCCGTCTATATCGATTTGTATCACATCACCAGTTTCAACTCCATGCTGTATAAGTTGAATGGCAAAGCTTTGATCCATTGTTAATTTTTTGCTTTCGTCTTTTGTCGCTATTTTTATCGTTGCTCCTACTGGAATTTGCTGGTAGGGATTGTAAGGATGCTGAGCCTTTTCTATTGCAATCTCTTTCACTTCACCTTCGTATATCTTTCTCATTTCATGTATTCTTGCTCCTATCGCTTTTCTTAAGGTTTGAGTTAAGAATTCAGTCTTTTTCATTTCTGTTGAAAAAATTTCGCTTGCAGCCAAAGGAACAAAAGGAACGTCTCGACCAAGCTCTTTTGCTATTGCCATTGCTAATGCACTTTTCCCTGTGCCAGGAGGGCCAGCTAGCAAAATTGCTCTTCCAGCAAACTTTCCCTCTTTTATCAGCCTAACAACTAAGCCTGCAGCCTCTCTTGCTTCTATTTGCCCGACCAACCCATCAGCAACAGGCTTTGCTTTTAAGCCCTCTAAGCCTAAACCTTGAATATGACTATGGGCAGCTACTCTTTCCCATTCCCGTAGAGACTCAGGGACTTCCCTTATTTCCGGCATAAGAACCACTTTCTAAATTTTTATTTTATGACAAGCATCCTTAAATTTTTTACGATAACAATTCGTTCCATAAAATTGGTTTGTAATTCATCAAACGAAAAACGTTAGATTTGTAGCTGGCAAAAATATTACAACTAAAGAAGGGAAAGCGTTTGAGAGCCAATAAAAAGTCCTCCATTTCCTCGAAAAATTAAGAAATTTCCTCCAAAGTCTTCTTCATGGTTTCAATACCAAGGATAAGGACTGAAAAGCTAGCAATTAAATGGACTAACGAGAATGCTAAGAATGGCCCAAAAAGGCCGCTCATGCTAAAAAGATAACCAGTAAGTGAAGGTGCCAATATTCCAACTACTCTGCCAAAGCTTGCAGCAGCACCAGAACCTGTTCCCCTTATTTCTGTCGGATAAAGTTCCGGAGTATAAGCGTACAAACCTGCCCATGCACCTAGGTTGAAAAAGGAAATCATAGCACTCCATAAAAGGACCCATTTAAGGCTGACTGTAATGCTTAAAAGTGCTGAGGAAATTCCTGCAACAAAGAGGTAAATAACTAACACTTTCTTTCTTCCGATTTTGTCAAGGAAAAAGGATGCAGAATAATAGCCTGGTATCTGGAAAAGAGTTACAATTAGGGTCCACCAAACAGAGGTTACATCTTTTAGATTAAACTGTCTTGCATAAATTGTAGGAAGCCATAGAAATATTCCATGATAAGTGTAGACAAGCGAGCCCCATAAAATGAACAACAAAATTGTTCTTTTAACATATCTGGAGGAAAGAAGATCCTTTACAGAATACTTTTTGCCCTTAGCCAATTTAGTTTTAAAATTAATTTTCCTGCTTCTAATTACCTTAGCTAGCGTTTCTTTTGCTTCTTTTAGCTTGCCTTTTTCAACTAAATACCTTATGCTTTCAGGGAGGAAAATTGTAATTAAAGGAAGAAGGAATAAAGGCAAAAGTGCAACAAAAAACGTAATCCTCCAGCCAAAAACTGGTAGCGTAAAATATGGAATGAGTAAAGATAACAATGCACCATACACCCAACTTGTCTCGACCAATCCTAAGAATAAACCTCTTTTTTTAACTGGTATATACTCTGAAACGTAAACTGCTGGTATTGGTAAAGCACCGCCCAAGCCTAAGCCAGCAATAAACCTAAAAATGTATAGCGAATAAACGTTAGGGGATAAGCCACAAAGAGCTGTAAAAAGAGCTCCTAAAATCAAAACAATAATTAAAACTTTCTTTCTTCCAATAATGTCTGTTAATCTACCAAACCCAAGCGCGCCGATAAACATTCCAAGATAGCCAACGCTTAACATATATCCTATTTCCTTAATACTCAAACTCCACTCCTTACTAATAGAAGTTACTAAAGGAGCAATGAGCATCACGTTCATGGCAGTTAGACCATAAGCAAATGAAGCTAATAAGAGTAGCAAG
>CAYYVK010000036.1:0-2818 GCA_964475145.1 uncultured archaeon
GTAATTCAAGGTACATACAAGCTCCTGATTTAGTGCCTTATGAAACCCATACACTTACCTTAGACATATACACACCTCTAGGAATACCTTGGGGTAATTTAAACACCGCTACTATTACAGTAGTTGCAACAGGAGTAGGTATCTAAATAAGCTTTTTCTCTATTTCTGCGAGCTTCTTTTCCAAGTTTTTCTTCATTTCCCTGTAAGCCCCTAAGCTTACTAGCCTTTCCTCCTTCTCCTTCTCAAGAACTTCAAGCATCCTCAACAGCCTCTCTTTCTCTTTTGCTAAATCTTCTTTGCTAACTTTTTTTGCTTTTACCAAGTCAACTAACCTTCCCAATGGTATTACCCATGGTCTTACTCCAACTGCCTTTCTCTTTTTCTTTATCCAAAAAACTGCACCCGAAGCTACTCCAGAAACAACAACTAAAACTATTATAAGCCATAGGAAGAAAGGCAATCCATAAGCTGGTCTAACAATTACTTCTGCCTTACTTAGCATGCTCCTTGCTCTTTCTAGAAGGTTCTTAGCGTTTGCCACGTTTTCCAGAGCTTCCTCAAACTTCTTGTTTTCCAAGCTTTCCTCAGCAGTTTTTATGTAGGATTTTATGCTCTCTATTAAAAGCATTATTGCAGAAACATCCTTACCTTCCTTCTCAGCAACCTTTGTATCAACTTCCAAGCTGAACAAATCGTCCTTCAGCTTTTTAATTTCTGCTCTCAGCAATTCTTCCACAGATTCTACAATTGTTATTGTCACTCTCTTCTGGTCGCTTGCTACTCCAGAGCTAGCGATTAAAGTGCCGCCATAACTGCCTACTCTAGCATTCTTCGGAACTTCAAAAGTAATCAAAAAGACAACAGACTGTTCCTTAGGAAGTATTTTGTAATATTCTGGCGTAATATTAAACCAGGCTAAAGGTATTCCTACTAAGACAAGGCTTATATTTTCTAAGTCTACTTGCCCAGTGTTGTTTACTGTTACTGTCTCAAAACTTGTAAAGCCTTTTGCAAGAGTTATGTTGCTGTTGTACTTTGAGATTAGAATTCCTGCTGCTATTTTTTCTGTAGGCGTTGGTACTGGAAATGCTCCTACAGGCACGTAAATAGTAGGTCCTGGAGGTGGTGGTAGGGTTGTTGGAGTTACCCTTGCTACTACCAAAAAGCTTGCGTTTGCTAGTATAGGTGGCTGAACTGTATCGTAAGTAACTCTAACGTTCAGGAAATAAGTGCCTAAAGGTTGTGTTGAATAAATGTAAGCACTTCTAGTAAAGCTTTGGTTTGAAACAGAAGGTGTGTAGACTGCTTCTGATGCAGAATAATAAGTAGTATTCTGTGGAGAAGATACCCAATACTCTACGAAAACATCTTGAGAAACCTCTCCTTTGTTTTCTATAGTTAGCACAAAATCTAGATAGCTTCCTTGCTGAACTTCATTTTCTAGCAAAGTAATTCTAACGTCATAAGGACCTCCATGAGCGACTCTAAAAGCTTTTAGCTTCATGGTCTGGAAGTTTTCTTGAGTAACGTTAAGCACTGCTAAGAACATGCCACTAGGAGTTGTTGAAGGCATAGCATACTGGTATATGTAGTAGCCTGTAGATTGCTTTCTCATTTGAGACAAGTTAGCAGAAAAGTAGAGATTGTTTGCTGGGTCGTAGACTGTTAAGTTCATGGTAGTTGGGTCCACAGGCTTACCTTCTCCGTTGTACACAAGAATGCCAAACCTCATCACATTCTCAGGATACCAAACGACTGCAGTTTCCACGTCAGCAAAAAGTCCTGTAACAGTAACTGTTCTTGAAAGTACTTGGAAAGTATAGTTCTTTTGGATTTCTACACGCTTGTTTGCAACCTCATCAAAGTATTCAGAAAATGAAGATAAGGAGTAATTTCCAAGAGGAGCATCAGAGGAAAGAGAAAATGTTGGAAGAGGGGATATGCCCCCATCAACATTTGTTTTTAGCTGAGGAGAAATGTATATCAAATTGCCTTGAGGATTTTCGATAGTAAAGTTTACTGTAATGTTTGGGATAGGATTGTTCGTAAAGTTTCTCGCTACATAATAAATGGAACCTGCATCACCCTGATAATATTTGTCAGAAAGAGTGGAAAGTAAGATGTTTAGTTTAGCATAAACAAGGAAGGAAGAATTTTCTTCACCCTCGTTTCCTATATTGTCTCTTGCATAAACCGTTAAGTTGTACAAACCTCTTTCTTTAGTGTCACCAGTAACGTTCGGATATACCAGTTCCCACGTAGTTAAGCTTCCGTCTGTGCTTAAGAGAAGCATGCTCAAACTGTCAACAGTACCGTTAGGCCTTGTTATGTTCACTTTAGTCCAGGATATACCACTTCCAGATCTGTCTGTAACGTTTGCCAAAATTTTCACGCTAGAATTCTGCTCAGTCTCATTAGGAAGTAAAGAGATGTTTATTATCGGTGGGATATATGGCAATAGAGAAACTTTGATTGTTGCATAGTCTGGATTAGAGCCTGGCTCAACAGCATCCAAAGTAAAAGTAGAGTTGTAAATTCCGGGGGGAGCTTCTGTAGTGTTGTAGGTTATGTTAAAAACATGCCAGCTTGCTCTATTAACAACAAAGCTTGTCTCGTTTACTTTTGTATAGTTTCCTTCTTCAGGATATACCACAAAGCTTATTTGCACGTTTCCTAGGTTTGTCACGTTTATCTCACAAACTGTTCCTGCAGGTTGTTGAGTAGACCTCTCACAATAAGTAGGATATGCACTCCAAGTCCTGTTTTCTACAACTGTTATGTTTAGCAAGAAAGTGTCGAACTTATCGTTTTGAGATGA
>CAYYVK010000037.1:0-2535 GCA_964475145.1 uncultured archaeon
TCCAGCACCAGCTGCAGTCTTTGTTACATAGCTAAGCTGTTGCAAGTCAGCACCCAGGTCTATTGCTCCTACTACATCGTGAGGAGCTGCACCCCTACCTACTACTATGTAGGCCTTAGGTGTAAAACCTGTTGCTGTTGCTTCACCCAAGAAGCTTGGGTATTGGCCTAGCTGAACTGCACCTAGTACAGAAGCTACCAAAAGCATTACTGTTGCTAAACCAGTCGCAACCAATTTCTTTGGTTGCATTTTTACCAATTTTTTATTTTGGATCATCGTCTCACTACTCTAAACCCTTACTGCACTCTATAGAGCACAGTAAGGGCTTTTTCATTAAAAATCTATTAGTTTATACCCTACTTATATCTTTCCTGAAACAGTTTTAAAGTCTTATAAAAAAGAAAAAATTTTATTTTTAATCAAGAAATAAGTAAAAATTTCACTTTTAATTGTTTCTAATGCAAACTATTTACTTTTATGTTAGCAACTTTTTCTTCAGCCTTACTATCTTAGTTCTTCCCCTTCTCTCAGACTTTAACAAGCCCTTTTCTTCCAAGCTCTTAACAACTCTGGAAACTTTTGCTTTAGAAAGTTGGGCAAGCTCGACTATTTTTCCCTGTTTTATGCTTCCTGCTTTTTTCACAATTTCAAAAACTTTTCTTTCATGCTTGTCCAGAACTTTTAGAACAACTTTTTCAGGCTTCAATTCTTTCTTAGCTACTCTTGTTTTTCTTATGTAGAAGAATGTAGACGTGAATAGAAAAACAATTATTACCAGCAAAATGTATAACAAGCTATAATCTTTCTTTTCCCTAATTTCCAAAGGCTGATAATAAACTTGGAAAGCTAAAGGTTGTAAGCTAGAGACATTTTCTATCTCCCAAAAAACTAAGATGTTCCTTCCGTTGCTAAGCATCGAATACTTTTTAGGATATACCGCATCGCTCGTATTAGCAACAACATGACCAACCGGTAGGGTGAAAAGAGAAGTTACCCTGTCTGTAGAAGGTAGTAAAAACTGTTGATAGAACTTGTAAACGTTTCCTTTAACTTCGAGAAAGCTTTCTGACTGAAACTTTATGGTTATGCTTGTAGTGTTAAGCCTTTTGCAGGAGATTTGTCCATCCGCTACTTTACAGTCTGCATTACTCGTTAAATTTCTTACATTACCAAGAACTTTAAACTCGAAAGTTTCCTCGTCAGGTATAACTGTTATCTGTACAACAGCTTGATTCCCCTCTACTATGCTCTCTACTCCAAAGTACCTTGCTGCTCTAACTCCTTTGCAAGTTAAAACTAGTATTATTAAGAACAGCAAAACTTTCTTTTTCACAATTAAACTTTATCCAAGAACACTTATAAGTTTTATCTCAACACATTTACCCTCATACCACAAACAGGACATCTATCGTCTACTAAGTTTATCTTCTTCACTTTTCCAGCAACACGTTCTATCAAAAGCTCGTTGCAATTATAGCAATAAGTGTTTTCTCCAGTTATTATTGGCGAATTGTCTATGTACACAAACCTCAAACCAGTCTTAACAGCTTCTGTTGCACATTTTTCCAAAGTGCTGGTTGGTGTAGCTGGTAAATCAGTCATAGAATATTCAGGATAGAACGGAAGAATGTGAAAGGGTATTTCAGAGCCAAGCTCAGAAGAAATCCATTGAGTAAGTTCACCACACTTTTCCAAGCTATCGCCAAGCTGAGGAACTATCAAGTCTGTTATTTCTATGAAAACTCTGTACTTCTTCATTCTCTTCAAGTTTTCAAATATCGGTTGAACACTCTTAACGTTCATAAACCTTTGATAGAATTCTTCAGAAGCAGAAGCTTTTATGTTAACTACAGCTGCATCTAAATACTTTACAATCTTTTTTATAGATTCTTCACTGGCAAAACCATTTGTCACAAAAACATTCTTTATGTTAGATCTGTGAGCAAGCTTGGCAGTACGAAAGTTAAATTCCATGGAGACAAAAGGCTCTGTGTAAGTGTAGATAATAGAATTGCATTTATGCTTTTCTGCATATGCTATCAAATCTTCAGGAGAAAGTTTCTTGTATTCTATCTCTTGTATACTTTTTTCATGCAACCCTCTAGAAAGCTCAAAACCTGAACAAAAATCGCTAAAAACGTTACAACCAGGTAAGCCAAAGAAGAGAGCGTTAGAATCTGGAAAGAAATGGAACAAAGGACTCTTTTCTATTTTTTCTACTATTAGACCAACTACTTTACCATAGTTTATAGTATACAGCTTGTTGTCGATGTTCTGCTTGACCTTACAAAATCCTGACTTGCCTTTACTGATGAAACATTTTCTAAAGCATTGAAAGCACCTAACCCCATTTCTCTCTTTCTGCCATAAAATTGCTTCCGTAAGCTTTTCTTTCACTCAACCACCAGTTTTTAAATAATATATTGCCCCCGCATACTATTATTTGTTAAGCCCTGGTAGCTCAGTTGGTAGAGCAGCTGTCTCGTAAGTGACATGAAAACAGCAGGTCGTGGGTTCAAATCCCACCCAGGGCTT
>CAYYVK010000038.1:0-2359 GCA_964475145.1 uncultured archaeon
TGTTAAATTCCAAGTTTTTTTCTTGCAAGCCTTACGTCTTCATCTATAACGGTCTTCCTTCCAGCATGCTTTGCTAGAGTAATAGCTTCTGTTGCTACTTGTAAAAGCTTTTCTTCAACAACTTTCGCAAATTCTTCTGCTGCTGCATCTGAAACCCTTCTTGCTCCAGCTTTTTTTAAAATTCTTTCAAAAGCTGCGCTCGAAACCATAAAAGCACCTAATTTATTCTTGTATAGATTAAAATATTACTTCAAATATCTTGACTTCAGGGTTTTGATGAACAAGCTTAAAATGTTGTAAACCTTGGCCTTTGTAAAAGAACATTTTTGTGAACAAGCTATTCTCTATTTCTGGGGACATGAATATAACATAGTAAGGAACTATAAGTTGGCCAGTGCTTCCTGCTATTCCAAAGTCTGGCAAAGCCCACAAAAAGCCTGGTATGCTGTTTGGCATGCTGCTATAATCTTTTGTGACTATATTACCGCTGGCATCCATATAGGATATCCTGCTTATAATCCTGTTTCTTATCCCTTGCTCTGGTATGTTCAAGACTGGAATGAAGCTTGTATCGTTTACTACCAGAGAAATTATCCCTTCAGAATAAAGCAAACTATTGCCTCTTGTGCCTGTTATCGGTAGTTGGAAATAATTTCTTCCTGTTCCTGTCCCAAAGTAGCTTAACCAGTAGTACTTCCCTATCAAGTCAGCAGAAGCAATCAAGTACATTTTCTTCATCGGCTTACAAGGATCTACTTTCACAGGATTGTCGTATATCTTATTCCCAAAAGTTGCCTTTAGG
The DNA here is from genome assembly GCA_964475145.1 of uncultured archaeon. Lineage (GTDB taxonomy): Archaea > Aenigmatarchaeota > Aenigmatarchaeia > CG10238-14 > SCSR01 > CAYYVK01. The sequence goes on from CAYYVK010000038.1 coordinate 803, forward strand.
TTTTCACACTGCTCTTGGGTTGGTCCCATATAATTTTTAAGAATGTTTATAGCTTCTGTCTCATTGCTTGTGGCAAAAACTCTTCCCATATCCTGAATTCTTATGTTGTGGTCATAAACCAAACAGTCTGTTGGTCCGCAATGAGCCCCATCGGCCATAACCATGAAAGGCTTTTGCTTGTAGTAGCTGTATCCTGCCAGAATGTGGCCAGGATCCCACCAAGTAACTACTATAGTCTGGCTATCAGAATTGTTAACAAGCCAATCTAAAGCATCGTACCAATTCTTGCTTATTTCCATTCCACCTGCTTGACCCATCTGGACAGAATTTGAAATAAAGAAAAGTGTCTGAAAAGCAAATATTCCAAGGATTAGTGCATTGGTAAGCTTTTCTTCTTTCTTGTACAAAACTAAAAATGGAAGCAAAACTATAAAAGCAAAATAAAAAATTTCTGGGATTGTCCTTGTAAAAATTGGGTACGTAACCAAAAGACTTACTATCATTAGAAGAAGTAGTACTTCTGGATATTTTTTATAGTTTCCTATCATGTAGCCTGCTGCTATTGAAGCTACTACTGTAAATTGCAAGTCAAACCTTACGCCTCGGGAAATCAAGAGAAACATAAAAATTGCTGAAAGAAATAAGAAGATTTCTTCAGGGAGTATTTTCTCTTTTTTCCAGATTTTGTAAGCTGCTAATGCTAAAAGACCAAAAGAAAGTAAGACTGTTAAAAGACCTGCCCTATTTACTACTGACATAAAGCCTTCTCTAGAAAAAATGTTCACTGGCTGAAGCTCTGCTACTGAAATGTTTACAAGTAAAGGAGCTTCGGGAACAGAAATAACTGCTTGAATGGTTAAGATTGCAAGAAAAACTGTAAAAAGTAGTCCTAAGCCAGCATAAACTCTAGCTTTTGTTGTTTCCTCAGATCTTAAGCTGTAGAAGAAGTTGTATGCAAACAACCCACACCATGCTAAGAGAACTACTAGAGCAATTCCTCTTACCAAAAAACCTAAGCCAGTAAAGGCTAAACCACCAAAGAAGGATAGAAACAGAGTAGAATGGAAGAAAAAGTAGCCAAGAAGATTTGTTGCAACAACTACAAAGAAAATTGGCTTACTAACTTCAAACCATTCTTGCATCAAAACTTTAAAGTCTATTTTAAAAGAAAAGGTGTGAACAATACTTTCAAGAATCCTGAAAAATGGGAGAGCAAAAGTAAAAACTGTAAAAAGGATTAGAGTAAGCCAACCTCCTCCCCAGTTCCAGACAAAAAGTAAGTTAGCTAAAACAGCAAAGGCTATCGCAAAAAAACTTTTCTTCTTTAAGGCAAGTAGTGTTGCAAAGATAGAAAAGAAAAAGTAGAAGGCAACTGGCGCATCTGTATCACAGTAGCCAGCCATGGAGGTTGCTACTAAAGAAGGTGCTAACACTACAAAGAGAGCTGTTACTAAACCTCCTAGCTTGTTAGTGAGTAGTCTACCGACAAAAAAAGCAGCTACGGCTGTTAGAGCAACCATTACCAAAGGAGAAATTATTGCTGCTTTCATTAGAGTT
>CAYYVK010000039.1:0-2289 GCA_964475145.1 uncultured archaeon
CTGCTAAGCCAGAAAAGCTTATAGATTGTAGCGTGGGAAACTTCGTTCTTGTAAAGCATGGGAAAGATTTCTTTGGTTCTGGAGTGTTGAGAGAAGGCTATATAGAAGGGTATATCCCTAAGGAAAGAAGAATCATGAAAGAAATGAAAAAAGTATGAAAGAAAAGTTTAATACTTTGTATGTTCAATTATATTAAAAGGTGGTGTAATGGTATACGAATATACTAACAGTAAAGGCATAAAATACTACTTGCATCAGAAAGGTAAGCTATTGTTCTTTTCCAAAAATCCTGAAGGAGCAATAGACTTGCCAGCTGGTTTAAAAGTTGAAGAAAATCCCAAGACAGGCTTACCAATGGTAAAGAAAGCGTGATTGCATGGGGCTTTTACACGATTTAGCATCTGATCTTAAAAGAATAATACCAAAGAAAGAAGAGACAGAAGTTCAAGTAGAGCCTGAGCAGTTACAACCAAACATTAACTTAAGAATAGAAGGGATAAAAAGTCTTCAAGATGTGGAAAGAGTGCTAGAATTTCTGAAGGGTGGAGACATAGTTTTTATCAGGTCTAAAGTTCCGACCATGGAAGATTACAGGAATGTTGTCAAGAGGCTAAAAGATTTTTGTGCAGAGATAAACGGAGACATAATTGGAATTGGAGAAAACAATTTGATAGTAGTTCCTGGCAACGTGAAGATTGTAAGATAACTCCTAGACTGGTTAACAATGTTTCTCGACCTTAATTTATTTTTCTTTTGTGCTATTATAAAGTGAACTTTTGTGGAATGCTCCCGACGGGATTTGAACCCGTGTCACAGCCTTTCCTTGCTATCATCTTCTATCAAACCTTTCTGTGCCAAGCACGAAAGGGCCGTATCCTTGACCGGACTAGACGACGGGAGCTTATACTTTAGAATATAGTTTAATGTTTTTTTAAACATTAAAGGTTTCCTCAAACCCTTCCAAAAGCTCATCTATACACTTTCCAACGTTATATCCATTATACCCTCCTTCCAAAACAAAAAAGGTATGTTTTTCCAGCCTGCCTATCCTTTTTCCTACTTCCCTGTAACAATTTTCTGTCAGGCCTAAAGAAGCTAAGTCTCCTCTGTGAGCATCAAAACCTGCTGAAACAGCTACCACTTCTACTTTTTTTGCATCTACACTTTTCAAAGCTTTATCAAAAGCTTCCAGATAAGTAGCATCACCACATTCAGCTCTTAAAGGAAAGTTTATACAATTTTCTTCTGTCTTATAACCAGTGCCAGGATAGTAAGGATGTCTGTGTAAAGAAACATAGGTTACTTTTGGGTCTTTAAAGAAAATTTCTTGTGTACCATTTCCATGATGTCCATCTATGTCGATTATCAGCGTTTGCTTGTCTAAGTGCTTTACAGCTATTGCTATATTATTAAGATAGCAAAACCCTTTGGTTGCTGCTCCGAGGGCTTTCCCATTTCTACCAGCATGATGTCCAGGAGGACGCATCAAAGAAAACCATCCATTTTCAGCTGCAAGAATTGCTGCTCCAGCTGACAATAGTGCATAATAATAAATGTTTTCATAAGCTGGTGTATCTGGATCTTCTTCTAGCCCTTTTTTCAAAACTTCCAAGTATTCTTTTGAATGGACTTTCAGAACATCTTTCTCACTAGCTGGTTCAGGCCTAACAAACTCGTACCCTTTTCTCCTCAAAACTTCATAAGCCTCAAAAACTCTATTAGGACTTTCTAGATGGCCTAAGCCATACTCTAAGCACTTTTCTGAAAAAACTATCTTTGTTTTCATGAAAGTCCCCAGGGCCGGATTTGAACCAGCAACCTTCCGTGCCTGAAGCACTCCGGTACTTACCGAGCATTGGCTACTAGCAAGTGCCAAAAGCACTCGCCTACAGCCGGATGCTCTACCAGTTGAGCTACCTGGGGGCTAAAAATAATTATACTAGACTCAATTTAATATTTTTGTCGTTTATACTAGCATGCGTAAATTTTGCGTGTCCCTGAAAAGAGAAACATAAACGTTTACAGGTTTTCTTCTCTCAAGTTCTCTTGTATAAACTTCTATAGTGCTGACAGGCTTCTTTGTGATTAGAGCATTCTCCAGAATAACTTTTATGTCCCCTCTTACCCTTTTAAGAGCTTTTATGTATCCTGTAACATAGAAGTTTTCATGAGTTCTTACACTTATCAGTTTTTTATGTCTTCTTAAAGCACTATACACAATGCTTAGAGGATCGTAAGCTTCCATAATTCAAAAGCAACAGTTCAACTATTTAAAGCTTACACAGCTAG
>CAYYVK010000040.1:0-2214 GCA_964475145.1 uncultured archaeon
TGATGTAACATTAGATGAGACTGTAATTGAGATGCATCGTTTTAGAGTATATGTAGGTCTTATGTAGACATTGATTCAGGAGAAGTATCAGCAATATATGCATCATGGACTATGAGCATTATAATTGCTATGAAGTTTACCAGGATAGTCTTGGATAGATGCTATAACAAGCCACTGATAATAGTTGATAGAAGTCCATGGTATAGGTGGGCTCTAGATAGGATTGGGCTGAAGTACCAGTATCAAAGATTCGGTTTAAGAAATATTGTTGAGAGGTTCTTCGGATACCTGAAGCAGAGGACAGAGAGATTCTACAACAATATAAATAGTTGGAGGATTAAGTCGTTAGAAGACTATGCATCAACAATAGCAATAACAAGAAACATAACCATAATAATAAAAACAGAGGAAGGGTATTACCTAGTTGACAGGATCTTCAAAGATAGATAAAAAGTAAAAAATGCTTTTTATAGTGCAACGCGCTTTAATTAGTTTTAGCTTTTCCAGCTATCAGGGTTATATCTAGCGAAGTAAATATAAAAGTATTTGTACCATATTCCTGTACCGTGCTTACTGAAATAAAGACGATCTAATTCAACCTTTTTTGGATAATTGCTTCCAATTCTATAAACGGCGTGGATAAAGTATGCATCCCAATAGCCGTAATTACTTGGGCCGATATAGATTCCAACATGAGTCGCTTTTCCAGTTGTTTTATTTACAAATATTACTACATCGCCAGGTCTTGGTGGCCAGACCGGCTTAGATACTTGTCTAATTTCTTCAGCAGTTCTATCTATATAACACGCCCCAGCACCCTTCTCACAGCAAGCATGCCATCCTCGTATTGAATCATAGCAAGTTGCAGGTCGCCCACCGGCTCTCATGTACACTTGTCTAACTAAACCAGAACAGTCAACACCACTTTTCGATTCCCCGCCTTCTTTGTATGGTACACCTAACCAAGAATATGCTTCTGAAATGACTTTCCACTCTGAAATCCCGTCTGGTGCTGCTTCCAGTGGCGTCATTACAATGCTAGCTATTGCTATCGTTATCACCACTAATGCAATTCCCGCTATGAAAAACTTTTTCACATCCATTTTTCCCATCACCTCCTAATGATATTTGTTTTTGGGCATGGAGAAAACTTTTTTCGGAGCGAGCAAAACTTTTATAACTATGCCTTACTCAAAATTAAATAGTGAAGAAGAATTTTCGTGTCACAATGCTGAAGAACACGAGTCAGTATGAAGCGAAAGCTAATTAGGTTAGAAGGTGATGTTTTTGGAAGGAAGTGTGAAATGTCTATTAATTGGAACCATACCTGAAATTTCTACTGAAGAAATCAAATACACATCAGAATACGACAGCAAAAAGGTAGTTAAAACTAATGTGAGAGATCTACTAAAAATTATTGCTTTATTATTCTTTGAAGATGGAGTTCCTGTGCCCGCTGAAAAAATAGCAAAAAAACTTGGCTTACAAAAAGCTGGAAAGTTTACAGAGAGAGTGATCCTTTATCATTTAATAAAAAAGAAGAGGGGAAAATGGATAAGGTTAGTAAATTATCTATATGATGAAAAGAGAAGAAGATATTACTTCCATCCTTTAGCACTTATCCTGAAAACTGAAAGTGGGGAAATATTGGACTTCACAGAACTTGATGAATTCTATGAAAATTTATATAAATTCTCTCAAAAAGTAGAAGTGAATATTCTTAAAGAGTCAATTAATTTGGGGGAATTTCTTCTAATTTTCAAGGGAATGGAAAGAGAAGCTGTTAAAAAGCTATCTGAACTTTGTAAAATGACAACATCTAGCTTTGGAAAATACGAGCTCGCCACTTTAGAAGAATACGTTTCTAGAGGCTTTTTCCTAGAAGATATAAGCCAGAAGACAAGGGATTCACGATATAGGTTTGGAAACTTAGTTTTCAACTTCATCCTCTGGTATGGAAATGGAAGAGAAGAATTTTTCTACGATGGTGTAATCTGCGAATACGTTGAAGTAAAGAAAGAGCTTCCAGGAGAGATAAGGGAGGTAGCAGAGGAGATTTTGAGGAAAAAGAAAAGAGATGCAGATGAAAGAGGCCAGGTTTTTGACAATCATCCAGGCTACAAACTTCTGAAAATTAAGATAGAAAGAGAAATTGAAGAAAAATCGAGGAAGAAAAAGATATATTTAACCTTTGGTCCTACTGATTTCTACACA
>CAYYVK010000041.1:0-2181 GCA_964475145.1 uncultured archaeon
AGACCTCCTCTCTGGAATTTGTTGGAAGCTAGTTTTTTCCTCTTGTTAGGCTTTCAAGAATTCATAATAAGATTTCTTACACCTTTTATAGCTTTTTTGACTGGCCTAGCAACCTATATTCTAGTTAAGAGACTTTTTGACCAAAAGATTGGCTTAATCTCAGCAATATTTTTAATCACACTACCTTCTCTTGTAACATATTCTGTACTTTTTTACACAGATATGCTCTTTACCTTTTATAGTGCTCTGTTCTTCTTTACATTCCTTCTCTACACAAAAGAAAATAGAAGAAAGTATTTGTTTCTTTCTGCAATCTTTGCTGCTTTAGCTGCTTTTACAAAAGCTCCGGGATATGCCTACTATCTATTCTTTGGTCTAGAATTCCTGTACGAAATTTTTAAAACAAAAAGTTTTGCTACACTGAAAAAGTATCTTCTAGTTCTTGCTATCTTGCTTCTTGTACAAGCTGGATTTTATGTAAGAAACTTCTACTACTATAAAAATCCAACATGCTACTCAATACCCTATCTAAAAATTTTCCCCATGGAATCTTGTGGGATTGACAAATGGCAAGATAAATATCAGTTTGCTGGAAGGACTGTTGAAGAAGCAACAGAAGCAAGTGTTTACAAAATGGGAATAATGGGCTACTTAGCTTTTGCGTACGGAAGTTTACCTTTAGTTGTTCTTGGCTTTCTTATCGGGCTATTACTACTCTCAAAAGAAGGGGGTGAAATGTTAAAGCATATACTTCTCTATCTTCTTTTGTTCCTTGCTGTGTTTTACATTTCTACAGGAAGAGCCGAAGATACTGCAAGGCATACCCTAGCTTGGGCTCCCTTAATAACAACAATAGCTGCAATTTTCTTTGGAAAAACTTATGAAATTTTTTCATCTTACTACAAGTACCTCGGTCTTATTGTAATAATTCTGATAATACTCTTAGCATACCAGAACTTTAAGGTCAAGCTTGATACTATGGCAACAGTCAAGCAATTCTCGCCCACTTTTTTTGAGGCATGCAACTGGGTAAAAGCTCATCCAGAAGAAGTTCCTGAAGATGCTATCTTGATGACAATTTGGGCTCATAGGGCAATTTATAACTGTCAAAGAATTGCTGCTGGTAACATGCCAGACATTGCCTTGAGTAGAGACTTAAACTATACGCTAGAAGTTGCAAAATCTCATGGAATAACTCACTTGTTTATACAAAAGTTTAGCATAGATCCAACAAACTCTCATCTTGCAGAAAGATATGATTTGGAGTTTGTTCAGTTCCTAGAAAATAATCCTCAAAACTTCCAGAAAATTTATGAAAATGGACCACCATTACAAGATTGCCAACAATATTGGCAAAGAGGCTACTCATGCGATGGAAACATAATCTATAAAATCGTGTATTAGGCGAAATTATGTCGGATATACCTGTTATTTATTTGTTTTTGTTGATAGTTTATACTGCCTTTTTTTCCACTCTTTCCTTGACTAAACTCTGGATAAAAATTGCCAAAAAATCCAAGCTGTTAGGAAAGGATATGAACAAGTACTCTAAGCCAAAAGTACCAGAAGCTGGAGGTGTAGCTTTTATCATGGGTGTTACTTTTGCTATGCTTGTATACGTGTTCATAAAAACTTTTTACTTGTCTACCACAGCAAACTTAGTCGATGTCTTAGCAATTCTTGTTACATTATTGCTAGCAGGCTTTTTAGGGTTTGTTGACGATATACTAGGATGGAAAGTTGGCCTACCTCAGTGGCAGAAGCCTTTACTTACCATACCTATAGCCATACCTCTAATGGTGATAAACGTTGGAAATTCTGTAATAAGCATACCTTTCATAGGTTCTGTAGACTTTGGCATTATCTATCCTCTTTTGATAATTCCTTTAGGTATTGTTGGTGCAGCTAACGGGTTTAACATGCTTGCTGGCTTTAATGGATTAGAAGCATCTATGGGTATTGTCATCCTAAGCACGTTAGGTTTTATTGCCTGGTCTAACGGAATCTTATGGCTAGCCACTGTTACCTTTTCAACTGTAGCTAGCCTGCTTGCTTTTCTAGTCTTCAACAGATATCCTGCCAAGGTATTTCCCGGAAACAGCCTTACTTATGCAGTAGGTGCTTTGATTGCTTGTGTAGCAATTCTTGGTAACATGGAAAAAGTAGCTGTTTTTCTTTTCA
>CAYYVK010000042.1:0-2109 GCA_964475145.1 uncultured archaeon
AAGGAATTTGTCCAATTTGCCGCAGAAAACCTAAAAAATGCAGTGAGCTAACTAAAGAATGCCAGGAGCAACTTAAAGAATTTAGGGTGAGCGTTGATGAGTTATAGCTTAACAAGAAAAGATTTAGAAAAACTTGATGAAAGATTGGTTAAGGCATACAAAAAAGGGGTTGAAGCAATTAAAGAGGAATTAATGCGATTTGTTGAGGAATGTGTGCCCTATGAGTGAATGGAAACTTACGATTGAGAATATTGGTGTGTTTCAAGGAAAACATTCTTTCACATTTAAGGAAGGATTAAACATAGTAACCGCGCCCAATGCTGCTGGCAAAACTTCTCTTTTAAAAGCTCTCAAGCTCCTATCGGATATTCCTGAAGAGGAGACAGCCCAATATCTAAATGATTTTGAAGAAACAGGTAGTGTTCTATTGCAAAATTCTGAAAAATTTTTTGTGTCTTTAACACGAACAAAAGAAGGGGTGAAATACCTAAAAAGAGAGAAATTACTGGGAGATGGACGTGCGAAAGATGTAATTTTTGTTATGGAGGGGAATCCTCTAGTTGAATACGTAGAAAGAGGTAGTTTGGAAAACATAGTTGATTGGTTCCGAACGTTTACTGATATTAACAGAATTGAGGCAATAAGGGATGTTGCGACAAACCTATATCGGAACCTTCGAAATGATTACCTTGATAAAAAGAAAGTTACTGAGGCTACGCTAAAAGAAATACAGAAAACAATAACAGAGTTAGAAACAGATTTAAGAAAGATAAACAGCCGTATTGTCGAAATCCTTGCTAGCAAGGAGTTCAAGGAAGTTAAAACTCGCATTGACGAAATTCACCGCAAAATTGATGAACTTGAAAATGAAAAAGCTCCTATAAAACGCCAAATTACTGAATTATCTGCGGAAACCTCAATTTTAGAGTCACGGATAAACGAAGAAGACGAAGAAATAAAAAGCCTGGGCGATGCTTTACATAAAAAGCAAAAAGAGCAGTCCGAGGGTGCGGTTCGATTAGCACAATTAAGAAGCGATCTCGACGCTTTTAAGGATAGGTTAAGGGAGCTGGAGCGGGACATCCGAGGAAAGCCTGAAATCGGTGAATTAGGTTTAGAGAAGCGAGTTATAGATTTAGAAAATATAATAAAAGACAGAGAAGAACTGCTAACACTCGAAAGATGCCCGAAATGTGGTAGACCAATTAAGAAAGAGGACGTTAGAAGAGAGTTAGAATTGTTAAAAGATAATCTATCAAAGCTTAAGGCAACCTTAGAAAGGAAAAAAATTGAACGGAACGAGGTACAAAACAAAATTTTGGAGTTAGAGGCAGAAATTAAAAGAGTTACAGAGGAATTGGTTAAAGAAATCCAAGAATTACAAGAAAGAATCAATTACCATAAAAAGAACAAAGCCAGATACATAAAAGAACTAAATGAACTAACCCGTAAGCTTGAGCATCTTAAGCTAGAAGCTGACGATATAGAAAAACGAATAGATTCGTATAGACAAGAAGAAAAGCAGATCATGTCATCCGTTAGTAAGAGGCTTTTAGACGAGTACAGTCTACTTTTGGACGAAAAGAAGCAAAAAGAAAGTCAACTTTCATTGTTGGAGCAAAAAATGATCAGCCTTCAAAAAGGAGAAAAGGAGTTAGTTATACTTGAAAAAAGGATTAATGTTCTGGAACAAATAGTACATTATTACAATGAAAGAATACAAATAGTAAAAGAAAAAATGAGAAATGAGCTTAACAAGTCCTTAACAGAAGCTTTTGAGTTGTTAAAACTTGCTGAGTTTGAAAAGATTTACATAGATGAAAACTTTGAACTCGAGCTAAGGCGAAAAGGCGGCGTTTATACTAAGCTTGACAGATTAAGCGGAACCGAGCGTAGTTTAGTTGCTGTGATAATGGCTTTTGTTGCAAAAGAAACTTTCTTCAAAGAGATACCCTTCTTTGTGGTCGACGAAGTTACGAATGCTATGGATGATACAAGATTTAGGCGACTCATAGATTACATTAAAGATAAAGTTAAAGTTTTAATCGTGACTAGGAATGCTCCGTTAGTCGGGGAGCCTAGAATCTTAACTCAAGAGCAAATAGTTCA
>CAYYVK010000043.1:0-2031 GCA_964475145.1 uncultured archaeon
TCTCTATACTAATAGGCATGACTGCAAGCATACTAAGTGACCTACTCGCAGATATAACCAAAATAACAACGAAACACCAAAAAGAAAGCAATTCTAGCAACCAATGAGCGGCACCTTTTTCGCTGATCTCTGGAGAAATACATTTAAGGAAAGGGAAGGCATGGATAAGCGATAACGCAATTTATAGCGAAAGTTACAATGAAATCGAAGACTTACTTGCCTTTTCTCTTTTATCTGCTTAAATCTAAGAGGCTTAATCAGATTGCTTTAAAAACCATACATCCCATTATTACACAAACTTTTTTGAAAATTTTTGATACAAAGTCTAGAACTTTAAGAGCAACAAAAATTACTGAAACTTTTTCTACTATCGATGAAGCAATTCAAAAAACCAAGGGAATAGGGCATAAGGAGTTTAAGTTAAGGATACTGAGATTGGAAGGATTCCGAAAGAGTGGGAGGTTGTCAAGCTTAATGAAGTAGCAGAAATTAGAAGCAACAGAGTGGTTAGCAAGTTTGATAAGCTGCTTTCATTCCAATGGAACTTATTCCTGACCCAGGTATATTTATAAAATATGAAGTTTGTCCAAAGGAAAAAGTTAAAAGTTTTACCTATTGTGAACGTGGCGATTTGCTCCTAGCTAAGATTACACCCTGCTTAGAGAATGAAAAGCAGGGGATAGTACCTGAAGATATTTCTTGCAACATTGTTCTCGCTACTACAGAGGCGTTTACTATCCATTGCAAGAGAATTGATAAATTATTTCTTTTTTATGTGCTAAAATTTTCCTAATTCAGAAATGGAATTATTGTTTCGATGACTGGAACAACTGGAAGACAGAGAGCTTCGAGAAGAACTGTTGAAAACCTTAAAATTCCTTTACCCCAACTCTAGAACAACAAAAAATCGCAGAAATTCTTTCTACAGTTGATAAAAAGCTTGAAATAGAAAGAAAAGAAAAAACGAGACTAAAAAGAATTAAGTAAGGGATGATGAATTTGCTTCTTACTGGAAAAACTAGGATTAAGGTAGATTAAAAATGCCTGCAATAATTACTTCTAGTATAAATTTCATAAATTCCGGAGGAAGGTACATTATTGATTTGAGCGGACTCGTTAATGTATTCCCACACATAGAGGGAATAAGAATGTGAAAATCTATCTTATTGAGATTAGAAATGAAAGGGGCAAGCTTGTGAAAAGATTTAAACCGTTCAAAGAGCTTGAATTAAAAACTGCTGAGTGTTGGAATGGGCAAAAATGGATACCTTGTTTAGTTTTACCTGAAGATGTAGCATCCCGTTTTAATATCGGAAAGGGTTATGAAGTTACAATTATTCTTATCGCCTATGACAGAAGACCTTTTTTACCTTTAGAAATTAGATGCGTAGGTTATGGTAGCGAAAGGGTGTTTTGAATATTTTTCAAAAATTGAGGCGGACTTGATCTCTTTAAGTTTGGAACAACCTACACTTAACGAAGCCATTAGCTATTTGTGGGATGCTTATTTTAGATTGGAAGAGAACAATGTCGAAGGAGCAAGAACCTTTGTTAGAAATTCGCTTGAAGTATTAGGGAAAAAGCTAGTACCTAAGATAAAAGTTGTAGAAGAATCAAAAGATTTTCCACAAAGGGTAGGTAAGTTGATAAAAGAGTTAACAGATTTTGTACATTATGGAGGCCCGCATCCAGGTCCAGCACCAAGAACTACTACAGAGATGATAATCTCAGTAACTACTGAATTGATAAGGTACTTTGCAAAGGCAATTGAAAATAAAGTCATATCTTTTGAGGAAGGTGGTTAAACGCTTTACACAAAAAGGAACTGTTGAGGATTTCGTCATTCAGGAGCTACAAAAGCTTAGACGGAAATACGTAAACCTTGAAGAGATGAAGTTAAAAGCGGAAAGAAGATTTTGAGGAGCCTGTTGCAGGGGTTGTGGTAGCTGAAGATACCTGTAGCTACCTATGAATATTTGTAGGTAGCTGTAGATACGTTACCCGCTCTCCATCACCACTAAGCTTTACTTT
>CAYYVK010000044.1:0-2002 GCA_964475145.1 uncultured archaeon
GAGTAGAGTTCCAAAGAATGAAACTCTAACTCAGAATTTTTAACAACTGGTCAATGCTTTTTATCTCATAGTCAGCCTTCCCTGATTCCTTTTCTACTTGTCCATAAACTGCTAGAACTGTTGTCATCCCAAGCTTTTTAGCAGTGTTCAAGTCCCTCTCCACAGAATCGCCAACCATCATACATTCTTCCGAGCTCACTCCCAACTTTTTCAAAGCAAGTAAGAAAGGCTTTCTACTTGGTTTCTTTTCTTTTGTATCGTCGAAAGTTATTACAACATTAAACTTGTCATGAATTCCCATAGCAGCAAGTCTAATCCATGCTTGAATTCTTGGGGCATCTGAAAGAATTGCTAGCTTATAACCTCTTTTTCTCAATTCTTCGAGTGTAGAAGAAACACCTGGATAAGGGTAGAGCAACCCTTCCTTTATTCTTCTGTAAGCAACTATTCCAGCAGCCATGATCTTGTAGTCTATCTTACCCAAAACTTCTTTAAGAAAAACTTGGAATATTCTTTGGTACTCCCATCCGTACTTGTCGTACAGCTTAAAAAGAATCTTCATCGCTTTTCTTTTAGAAATTTTTAGGCCATTGTCTATCATCGCATCTATTGCTGCCTCACAGGAAAGCCTTTTCATCCTCATAAAATCTATTAGCGTGTTGTCCAAGTCGAACAAAACTGCTTTTATCATAAGTAAAATTTTAAACAAACTTTTGTAACCCAGCCTTAAGCTTTTCCGTATCTATAACTACAATTTCTTGGTTTAAAGGCAAAGCAACGTTGAAAACAGGTACTGTATCTACCCATGCCTGCTTTTTTCCTCTATGCCCATGGCCATGAACTACCAAGTTTGGCTTCCTATTAATCAACAAATTTTCCCAGTAAAGAGAACCCATGCTGCTGAAAAACCTTGGATTTTCTCCTTCCAAAGTCTTATAAGTAGGAGCATAATGCAAAAGCAAAATCTTAAAATCTACGTTCATCCTTTGCAAGTGTCCATCCGCCGTCTCATACCTTCGCTTGTAAATATTTTCTATGTTTGGTACGTTTGCTTTCTGCCATTTGGTAGGCTCGTCAAGAGCACCAGTAGAACCGAATATACCTACAGACTTATCGCTTACTCGCAAAACAACACTTTCATCGTCCAAAAACTTAATTTCTTTATATTTTTCCTTTAGCTCTTCTCTGCATTCTTCCCACTCATTGTTTCCAAAGCATGCTACTATTGGGCATGCAACCTTGCCAAAGAGTGCGTTGTTTATCCTTTCAAATTCTTTCACGTTTGCCCTTTCTATCATGTCGCCTACAAGCAGCAGTAAGTCTGGCTTCACTTGCAACCTATCCAAAGCAGAAACAAACTCTTCATAGTATCTAGGTGAATGAACATCGCCAGTAGCTGCTATGAGCATAATTTATAATTGGTTTGGATTTAGAAATCTTTCTACTTCTTTTCTTCTTTCGGATAGTCTCTACAAGGAATTAGGTAAGAGCATGCATGCAGGCTTAGCTCTTCCTCTGACTTTTTCTCTTCTATCTTTTTCATTTCAGGGAATATTTTATAGTCTATTTGTTTAGGCAAAGTTGCTGGTTTACTCGCGTCTAAACCTCTTTGCAAAAAGTACAGCAATTTTTCAGTTTTGTTCATTTTAACCACTTAAAAATAGTAACATTTTCCAGTATATAAATCTATCGTAGCATTAGAAAAAGTTTTAAACTGGCACAAATTTAATAAGAATTGTATGAGAGTTTCACACATGTGTTTACTGATAGCAGTAATTGCTATAATTATACTGGCTTTTTACATGGTGTATGTTCCGCATCAACCTTCGCAAAAGCCCCAACGCTTGATAGATTTGTGTGTCCAGGCATGTAAGGATGTTGCTAAAACAAGAAACCTAGAAGATGGACCATGCCTTCTTGACCCTATGCCTCAAGATCCTGACTGGGTTTGTGACGTAGCTCACTGGCCAAGACAAGCAATAGACAACCAGCCAGAAAACCA
>CAYYVK010000045.1:0-1884 GCA_964475145.1 uncultured archaeon
CCGAAAGAAGTTTTTTACTTATCTGTTATGACTAACATCGCTGAATATTTTGATTCGGATGCTATGAGAAATTTTATTGATAACTTCCTTAAATTTAGAATATCCAGGATGAGGCTCGGCAGAAGAGAGATGCTGATATTTGGAACCGGATTGAGAGAGGCCATGGAAGAAACTAAAAAGGGTAAAGGGTTGGTCTCTCTCATATCCGGATTAGCTTAAAAGGAGGTGATAATGCGTGGCTGAAGGTGAGGTAACTCAAAAAGTTAGCGAAGCGCTGCAAGAAGCCTACTATGGCCCATTAATGCAAGAACAGCAAGAGCAAGAAGAGAAGAAGAGCTTTTTGGAGCTTCTAATAGACTTGATAAGGGCGAAGCACAGAGCTGCAGCACCCAAGCTTGAAAGTGCAACGGGTGCTACAACCTCTGAAGTTGCTCCATCCAGCTGATGGGTGGAAGAATTAATGAGCGATAATGCTCCGAATAAAGAAGGGGATGAAAAGACTTTCCTAGACCTTTTGATAGAGTACATTCAAAAGAAAAAGGAGGCTTTGAAGCCCAAACTGGAGCAAGCAACATGAAGTTCGTAATTGCTAAAAACGCGGAGAAGAAAGGAAGGATTTTTAAAAAGGTTGAAGCAGAGCCTTTAAGCGAAGACGAAGTCAAAAAAATTATGGAAGCTTTGGATAAATTTGAAGCCGAGGTAAACGAAGAGTGGAAAAAGTTTAAACTGCCTGGAAATATTAAGTTCGAAAAGGAAGTTAATAACGGAGTTATAGAGCTTGAAGTGAAGTTTCCATTATACCTTTGGCCTTCAGTAAAGCTCTATCCTAAAAAAGACCAAATGGCTTGGAATCTAAATCAATATATTAAGGAGGTGAGCGGAGTAGAATGTGAGGTGGTTCACTAATGGTATTGATTGCCATAGTTGGAGAGCTCGGAGCTGGTAAAACTTTAACAATGACTTACTTGCTTTGGAAGCAGTGGTTCGTAAATGGGGCTAGGGTTTATGCGAATTACCACTTATACAAAATACCTTACATGTTTGTCGGCTCTATGAAAACTTTCAACAGCATAAGGGAGGGGGTTTTTGGCGGAGATGAGCTTTGGCTAAATGCAGATTCGAGAACTCACTCTTTGGCAAAAATATTTATAACAAACACTTTGGCGAGAAGCAGGAAGAGAGGGCTAACAATTTACTACACTACCCAAATTCTAGACAGCATAGACAAGAGAATTAAAAAGGTTACAGATTTTATGGCTTTGCCAGTTTTGAACAAGGAAGAAACAGTTTGCGCAGTTTACTTTTACAAAGGAACCTCTGGAAAGCCAACAACTTTTATGAAAAGAATGTACTTCATGGCTGACCCTGTTAAGGAAATGTACGATACCAACGAAGAAGTAGTTCCTTGGCCTGAAGATGAGAACGAATCAAGCTATCCAGAAGATGGAAAAATAATATTTCAAGAAAGCAAGAACTCTGAAATGAAGTTCTTCAATACTTGGGAAGAAGCTTTTGAATACGCTACAAACTGGTACAAAAAGACTAAATGGCTTGAAAAATCGATTTGGTGGGAATGATGGGGATTTTTGGAGCTCACTTATCAGAAAAGTTTAGGATTGTTAGGGATGTTATTGTTTTAGCTATTTCAATATATACTTTGATAAATATACACAACTTTTACACTAAAGGCTATTTCGATGGAATCAAAACAGGATACAACTTAAAATCTCCGCCCCCACTTCTAAACACAAAGGATACAATTTGTTTTAAAACAGAAAACTGCACGCTTTTCTGCAACGAAATTGAGTACAAAGTAAAAGAAATAAACAACACTTTTATTCCAGTAAAATACGCTTACGTTGCTGAAGAGATAAGAAGCTTTTG
>CAYYVK010000046.1:0-1884 GCA_964475145.1 uncultured archaeon
AGAACATCCATAAAAGAACATAAGGAGCAGCCACAAAAATCTTATTAAAGAGCGAAGAGATAAAGTCTAACAGAGGTCTATACGAAAATGCAAGGCCCAACTCATTTGGTTATGGGAATTCTAGTTCAAAAAACTATGAAGAAGGTACGTGTACAGTCTATTCATCTATACCATTGCCTTGTTGCTTTTATAGCCATCCTTTCTCATGGAATTTTAGACAAATTGGCAAGGTTTACTTATCATCCACCTATGCCATTGCCAGAAGATGAGTTTTGGGTTTCATATCATTCTATTATTGTCTTTCTAATTGTTTTCATTTTTTATAGAATGTGGAGAGGCTACAAGATTGGTTTAATTTTTTCTATCTTCCCTGATTTTGATTGGGTTGTACTGCATCTTTCGAACCTCTTCTCTATTCAAATTCCTTTCTATAAAGAACCACTCCTTCACAAGTTCTTTTTTAGTTTTCTTGATTGGTTACCGCCATTTAGCTTTCTATCTTCCCTCCCGAATTGGAATTCAGAGAGGTTGGCTGTAATAACAGAATTTGGTGTATTAGCGTTTATTTGCACTCTCATAATGAGAAAACGGAAAAAGACTTTAACGTTGGGAGAAAAACCCGTAAAATTTCGCGAAGGAATCATTACATGCGATTGGGCTGATAAACTATCGATTTACCTAAGTGCTATGGATCATGAATCTAAGATACGGACAAGTTACCAAAGTTTATTAACAAGTTTAGAAGTTGCTCTCTTTGGCTTAGTTATTACCTTATACCAATTGAAATTAACAGATCTCCTTTGGCTTTTTCCTATAGGAGGAGTTGCTATATGTTTCTTTTTTGGAATAGCCTGTGAATTCCGGGCAAGGAACATAGATGTCTGGAGGGTACAAATAGTTGAGGTAGTCAAAGGAACAGATCTTGAAGAGGCTTTTGAAGAAGCGAAATATAGATGGATTCCTTTTGGAAAGGCGGGGTTTTGGGGAGAATATCTTTTCGGTCATTGGTTTGAAAGGATTTTTGTCACAAGCATTTTAATAGCATGGGTAACTGTAGTATTTTTTTTACCAACTCCATTTATTCTTCGCCCCCTTAGCATATGGGCAGCGTGCTTTTTTATAATATACATCTTTAGGTTAATAGAACCAAGGGGCAAGATAATTCCTTATATTATGAAGCATGAGTAGGAAGTAGTAAGGTGTTCGTTTAAATTTATCTTTTACAGCAGAAATCGACACCAGATTTTATTACCAAAAAGCTATATATTATATGTAGTTTGAAGAAGATAATGCTTGGGCCGTTCGATGACGTCTATAGACAGGGCAGTCTATTATTCTTGAAAGTCCCCGAAGAATATAGGGGTAGAGTTCTAGAAGAGTCCTTGAAGCCTGGTCTGAAGATATCTCCAGACAGGATATCTAGAGCATATAAAGATAAGCTTGGAAGACACTGGATACTTGTAGAGTATGAGAAGGGCTACGACTTCTTCAAACATTTCAAGCTCGCTCCCAAAGAAAAGTATGCGTGGAGGATACCTAGGATAACAGTTGAAGTATGTCCTAGATGTGGATAATGGAATTATAGAGGTTGAAAATGCGAGAGAGATTCAGAGAAACCCATCTTCTCTGGGATACTGGGAAAGGAGAAAAGTTTTAGAGAAGAGAGGAAGTAAATTGGAGATTGTAGATAAAAGATATGTAAGAAAGCTTGCCAGCATTCAGGGAATGTTTTTGGATGATTTTGAAAATTTGATATTAAGAAGACCTTATGAGTTTTTAAGAATAGATGTAGATAGAAATGGAAATACTGTTTATACAAAAGATGTTACAGGAATATATCCGATAGAAAGGCCGAATGGTCTAAGAAAAGGTATAGAGATGAAG
>CAYYVK010000047.1:0-1873 GCA_964475145.1 uncultured archaeon
CCATCAATCGTATGTAACACGCCATAACCAGTCCCTCTTATGTTTGATGGCAAAAGCTCTGCTGCATAAGCTTTTTCTAACGCTGTATACGTGGCTGCACTTATTCCAGATAGAATAAAAAGAAAGGTGAAGTAAAATAGGTTAGTGTTCACATAAACAAATCCCAAAGACACAACACCAAATAAGAAAAATCCTAAGAATGCTAATAAAACCTTCTTTCCAATCCTATCGCTTAAAGCTCCTACACCATAATCTGCTGCAGCTTGAGCAATGTTTCTTATTGTGTAAAACAAAACAGCCATGCTACCTGCAACGATAATTCCACTTACAGGTGTTATCACTTCTTGTACTCTAAGCAAAAGTAAGGTCCGATTAAAATTTCCTATTCCAAAAACGAACATGATGAAAAGGAATAACTTAAACTCTCTAGGCAAACCCTTTACATCTCCTACCAATCCCTTCATCTTTCCTCTACGTTTTTTAGCCTTTTCTTTAACGCACATTACTATAGTAAGAACAGCCAACAACCCAGGAATAAACGATATGAGAAAAATATTTCTAAAACCAACTAAAGGTATTAGAAAGAAAGCAATTAAAGGACCTATTATTGCTCCTAGGGTGTCCATTGCTCGATGAAAGCCAAAGGCATGACCATAATGTTTCTTGTCAACAGACTCAGAAAGTAAAGCATCTCTTGGAGGCTCCCTTGTTCCTCTTCCAACCCATGCTAAAACTCTGGAAGTTAAAACTTCAAACCAATTTCTTGCAAACGCTATAATTCCAACAAAAGTTCCAGTAAGAAAATAACCTAATGCAACTAAAGGCTTTCTCTTTCTGAACTTATCGCTTAACCAACCAGAAAAAATTTTCACAAAGCTTGAAGAAGCGTCTGATAAGCCAGTAATCAAGCCAAGCAATTGAGGTGCAGTGACAGATCCAACTAATTCTGTTAGAAAAGAAGGTAAAGCAGCCGTAGCCATTTCATGGCTTGCATCGCTAAAAAGGCTTGTAAATCCCATCGCTGCTACGTTTTTGTTGAGCCATTTTTTAGCAGGCATCTCACTACCAATCTTTCTCAATTTTAATTTTATTCATTTCTGTCTATTAAATGCCAGAGCACCAACCAAAATACTTACTAAAGAAAAGAGTAAAGCTATAGTAAAACTAAGTGAAAACGGGATGGAAGAAACACTGATGATAACAGATCTGAGCAACTCGACTCCATAAGTCAAGGGATTAAAGTAAGAAACAATTTTCAACCATTCAGGAGCTTCTTGTAAAGGATAGAAAGCTCCGCTCAGAAAGATCAATAGGAAAATCAAAAAGTTCATTATCACTCTAAAGCTTTCTATTGTTTCTATCAACGAGGCAATAATCAACCCTATGCTCGCCAACCCCAAAGAAATTATCACCATCGAACCAACCAATAAGATGAAAGAACCTACAGTAAGTGGAACGCCTACCAAGAATGCTAAGCTTAAAACTATAACCCCCTGTATCAAAGCTGTAATACATCCACCTAAAGCTTTACCCACGAAAATTGAAGTTCTTGGGACAGGAGCAACTAAAATCTCTTTCAATATCCCAAACTCCCTATCCCAAATCACGGATATACCTGACGAGATAGATATACCAACTAAGGACATAGCAACTATTCCTGGAAAAAGAAAAGTTTGGTAGCTTAAACTCCCAAGCCTAACAAAGCTAAAACCTCCTCCCAAGACTAAAAGAAAAAGAATGGGCTGAACAAAAGAGCTAACTATTCTCGACTTATCTCTCCAATACCTTATAACCTCTCTTAACCAGATTCTGTAGACAGCTTCTATCTCACTCATACTCTTCGCCTAAACCTTTCCATCTCAGGCCTTTCAGC
>CAYYVK010000048.1:0-1743 GCA_964475145.1 uncultured archaeon
GCTTGAGCAATTCCAAACTCTAAAAAGTGGAGATGAACTTTGCTATGAGCATCAGAGCTAATACCAAGCTTAGCACCTATTTCAATAGCAAGCTTTATGTGTTCGTCCTTCAAGTCAAGCCTATCAGGATAAGCGTCTATATCAAGAGCCACATTGTTTTCTTTCGCAGCCTCTATTATTTTCTGTATGTCAACTGGATAAGGCTCTCTTTTCTGTATTTGCCTCCCTGTTGGATGGCACAAGTAATCAACATGCTCGTTTTGTATAGCTTTTATTATCCTTTTTGTCATCTCTTCCCTGCTCATATTAAAGTGGGAGTGAACACCAACAGCGACAAAATCCAGTTGCTTAAGCACACTGTCAGGCAAGTCAATTCTTCCGTCTTTTAGTATGTTTGCTTCTACACCCTTCAAAACTCTTATCCCTTCTAATTGTTCGTTAATTTTGTCTATCTCCTTTCCTTGCTCTTCTATTGCTTTTTCGTCAAGACCACCTGTCATTGCTAAAGACTTAGCATGGTCGGATATCACTATGTATTCCAATCCAAGCTTTTTAGCTTCTTCTGCCATTTCTCTTATCGTGTTTGCTCCATCAGTCCAGTTTGAGTGAACTTGTAAATCACCACGAAGATCCTTATACTCTATAAGCTTTGGTAAATTACCTTTTAATGCTGCTTCTATTTCACCAGTGTTTTCTCTAAGCTCCGGGGGAATCCATGACAAGCCAAGCTTTTCGTATATTTCTTCCTCTGTCCTCCCAGCTATTTGCTTCCCGTTCTTGTCAAATAGGCCGTACTCGCTAAGCTTCCATCCTTTTTCTATTGCAATCCTTCTCAAAACTATGTTATGATCCTTGCTACCGGTAAAGTACTGCAAAGCAGCACCAAAGCTTTCTTCTGGTACAACTCTCAAGTCTGCGTCCATTCCATTGTTTAGTTTAACTGAAGACTTTGTTTCTCCTTTTCCCATAACGTCTATTACTTCTGGCATAGAAACGAAGAAGTCCATAACTTTTTGTGGGTTATCAGAAATTACTAAAAAGTCTACGTCTCCAATAGTTTCTTTCATCCTTCTTACTGAGCCTGCAACTACTACACGCTTAACCTCTGGTAGAGCTTTAAGCCTGTTTTCTATTTCTCTTATCAAAGGTAGGGTAAAGCCAAGAATAAACCTTCCTTTACTCTTCCTCGCAAACTCTATTCCCTTTAAGATGTTCTGCTCAGTCTTTTCTTTAAACCCTGGAAGCTTGCATATTTTATGCTCGCGAGCAGCTTTTTCCAAATCGTCTATGTTTTTAATTTTAAGCTTTTCCCATAGAACTTTTATTTTCTTCGGGCCTAAGCCTTCTATCCCTTGGAAGCTTTCTAAGTCTACTGGTACTTTCTGCTTAAGCTCTTCGTAATATTTCAGCCTCCCTGTTGTTAGTAACTCTGCAATCTTTTCTGCAATGCTCTCCCCAACACCAGGAATTTCCATTAAAGCTTCTTTTCCTCCTCTTTTGAAAATTTCCTCTACTGGCTCTGTCAGAGCTTCGATCGCTTTTGCTGCTTTTTCATAGGCACGAGGCTTAAACTGTACATTATCCATTTCTAAGTAAATAGCAATTTCTTTAAGAATCTTTGCAACCTCAAGGTTCTTCATAAGTAATTGTTAGTAAAAGGTAGAAAAAGTTTTTTATCTTTTATAAGACTGGAACATTCTAAACTTGTTTGTACAATTCTTTCAGCTGTTGTTTAAACATGTT
>CAYYVK010000049.1:0-1561 GCA_964475145.1 uncultured archaeon
TTTATTCCAATTAAGCAATTTGAAGAGAAATGGGAAAATAAGAGTTTAAGGTGTGTAAATCTTTTGACTGGTGAAACAGAAAACGCCACTATCCAAAGATTTTTTAAAGTTAAATCTTCTACCTTTAAACTAACTACGAAAAGTGGAAATACAATTATAGCAACAGCAGATCATCCCTTCTACACACCCCATGGAATGGTACCATTAAAATTTTTATCAGAAGGTGATGAAGTTGCAATTTATCCTTTCGAAGGTGTTGCTTATGAAGAACCTTCAAACGAAATTATTGTATCAGAAGATGATATCAAAAGGACACTTTTGGAGTTAGGAATAGAATCGGGCAGTGTCAGATTCGAACAAAATCTCTTGGCTCTTAAAAAAAGATCTCTTCTACCTTTAACATACAATCACCCGAAGTTACCGTATCTTCTAAAAATAATAGGATTTGTTTTTGGGGATGGCTCTATGAATTTTATCGGTAAAAGAGGAGATGGAATTATTCATTTTCCAAGTAAGAATAAAGAAGACTTGGAGAAAATAAGAGAAGATATTATTAAAATAGGTTATACTCCCTCCCCTATTCATGTTTGCCAAAAAACTCTTGTTCGCAAAGGAGAAAAAAGAGTCTACACTTCGTATTCCTTTTTTGTAAACGCTAGTAGTTTAGTTATTCTTCTTAAATCACTTGGAGTACCATTGGGTAAAAAAGCGTTCCAAAAGTATAGAGTACCAGAATGGATTCGACGAGCACCTCTTTGGCAAAAAAGATTGTTTTTAGCGGCTTTTTTTGGGGCAGAATTAACAAAGCCATTATCCAGAGGGAAAAAGTTTCAACCCCCTGTTCTTTCCATGAATAAAGCTGAAGATTTTTTGGAAAATGGAAAAGAGTTTTTAAACGATATTTCAGAACTTCTTAAGGAGTTTGGTGTAGACACAATTCGAATTACTAAAAGGAGAAAGCATGTAAATAAAAGTGGAAAAATTACATGGACATTGGAGCTAGTCTTTTCTTCTAAATTAGAAAGTTTAAAGAATCTTTGGTCTAGAATCGGGTTTGAATACAATAAAGAAAAGAACTATATCGCAAGAATTGCTACACAATACTTAAAATATAAGGAAAGAATTTTGGAAGAAAAACGGAAAACCATCGATGTGATACAAGCTTTGCTAAAGGAAGGTTTAAGTTATAGGAGGATTGCCTCAAAACTAGCAACTGATAATCCATTAACAAGAAGGTTTGTCATAAGCGTATGTCAAGCGATTAAAAAAGGAAAACAGCACATTACAATCTCCACTCCTCGTAATTTTCCGAATTTTGAGGATTATCTTAAAAATAACTCTTTAGAAATTGTATGGGACAAAATAGCTAAAATTGAAAAGGCGGAAGACAGTAATTGGGTTTATGATTTTACTGTAGACAATCCTTATCATAATTTCATTGCAAACGGCTTTGTAGTGTCAAATTGTATTGGTGGAGTTGCTGCCTTAGATTATTATGAAGGTGGGCTTTCACCAGGTGGAATTGGTTTTGATATAAACTGTGGTGTTCGTTTACTTAGAA
>CAYYVK010000050.1:0-1500 GCA_964475145.1 uncultured archaeon
TGGGAAAATAGGAAAATAGACTTAGAAGCATACTTATGCGAGATCCTAGAATACCATAGAGTGAACACTCCATACTGGCAAGAAAGGCTTACACCAAAGCTTATAGAAGAAACTGTTACGAGCAACTTAGAAGAGACTTTGTACAATTTATCAAAGCTAGAGGTTGACCAAAGCTTGTTAAGGACTAATTGGCTTTCCTTTACACCAATAAATTTAGAAAATCCAAGATGGTCTTTTTCTTCTGGTACAACAGGTGAACCAAAGTATTGTTTTTGGTCAGAGGATTATGCAAAAAAGCAAGCACATTACCTTTCGTTCTACCTCAGAGATAAAGTTCCAGGACGTCCACACACAATAATTCACGGACCTGCCAGTGTTTACAAAGAGGTGAACGAAAGAGCAATAAACCTGTTAGGTGGCGTGCCCTACTTTATACCACTGAGAGTCTTCGGCCTAAAGCCAATTATGGAGAGGGCTATGGCAAAAGGACCAGAAGAAATGATAAAGGTAGTCAAAGAGTACTTTTCACTAGAAATAGAAAAGACAAAACACCTTCTGAAGTACGATGACAGCATAACCTTTGTGAGAAGTGCTTGGGTGATGCTTGCTCCTTTTGAGTTGTTTTTCGGCGATAAGAGAAATGTAGATACAGTAATGGTTAGTGGCTT
The DNA here is from genome assembly GCA_964475145.1 of uncultured archaeon. Taxonomy (GTDB): domain Archaea; phylum Aenigmatarchaeota; class Aenigmatarchaeia; order CG10238-14; family SCSR01; genus CAYYVK01. The sequence goes on from CAYYVK010000050.1 coordinate 669, forward strand.
GGGCTATAACCAGCAAAACCATGAAATGCTTAGACAAAAATTCAAAACTGTAATCCCTTCTTACGGCCATTTTGCCTTTGGCGATGCTTTGGGCAAGTATGAAAACGGAAATCTAAGCTATTATCCAGCTTTCCCTTATGCAATTTTTACTGTAGTGAAAGAAAACGGAGAAATAGCTAAGTATGGAGAAGAGGGAAATCCTTTGTTTGTTGTAGCAAGACCTGATTTGTTGCTAGTTTTGAAGGAAAGCAATGAATTTGCAAGAAGAGCTCCTCCAACTGAAAAGTTTGAGTGGGATGGGATAAGGAATCCTTACAGAAGACTAGCATAATTTTTCATTTTTAATCTATAAGTTCTGAAAGCATAGCACTTGCAAAAGGCACTAGCATCTTGCAAAAGGCACTAGCATCTCACTCTTGCTAAGACCACCATGATGACCAAAAAAGAAAGCTTCTTTCCTTTAAAATACTTCCACCAAACTGTATAGTTTTTGTAAGGCAATATGAGCAAATCTCCTACTCTTTCCAAAAACTCCTTACAAGTAAAGATAACATACAAAAACGTCACGAAATAATATTTAAAAGATTCTGGGAGTATGTTGGAGACCTTAAACCACTAGACATGAGAAGAGAGAATTTACACAAGAAGAACGAATAGCTATTTTTAGAAAATACAACGGGAAGTGTAGCGTATGTGGAGAGGACCTTCATAAAAAACATGGCATGCTCATCATAAAAAACCTTGGGCTGAAGGTGGTCCGACTACCATTGAGAATGCTGAACTTTTATGTGAAAAACACCATGCCGAGCGGCATTAAAAACAAATAACAAAA